>NZ_JBHZTC010000030.1:0-26208 GCF_042879195.1 Kocuria nitroreducens
CGGCGCACCAGTCAAGCACGCGCCCGTGCCGGCCACTACAAACGCAGAGGTCACAAACTGTCGTTGCAGTATTAGGCCGAGCTGCATAAGTTCGCGCCAGGTAAGCATTGTGGAACCGGCCATCTCGAAAACAGGTGATTCGCCTGGGCACTACTTCGTGTGGGTCATCCGGACTACAAGTTCTACGTCGAGTCCGGCTCGGATTCGCCGGTTTGTGACACGTGCACGGCCTGCTCTGCGCATCGTCGTGGCAGGTGTAGATGCAGATGCAGGTGCAAGCCACGGCTCCGCTCGCCGGGCATGTCGTTGTGCGCAACGAGGACGGCCCTCCCGCTGCCCGGAGGCAGTGGGAGGGCCGGTCGGCGGAGCCGGCGTCAGCGGGTGACCCAGGTCCGCTTCGTGATCGAGGACCAGTGCACCGTGTAGCCGTTGGAGAACCGCTGGCGCACCTCGGAGCCGTACCGGTACTCGTCGGTGCTCGGGTAGCCGTAGCCCCGCTCGTAGCCGGCGGACTTCCACCGCTGGCCGATCGCGCTGTTCTCCTTCACGGCCTTCGCCCCGGTCCGGGGGCTCCAGAGCACCTTGTGCACCGTGGCGCCGCTGCGGAACACCTGGTAGGCGCCGCCGCCGGTGAGGCCGCCGCGCTCCTGGCCGCTGGGGTAGCCGTAGCCGCGCTCGTACCCGGCGGCGGCGTACTTCTGGCCGATGGCGCTGTTGAAGCGCACCGGCCAGGCGCCGGTGGCGGCGCTCCAGTAGAACGTGGCGCTCTTGGCGAAGCTCTGCAGGGCGCCGCCGCCCACCAGGCCGCCGCGCTCGTTCATGGTGGGGGCGCCGAAGGCGGCGGCCCCGCCCAGGGCGTGGTACTGGCGGCCGATCCCGCCGCGCACCTCGTACCCGGCGGAGGTGATCGGCGCGGTGGGCGCCGTCGTCGGGACCGTGCCCACCGTGGTGCGGGCGTCCGCGGGGGCCTGGCCGGCGGGGTAGCCGTAGGAGCCCACGGTGCCGACCAGCTTCCAGCCCTGCTTGTTCCCGGCGAGCTGTCCGTCCACGTAGGTCAGGCCGATGCCGATGACGTCCATGTCGGGGTCGGTGAGCACCTTGTTGTGCGCCTTGGAGCCCTTCCACCAGGTCATGAGCTCGGTCACGGTGCCCTGCCAGGACACGGAGTGGATCTCTCCCACGGCGTCCCAGTTGCCGGCGCGCTTGTCCTTCCAGAAGTCGTCCGTGTGGTCGATGACCTCCTCGCGGACCAGGCGGTTGGACTGCTCCTGGCTGATCTGGGAGAGCGTGGCCGAGTACTTCACTGGGGTGAGGCCCTTGGCCTTGCGGTGGGCGTTGATCAGGTCGAGCAGCCGCTGGGTGTCGGCCGAGCGGGTGCTCGAGGAGACGGTGACGATGTCCGAGGTCGCCGCGGCGGCCGGGGCCGCCGTGAGGATCCCGGTGGCGGGGACCGCCAGGGCCAGGGCCGCCGCGGTCAGCGCCAGGCGGCCGGGCGTGCGGGTGCGCGCGGGGGCGCGGTGCTTGGCGTTGCTCATCGGGTGACCCAGGTCCTCTTCGTGGTGGTCGAGTAGTGCACGGTGAAGTTCTTGGAGAACTTCTGGCGGACCTCGGTGCCGTAGCGGTACTCGCCCGTGGTCGGGTAGCCGTAGCCGCGCTCGGAGCCCGCGGCCTTCCACTCCCGGCCGATCGCGCTGTTCTCCTTCACGGCGTGGGCGCCGGTGCCGGGGCTCCAGAGGATCTTGTGGACGTCGTTGCCGTTGCGGAACAGCTGGTACGCGCCGCCGTTCACCAGACCGCCGACCTCGGGGGTGGAGGGGTAGCCGTAGCCGTGCTCGTAGCCGCCGCGCTTCCAGGCCCCGCCGATCCCGCTGGTCTCCCGGACGGGTTGGGCGCCGGTGGCCGGGCTCCACAGGACCTTGGTCACGGCGCTCCCGCTGCGGAACACCTGATAGGCGCCGCCGCCGGTGAGCCCGGTGATCTCCCGGGTGGTGGGGTAGCCGAAGCCGTTCTCGTAGCGGTTCGCCGTGAACTTCCGGCCGATGGCACCGTTGAAGTTCACGGGCCACGCCCCGGTGGGGGAGCTCCAGTAGAAGGTGTAGTTCTTGGAGAACCGCTGGTACACGCCGCCGTTGACCAGGCCGCCGCGCTCGTTCATGGTCGGCGTGCCGAAGACCGAGGACCCGCCGAGGGCCCGGTACTGGTTGCCGATGCCGCCCTTGACCACGTAGCCGGCGGGGGCCACCTGGGTGGGGGGCGTCGTGGTGCCGGCCGGTGCCTTGCCGCCGAGGGGCTTGTAGTAGCGGTTGCGCACCAGGTCCTGGAGCTGCGCCGCGCTGCCGCGGTAGACGTTGGCGTCGATCTTCTCGGTGAAGCCGGCGTCGGTGTACTGCCAGAAGTCGTAGGTGGACCAGCCCCCGGGGTTCAGGGGCGCGGCCCCGTAGGAGGCGATGTGCAGCGGGTGGTCGTTGAACGCGGTGGAGTTGCCGGTGCAGTCCCGCCACCAGTAGTAGTTCGTGTAGATGGCCGGCAGGCGCCCGGTGCGGGACTTGTACCGGTTGGAGAAGTCGCGGATCCAGCTGACCATCTCGGACTGGCTGAAGTTGTAGCACTGGTTGCCGTAGAGGGAGGGGTAAGGGTTGTTCTCGACGTCGAGCAGGCCGGGCAGGGTCCTGCCGTCCGCGGACCAGCCGCCGCCGTTGTTGAGGAAGTAGTCCGCCTGCTTGGTGCCGGAGGAGTCACGGGTGGGGATGGCGAAGTGGTAGCCGCCGCGGTACATGCCCACCGCTCCCGCGCCGGCGTACTGCTGGGCGAAGAGGTTGTTGCGGATGCTGTCGCCCTCGGAGGTCTTGACGTAGGCGAAGCGCGAGCCCTGGTTCCACAGGCTCGTCCAGTTCAGGGACGGCTGCCAGTTGGAGACGTCCGTGCCCTTGATGCCGCTGGGGGCCCAGGACGCGGCGGCGCCGAGGGGATCGGCGGACGCGACCCCTGCGACGGCCTCCTCCGCGGTGTCGCCGTCCGGAGCGCCGGCACCGGCGTCGTCGTCGGTGTTGCCGGAGAGCTCGTCGGCGGTGCGGGCGGAGCTCGCGGCCAGCTGCTCGAAGTGGTTGTCGGACTTGGCCCACTGCCCCATCACGGCGCCACCGTGGGGGTCGCCTGCGGCCGGCTGCGTGCCGGCACGCGCCGGGTCGGGAAGGACGGCCTCGCCGGTGGTCCCGTCCACCAGGGTGGAGACGATCTCGCCGCCGGACTCCACGACCTTGGAGACCAGGTTGCCCTGCCGCTCCTCGGAGAGGGTGGTCGATCGGGTGGTGGTGGCCTCGTCCAGGGCCGCGACCGGGGTCAGTGTGGTGATGGCCAGCACCGCCGCCGTGATGGCGGCGGGCAGCGTCATTCGGGGGGTTGCTTTCACGCTGGAACGCCTAACTCGCATGGATCGTTGGGGGGAACGACTCGTGCAAGGCCATCGGGATGGGGGGAAGATCCTCGGAGCCACGTCGAGTATAAAGGCGCGTTTGCATAAATAAACAATAACGACGGGCCGTGTTACGCGCCCGTACCTCTCTGCGCGTAGTGATTTCGTTCCGGGTACAACGACGACGGACCGGCGGCGCCCCGACTCCTGTCAGCGGCGCGAACCCGGTCGGTGGGCGAAGAGCCTGCTCGGGGCTCCGTCCCGGATACGATGAACCGGACTCGACCCCCCAGAGGAGAACCATGGCCCCCACGCGCATCCTGACGGTCTGCACGGGCAACGTGTGCCGCTCACCCATGGCGGCGGTCGAGCTCGACCACGGCCTCAACGGCATCTCGCCCGGCGGCTTCGAGGTGACGAGCGCCGGGATGCACGCGCTGGTGGACGAGGGCTTCGAGCAGCGGGTCGGCAAATTGGCCCAGGACCGCGGACTCGAGGCCGCCGCCGCGCACCGGGCCCGGCAGGTCACCCCGGACGTGCTGCGGGACGTCGACCTGGTGCTCGTGATGGCCCGGGAGCATACCCAGCCGGTGCTCCAGCAATCGCCGCGGCTGCTGAAGAAGGTCTTCACCCTGCGGGAGTTCGCCCGGATCCTGCTGTACCTCTCCACCGACCCGGAGCTCGACCGTGCCGTGCCGGCGGACCGCGCCGAGCGCTGGGCGTGGCTGGTCCAGCAGGCGCCGAGGCTGCGCCAGCGGGTGCCGGTGCGCCACCCCGAGCGCAACGACGTGATCGACCCCTACCGCCAGGAGGACGCGGTGCTCCAGCAGATGGCGGACGAGCTGTTCGAGGCCACGGACGCGATCCTCGCCTGGGAGCGGCGCTACGCAGAACGCGTGCCCACGGCCCCGTAGCGCGCCTCGCGGGGCATAGGCGCACAGGTATCACGCTGCCTCACCGGCGTGTGTATTCTGCGCATCTCCCGTCAGGGAACTTAAGACTCTGTAACACTATCCACGTCGAAGTGCGCAAAATTGGTGCATGCACGATCGCGACTAGGACAATTGCATACTGCAAATCATTCTGGAGCATGCAGATGCGGAAATGTGTCCGTTTCAGAAGGTGAACAGACGAATTACGTACCCCTGAGCATTTACGGTAGGCGTATCGTAGGATGCCGCCGTCAGCATGACGCACATGCGACAGCCAGCCGCACCGATGCGCAAAAATATTCATGCACAGGATTTTATGAATCGCAGGGCCGCACCATGCCTTTCAGTCGTCGATCTATTGCCGCAGGGCTCCTTGCCGGCGCCATCCTGGCTTCCACCAGCACGGGCAGCTGGGGACAACCCACCACCATGGAAAGGGTGACCCCCTCGGAATTTCAATCGTCCTATGCCGCGTCCAGCCTTCTGCCGGGACCCGTCGCACCAACAGCCCCCTGCCCGACAGGGTCTCATGAGGGATGCCATTCCTATGCGGACATGGAAACGTTTTTGAGCCATGTCATGCAGCTTGTCGACCCCGTATTCGAGAACCTTTATGGGGCGGAGAACAAGCCGGCCAATGTCTACTACATTCCGGCAGGCGAGACTGGGTTCTCACCATGCACCTCCCCGGACGGGAACGGGAACGCGCCGTACGACAGTCAGGCCTACTATTATTGTGGAGCAGACCGCTCGATCTACATAGGGCAGGACTCCCTGTGGAGGTATTACAACATTGGCGATGCGGCCCCAGCCATGGCCTACGCACATGAGTGGGGTCATCATTTGCAGGTCGTCATGCAAATCCCTGCACCCACAACCCTGACGGAAGGTGTCGATCGGGAAAACCAGGCCGACTGCGTCGCGGGTGCCTGGATTTACTCGGCCGAGATGTCCAAGGTCCTCGAGTACCCGGACGACCTGGTCGACGTGGGTGGGATCCTGCGGGAAATCGCAGCGGATGAAAATGATGTGAAACGCACTCACGGGACCATCCAAGAACGCAGCATCGCGGTGAATCACGGGTACAACAATGGCTTGCGCGGTTGCAACGACTATGCACTCGCTTCTCCGATCTACAAAGGGTAGGCGCCCGATGCCTGCGTCCTTTACCGCCTTGCCTATCTCCAAGGACGTCGCAACGCGAGGCGTCGGCCCGTCCATGAAGACAGCACGGCCACGCCGCTCACAGTAAACATTGGGAGGTACCGAAGATGACTCATCCATTTCGAGCCGGATGGGTGATTTCTGCCATCATGGCTGCCACAGTCATACCGCTGGCCCAGGCTGGTGCGGCGTGGAGCGCACCTACGGTTGCACGTCCTTCGGCGGGGCCGTGCTATTCCCCGTATGACATGTACGACATGGACGGGACTGTGGATGTTGATCCCACCGTATTGGACCGCACAGGGCCTAACGGACAGCCGGACAACGTCTGGGACGCGAATTTCGTGACGAAGGACGGGCTGACCGTTCTGTGGATTGATCTGGATCAGAATTCCTGCCCTGACGCTTACGGGTACGACTTCTCCACGATCGCATACCCGTCCCACAGCCCTTTGAACCATCTGCCAGACTTCTTCGTGTTCGACACCAATGAGGACGGAGTGATCGACGAAACCAACCCCGTCGTCGACTGGAGTCAGTATCCTTCAGAACTGACCGGGAGCGGCTGCAACCCTGGCCCTGGGGAAGTCTGTTTCCGGGAAAATGCAGAAGGAACACGTGATCTGATCATCGGCCCCATGCCAGGAGCTCCTTTTGGTGGGGTAGCTGGCGAATGGCACCGGACCGACCCCTGTTACGACTACCTGTGGACGGATCCGAGCAAGTGTCCTTATCGGGCCTGAGAGACGATGTCATGAGTCCCTCCGAGGCATGCGCCGGGTGCGGCTGAGGGAAATCGCCAGAATGGTCGCAGCGGTGCGTCATGTGGAACTTGTCCCACACCCCGGCTGCTCGCCAGGCACGTCATCGGCGTCAGCAGGTGCTCCCCGAGCCGAAGCCCCGTTCGGCCGGGGGCTTTTCCCTCCCGATGCTGGTCTCGAACTCGAACAGGATCTTCTGCAGTGCGGCACGGTCATCGACACGAGGGCGACCGGTCCGCCCGTTCTCCGCCGGCGGAGTCGGAGGATTCCAGGGTTCCAGCAACGTCCAGAACTGGTCGCTGACCAGTCTCGCGGCGGCTCTCGGCCGGGCGATGGCGTCCATGATCGTCACCGACCGGCGGGCCTGGCTACCCCCGAACTCGAACTGCGGAGACCATTTCTCCATGGAGTTCAGATCGGCCACGCCGTCACGAAGAACGGGTTCCTGGTCACATGGGCGATGATCAGGCTGTGAAGCGATCGTTCGCGAGGAGCCCTGATGCCTGCTGACCGAACACTGCCGAAGAATTTCCACTCACGGTGGGGCGTGGTCGAACCGGTACGGCCGGGTCAGGTGCGGGGGATCGGAGCGGCGCGGGGGGCGGTGCGCCATCGGTCTGCCCCGAGGTGCGCCCGGACGATCCCCTGGAGCCACACGGAGGAACCGCCCTCGCGGGGGAGCCGGGCCAGTTCCGCGGAGCGGGACGGCAGCTGCCGGTGACGTGCGTCCCGCACAGCGGTCGTCACGGCCCGCAGCAGCGCCGGGTGGGTGTCCGGTGCGCTGTGACTCACTCCCGGGGCCGGCACCAGGACGGCGTCGGGCAGCAGCGCGGCGGTCCGCTCCGCGATCGGTCGCGGGGTGCGCAGGTCGCGGTCCCCGGAGAGCACCGTGACCGGCCGGTCGAAGCCGAGCAGTGACATCGGCAGGTCGAACGGCTCCGACTCGAAGGACGGGAACTGGCCGGCGGCGGACGCCATGTCCAGGGCGGGGTCGAAGATCATCCCGTCGGGCTCGGGGGCGAAGTCCAGCTCCCGGAAGGCGATGCCTCCGGCCAGGGAGATCTCCATGACGAAAGGCCTGTCCTCGGCGAGCTCCTTAGTGCCCACCGTCTCCAGGACTCGCGCCCGGCCGGTCTCGCTCTCCTGTGGTGTGACCTGGCCCTGGAGCACGGCCATGCCCGTGCGTGGCCCGGAACGACAGCACCGTCGGTCCGGGGTCAGGGCCGCCGGCACACAGGGTGGGTCGGTAGCGTAGGGGACATGACAGTGGAAACTGAGACGTCGGAGGAAGAAGCCCGGGTCCGCGCCCTGCACGCGCTGAACATCCTCGACACGCCGCGGGAGGAGCGCTACGACCGGGTGGTGCGCATCGCCCAGCAGGTCTTCGGGGTGAAGGCCGCTGCGGTGAACCTCATCGACACCGGCCGGCAGTTCACCAAGGCCGAGACCGGTCTGGACGGACTGGTCCACGCCACGCGCACCGACTCGTTGTGCGCCCGCACCGTGGAGGCCGACGAGCTGCTGGTCGTGCCGGACGCGGTGACCGACGAGCGGTTCACCGGCAGCTCCTTCATCACCGCGCCGGACCCGGTGCGCTTCTACGCAGGGCACCCGTTGCACGCCCCCGGTGGGGAACCGGTGGGGTCGCTGTGTCTGGTCGACGACCACCCGAGGGAACTGGACGAGCGGGAGCGGCGCCTGCTGGGCGAGATGGCCGGGTGGGTCGAACGCGAGCTGGCCGCGGCCCAGGAGATGGAGCGGGCCGAGCAGGTGCAGCAGATGCTGATGCCCCGCGCCGGACTCACCACCCCCACGATCGAAGCTGCCGGGCGGTGCCTGCCCGCGAGAGCGCTGGGCGGGGACTTCTACGACTGGATGGTGCTCGGAGAGCAGGTGCAGATCATGGTGGCCGATGTGATGGGCAAGGGCATCCCGGCCGCCCTGCTGGCGGCCTCGGCCCGAGCAGTCCTGCGCGGCACCTTCCAGTACAACGCCGCGCCCGAGGCGATGACGCGCGCGGCCGGGGCGCTGACGCCGCTGCTGGAGGAGGCCGGGGCGTTCATCACCACGTTCATCGCCCAGCTGGACACCCGCAGCGGTGAGATCCGGTACATCGACGCCGGCCACGGCCTGGCGCTGATCCTGCGCCCCGACGGGACCTGGCGTCAGCTGGTCTCCTCCGGACCACCGCTGGGGGTGATGCCGGACTGGACCTGGGACCTCCACACCGACACCCTCCAGCCGGGGGAGACGCTGCTGGTGGTCTCCGACGGGTTCCTGGACTTCTTCGCCGACCTCGAGGAGGCCGTCTCCACCGCTGCGGTGCTGAACACCCTGGCGACGACTGCCGAGGAACTCGTGGCGCTGTGCAGCGACTACGCCGACTCCTCCGTCGCCGAGGACGACACGACGGTGCTGGCCCTGCGCCGTGTTGCCTGAGCCGGGTCAGGGCTGGTGATGGCGGGCTCGCCGAGTCGTCGCTGACGGGGCGCCGGTGGAGGCCTGCGCTGTCGTCGGGGCGACGCTACGGCTGGTCCCCGTGGTACTCCCGGCGCAGCTCCCACACGTTGTCGGCGCCGTGGCGCTCGAACACCACCGTGCTCACCAGAGCCTGGATCAGCGCGATGCCGCGTCCGGACTCCGCCAGTTCCTCCGCCTCGGGGATGGCCTCGAGGTCCAGGTCGACGGGAGCGGCACCGATCTCGTAGACCTTCGCCTGGAGCCGGCACGGTGCGGCGGTGACGTCGACCTCGAGTTCCACGGCGGCCTCGGTGGCGGGCTCGGCATGGTCGACGACGTTGGTCGCGGCTTCGAGCACCGCCAGGGTGAAAGCCATCCTGTCGGTCTCCGGAACGAAGTCCGCCTCGGCCCACAGGCTGTCGAGGTCCTGGTGCACCGCCTCGACGGTCTCGGCCCTCGCCGGCCCCCGGCGGGACCGGCGTGCCAGGCTCTCAGGCATCGGGGAAGGCCTCCTGTGCGGAGCCGTAGGGGGTGAGCACCCGGTCCATGCCGGTCAGCTTCAGCACCATGCGCACCTGGTCGTTCACATCGGCGATGCGCAGGTCGCCGCCGGCCTGCCGGGCGAGCTTCAGGCAGCCGATCAGGGCGCCGAGCCCGGAGGAGTCCATGAACTCCACCCCCGCCATGTCGAAGACGACGTGATGATGGCCGTCGGCGACCACCTGGGCCACGACTTCTCGCAGCCTCGGTGCCTGCACCATGTTCAGTCGTCCGGTGCCGGCGACCACGGTGTAGCCGGGAGCATCCTCCACAGTGAAGTTCAACGGTTTTCCTTTCCTCCGCAGGTGTCCCCGGTCGTGGGATCAGTGGTGGGCGACACCGGGACGCCGGCCACCCGGGACTCATGCACCACAGTATCGAGCAGATGATCACCGCCCGGGGAGAACCGGTGGCATGCCCACCGGGCGACCACCACGGGGAACGACCGTCGGTGCGGGCCTGGAGTGGCCCCGGCACGACCACTGCGTGTCACCATCTGCCGTGCACCACACTAAGCTGGATGACCGTGGGAGGGGATCCCGCGTCGCAGGACACCACCGGGGAGATGATGTGCACCGTTTCGTGATTCGCCTGCTGGTCGTGCTGACCGTCATTCTCGGCGTGAACTACGTGGGATGGCGGTGGATGGAGTCCCTGAACTGGTCGGCGTGGTGGATCGCGGTGCCGCTGGTGCTGGCCGAGACCTACAGCCTGATCGACGTGATGCTGTTCGGTCTGACGATGTGGCGGCTCAAGGAGCGCACGCCCCCGCCGGCTCCGCCGGGAATGACCGTGGACGTCTTCATCACCACCTACAACGAGCCGCTGGACATGGTCATGGAGACCGCCCTCGCCGCCCAGCGCATCCGGTATCCGCACGCCACGTGGATCCTCGACGACGGGGCGCGCGAGGAGCTGCAGGAGCTGGCCGAGGCCCACGGCATCGGCTACCTCACCCGCAGCGCGGAGTGGAAGGACCGGCCCCGTCACGCGAAAGCGGGCAACCTCAACAACGCCCTGATGCTCACCCAGGGCGAGTTCATGCTCATCCTCGACGCCGACCAGATCCCGGAACCCGAGATCCTGGACCGGACCCTCGGCTACTTCAACAACCGCAAGGTCTCCCTCGTCCAGACCCCGCAGTACTTCGTCAACGTTCCCGACGAGGATCCGCTCGGCAGCCAGGCGCCCCTGTTCTACGGTCCGCTCCAGCAGGGCAAGGACGGCTGGAACGCCGCCTTCTTCTGCGGCTCCAACGCGATCCTGCGCCGCGAGGCGCTCATGCAGCTGGGCTTGGTCGGCTACGTGGAGGAAGTGGAGCGCAACATCCGCAGCGCGCTCAAGGGCTCGCGCTCGGCGGTGCGCAGGGCGCGCAGGTCGGCCCAGGCGGCCGACCCGGTGGTCGCCCGGCTGCTCGACGAGGTGGAGCAGGCCACCCGGAAGGCCCAGACGGATCTGAAGGCCGGGCGCTCCTACAGCGAGATCACCTACGAACTGCGCCGCACGGTCGACGACGCCGTCCAGGCGCTCGTCGCCGCGGACTTCTCGGCCTTGCAGGCGGACCTGGCGGAGATCTCCGCGATGGGCCTGAACGCCGGCCATGATCACCTCTCCCCCGAGGAGGTCGAGTCAGCGGTCGCGCAGCTCTCCGCCCGAGAGTGGTCCCCGCTCGGGGCCCTGGAGTCCGTGCAGGCGGTGCTCGACGCCATCTCCGTGGAACGCGGCGACGAGGCGCAGCCGGTCATGCCGCTGGCGACGATCTCGGTGACCGAGGACATGGCGACCTCCATGCGGATGCACGCCATGGGCTGGCGAAGCGTCTACCACCACGAGATCCTGGCCCTTGGCCTGGCCCCGGAGGACCTCAAGACCATGCTCACCCAGCGCCTGCGCTGGGCCCAGGGCACCATCCAGGTGCTGCTGCGGGAGAACCCCCTGTCCAAGCGGGGCATGAAGTGGACTCAACGCCTCATGTACTTCGCCACCATGTGGAGCTACTTGTCCGGCTTCGCCGCGGTGGTCTACATCGCGGCGCCGATCATCTACCTCCTGTTCGGCGTCCTGCCCGTCACCAGCCTCAGCACGGACTTCTTCATCCGGTTCGTCCCCTTCATGATCATCAACCAGCTGCTGTTCGCGGTGGCCGGGCGGGGGGCGAAGACCTGGCGGGGGCAGCAGTACAGCCTGGCCCTCTTCCCCACCTGGATCAAGGCGTGCACCACCGCCGCGCGCAACGTGTGGTTCGGACGCCCGCTCGGTTTCGCCGTCACCCCAAAGGTGAAGGAGGGCAACAGCCTCGACTGGCACCTGATCCGGCCTCAGCTGATCGCCATGGGCCTGCTCGCCGCGGCGGCAGTCGTCGGCACCGTCCGTCTGGCGGTGGGCCTGAACGAGCCGCTCGGCACCCTGGTCAACGTCGCCTGGGTGGTGTTCGACCTCGTGGTGCTGAGCGTGCTGATCAAGGCCGTGCGCTACGACGGGTTCACCCCGGAGGAGGAGCCCGCACGCAGCGAGGCCCACTGATGTCACCCCGTGCCCCGTGAACAGGGTAGGGCCACACCGGCAAGAATCGCCAGGAGCTGGGCACCCACCACTATGGACACCCGCCATCCGACCCGACGCTCCGTCCTCACCGCCGCAGCAACGGCGGCCCTCATGACCGCCTGCTCGGACAGGACCACCATCGAGACCTTCCCTCCCCATCACCGCGTTCACCCGCTGGAGCACGGGGTCTTCCTGCCCCACGGGCCGCATGACGGGCCGGCTTTCACCGCCATGATCGGTGCTGCACCCCAGTGGATGCTGCTCTTCCGGGACTGGACCCACGAGACCCCACCGTTGGGTGCCCTCGACGCCGTGCGGGCCCAGGGGGCCACCCCCGTCCTCACCTGGGAGCCCTGGTACGCCCCGCCCATGGACACGGCGCCCGCGGACGCCGCTCACCAGCCGGCCTTCGCTCTGGCCCGGATGCCGGCCGGGGACCACGATCACCGCATCGGCACCTGGGCAGCCGCCCTGGCCTCGTGGGGCCACGACGTCGTCCTGCGGTTCGCCCACGAGATGAACGGCGACTGGTACCCGTGGGGGACAGGCGTTCAGGGCAACACCGCCGACCAGTACGTCCGGGCGTGGCGCTACGTCCACGACCGGTTCGCCGCGGCCGGGGCCGCCAACGTTCGCTGGTGCTGGGCGCCCAACATCCCGGCGTCCGGGGCCGACGCGGAGGGTGCACAGCTCGCCGACTTCTTCCCCGGGGAGGACGTGGTCGACGTCCTGGGCATCGACGGCTACAACTGGGGGTCGCCGGAGCCTCCGCTGTCCTGGACCACGCCCGCGGAGCTCTTCGACTCCGGCCTGGCGGAGCTCCGCGGCCTGGGGACCCGGTTGCCGATCGTGGTGACGGAGACGGCGTCAGCCGAAGGTCGCGCACCGGAGCACTCCAAGGCCGACTGGATCAGCCAGCTCTTCGACTACCTCACCCGGCAGGGGGACGTGCGCGGGGTCATCTGGTTCCACGAGGACAAGGAGCGGGACTGGCGAGTCGATTCCTCCGCCACCGCCCGGACCGCGTACCGCCGCGCCGTGGCGAAGCTGCGCTGACCTGCGGCGACGTCCGCCGCTGGCTCACCCGGCGGCCGAGCCGGAGGGTCGGACGGGCGTGACGGGGCGGCCGCGGTCGTGACGGGGCACTGCCGCGTCGGGACCGCGGGGAGGAGTCTGCGTCAGGCGCCCACGTAGGCGGCGAGGTGCTCGCCGGTGAGGGTCGAGCGGTCGGCGACGAGCTCGGCGGGGGTGCCCTCGAAGACGATCCGGCCGCCGTCGTGGCCGGCGCCGGGACCGAGGTCGATGATCCGGTCCGCGTGGGCCATGACCGCCTGGTGGTGCTCGATCACGATCACCGACTTGCCGGAGTCCACGAGCCGGTCGAGCAGGCCCAGCAGCTGCTGGACGTCGGCGAGGTGCAGACCGGTGGTCGGCTCGTCCAGGACGTAGACGCCGCCCTTCTTGCCGAGGTGGGTGGCCAGCTTGAGCCGCTGGCGCTCGCCGCCGGACAGCGTGGTGAGCGGCTGGCCGAGGCTGAGGTAGCCCAGCCCCACGTCGGCGAGCCGGTGCAGGATGGCGTGCGCGGCCGGTGTCCGCGCATCGCCGGCGCCGAAGAACTCCTCGGCCTGCTCGACCGGCATCGCGAGCACCTCGGCGATGTTGCGCCCGCCCAGGGTGTGCTCGAGCACCGCGGCCTGGAACCGCTTGCCCCCGCACTCCTCGCACGTGGTGGCCACACCGGCCATCATCGCCAGGTCCGTGTAGATGACGCCGGCGCCGTTGCAGGCCGGGCAGGCGCCCTCCGAGTTGGCGCTGAACAGCGCCGGCTTCACCCCGTTGGCCTTGGCGAAGGCCTTGCGGATCGGGTCCAGCAGCCCCGTGTACGTCGCCGGGTTGCTGCGGCGGGAGCCGCGGATGGCGCCCTGGTCGATCGACACCACGTCCTCCCGGCCGAGCACCGAGCCGGTGATCAGCGAGCTCTTGCCCGAGCCGGCCACCCCGGTCAGCACGGTGAGCACGCCGAGCGGGATGTCGACGTCCACGGAGCGCAGGTTGTGGGTGTCGGCGCCGCGCACCTCCAGGGCTCCGGAGGGGGTGCGCACCGAGGACTTCAGGGCGGCGCGGTCGTCGAGGTGCCGCCCGGTGAGGGTGCCGCCGGTGCGCAGTCCCGCCACGGTCCCCTCGTAGCAGACGGTGCCCCCGGCCGTGCCGGCGCCGGGGCCGAGATCGACCACGTGGTCGGCGATCGCGATGGTCTCCGGCTTGTGCTCCACCACCAGCACGGTGTTGCCCTTGTCCCGCAGCCGCAGCAGGAGGCTGTTCATCCGCTCGATGTCGTGCGGGTGCAGTCCGATGGTCGGCTCGTCGAAGACGTAGGTGACGTCGGTGAGCGAGGAGCCGAGGTGGCGGATCATCTTGGTGCGCTGGGACTCGCCGCCGGAGAGCGTGCCCGAGGACCGGCTGAGCGAGAGGTAGCCCAGCCCGATCTCCACGAACGAGTCGAGGGTCTCGCCCAAGGCCGTGAGCAGCGGCGCCACGGACGGCTCGTCCAGCTCGCGCACCCACGCGGCGAGGTCGCTGATCTGCATCGCGCAGGCCTCGGCGATGTTGATCCCGCGGATCCTCGAGGACCGGGCGGCCTCGCTGAGCCGGGTGCCGCCGCACTCGGGGCAGGCGGTGAACGTCACGGCGCGCTCCACGAAGGCCCGGATGTGCGGCTGCAGCGCGGTGACGTCCTTGGACAGGAACGACTTCTGGATCCGGGGGATCAGCCCCTCGTAGGTGAGGTTGATGTTGTCGACCTTGATCTTGGTCGGCTCCTTGTGGAGCAGGTCGTGCAGCTCGGTCTCGGTGTAGTCGCGGATCGGCTTGTCCGGATCGAGGAAGCCGGAGCCGCCGAAGATCCGGCCGTACCAGCCGTCCGCGCTGTAGCCGGGCACGGTGAGCGCGCCCTCGTTGAGGGACTTGGACGCGTCGTAGAGCTGGGTGAGGTCGAAGTCGTTGACGGAGCCCATGCCCTCGCAGCGCGGGCACATGCCGCCGGTGATGCTGAAGCTGCGCCGCTCCTTGACGGTCTTGCCGCCGCGCTCCATGGTGACCGCCCCCGCGCCGCTGATCGAGGCGACGTTGAAGGAGAACGCCTTGGCCGTGCCGATGTGCGGCTGCCCGAGGCGGCTGAAGAGGATGCGCAGCATCGCGTCCGCGTCGGTGGCGGTGCCCACGGTGGAGCGGGCATTGGCGCCCATCCGCTCCTGGTCCACGATGATCGCGGTGGTGAGCCCGTCGAGCACGTCGACGTCGGGCCGGGCCTGCGTGGGCATGAAGCCCTGCACGAAGGTGCTGTAGGTCTCGTTGATCAGCCGCTGCGACTCCGCGGCGATGGTGCCGAACACCAGGGAGCTCTTGCCGGAGCCGGAGATGCCGGTGAACACGGTCAGCCGGCGCTTCGGCAGGTCCACGCTGATGTCCTGGAGGTTGTTCTCCCGCGCGCCCTGGACGCGGATCAGGTCGTGGCTGTCGGCCACGTGCGGCGCGGGTGGCTGCGTGGGGGAGTGCGGGTCCTGGTGCGGGGGCGTGCTCATCGTGTCTCCATCCCTGGGGCGCCGACGTCGGGATTCCCGACGGGGCGGCCCGGTTCGATCCGACCGGTTCCGAGCATACGTCCGGCCCGGCCGGCGCTCGAGGATTCAGCGGAGCTGAGAGCAGAGCCGCTCAGGGCAGAGCCGCGCACAGCAGAAACGGGTTCCGCTGCGCAGCGCCCGGGTCCACGCTGGGCCCATGAACACCACCACCGCACCACCCAGGACCCCGATCGACGACGAGCTCGCCTCCCGGCTGCTGGAGCAGCGCATCATCGTGCTGGGGGCCGAGCTCGACCAGGCCACCGGCAACCGGCTCTGCACGCAGCTGCTGCTGCTCTCCGCCGAGGACTCCCGGCGGGACATCGCCCTCTGGATCAACTCCCCGGGCGGCTCCGTCCCGGCCATGCTCGCCATCATGGACGTCATGCGGATCATCCCCAACGACGTGTCCACCCTCGCCATGGGACTGGCCTGCAGCGCCGGGCAGTTCCTGCTCTCGGCCGGCACCCCGGGCAAGCGCAGCGCCCTGCCGCACGCCCGGATCCTGCTGCACCAGGGCTCGGCCGGCATCGGCGGCACCGCCGGAGACATCGCCATCCAGGCCGAGGACCTGCGCCACACGCGGGACACCGTGCTCGGGCTCATCGCCGAGCACACCGGTCAGCCGCTCGAGCGGATCGTGGCCGACTCCCAGCGGGACCGCTGGTTCACCGCCGAGGAGGCCCTCGCCTACGGGTTCGTGGACCGGGTCATCGCCGGGCTCGACGACGTGCGGCCCCGCTCCGCCACCACGGCCGCCGCGGGGGTCGGGTCGTGAGCAGCTACCCCGTGCCCTACGTCGTCGAACGCACGCCGAACGGCGAGCGCAGCATGGACGTGTTCAGCCGGCTCCTCGTGGAGCGGATCGTCTACCTCGGCACCGAGATCGACGACGGGGTCGCCAACGTCCTGATCGCCCAGCTCCTCTACCTCGACTCCTACGGCTCCGACCAGCCGATCGGCTTCTACATCAACTCCCCGGGCGGGTCGACCACGGCGATGCTCGCCGTCTACGACGCCATGCAGCACGTGGGCGCACCCGTGGAGACCACGTGCGTGGGCCAGGCGGCCTCGGCCGCCGCGGTGCTGCTGGCCGCCGGCGCCCCGGGACGCCGCTCGGTGCTGCCCCACGCCCGGGTGGTGCTGCACCAGCCGGCCGCGCAGGGCCAGGGCACCATCCCGGACCTCATCCTCGAGGCCGAGGAGATCGCCCGCAGCCGGGAGCAGCTGGAGCAGGTCCTGGCCCGGCACACCGGGCGCAGCCCGGAGCAGGTGCGCGAGGACACGGACCGGGATCTTGTGCTCACGGCCGAGCAGGCGGTGCGCTACGGGGTGGCGGACCGGGTGGTGACGCCGCGGGAGGACCGGTCCCGGTGAGACGGGCGGGGCCGGAGCGAGCGCTCAGACGGCCAGGGCCACGGGACCGGCCAGGCGGACCGGCCCGCCCGGAGCCGTCCGGGCGGCCGGGGCGCTGTCGAGCAGCACGCCGGTGGTCCCCTCGGTGAGGTCGACCAGGCCGAGCCCCAGGGCGCCGACCACCGCCGCGATGATCTCCGAGGAGGGGTCCTTCACCCCGCGCTCGATCTCCGAGAGGTACTGGGTGGAGACCCCGGCCGTGCGGGCCACCTGCGCCAGCGCCAGATCCTGCGCCAGGCGGTGCCGGCGCAGGAACATCCCCAGCACCGACCGCCACAGCGGGTCCACGGGAGCTCGCGGCGCGGCACGCTCCCGCGGCGCAGGAGCCGGGAGGTAGGCCGGAGTGGGGCGGATCACGTCCTTCATGAACCCATGCTAGGTCCGGACGGACGCCGACGGGCGGGTCATCTGCTGTGAGCAGATCTCGGTGTCCTGTCCACGCGGCGGGCGCGGTGGGATACTGCTCGCATGGATTCGCCGCAGGTGGGCGACCTGATCCACGAGGGCACGGAGGCACTCGAACGGTCCGACTGGGCCGGCGCGCGCCTGGTCTTCGAGCGTGTCCTGGCCGGCGACGGAGCCGCCGGGGACGCGGTGGCCGCCGAGGGCCTGGGCCTCGCCCTGTGGTTCGAGGGCCGGGTCGCCGAGGGCATCGAGTGGCGAGAGCGGGCCTTCGCGGGGTATGCGGCACTGCGCCGGTTCGACGACGCCGCCCGGGTGGCGGCCTGGGTGTCCGAGCAACACATGATCGCCGGCCGTCCGTCCGCGGCGCGGGGCTGGCTCGCGCGGGCCGAGCGGGTGGTCGACGGCACCCCCACGAGCACCGGGCACGGCTGGGTGGCGATCGGGCGGGCCGAGCAGGCGACGTCCGTCGACGACCAGGCAACCCAGGCGGAACGGGCCTTGCGCATCGGCCGGGAGACCGGCGCGGAGGACCTCGAGGTCCTCGCGCTGAGCCTGCTCGGCCGCGCGGAGCTGACCGCCGGCCACCGGGAGCCGGGCCTGCGCCTGCTCGAGGAGGCCATGGTTGCGGCCACGGCGGGACGGGTCCGCAACATCCACACCGTGGGCTCGGCCTACTGCCATCTGGTCACGGCCTGCGCCGAGGCCGAGGAGTGGGAACGGGCCAGGGAGTGGTGCGAGCACGTCGAGGCCTTCGCGCAGGCCCACCGTGCGGCACCGCTCATGGGGGTCTGCCGGACCGTGCACGCCGACGTGCTGATCGCCACGGGCCACTGGACCGAGGCCGAGGCCGCGCTGGAGTCCGCCGTGGCCGACCATGCCCGGTCCATTCCGGAGCTGAGCGTCCCGGCCCTCGCCTCCCTGGCCGAGCTGCGGATCCACCAGGGCCGCCTGCGCGAGGCGGAACAGCTGCTGTCCGGGCGCGAGGAGCACCCCGCGTCGCTGCGCGCCCTGGCTCTGCTCCACATCGCCGAGGGGCGGCCGCAGGTGGCCGTCTCCCTGCTCGAGCGCGGCCTGTCAGAGACGGAGGGCCACGCGGTGCGCACCGCTCAGCTGCTGGCGGCCCTCGTCGACGCCTGCCTGGCGGCCGGGGACCTCGAGGCTGCGGAGGCCGCCACCGCGGGTCTCGACCGGATCGCCGGGGAGTCCGGGATGCGTCTCGGCTCGGCGCGTGCCGATCTCGCCGGGGCACGGTGCGCCCTGGCCGCCGGAGACCGGGACGCGGCCGCCGAGCGCGCCCGGCGGGCGCTGCGCGCCTTCGGCGTTCTGGCTATGCCGCTGGACGCCGGTCTGGCCCGGCTCGCACTGGCCCGATCAGTGATGGGTCGATCGCGCGAGCTGGCACGGGAGGAGGCGGTGGCCGCCCTGGCCGCCTTCCGCGCACTGGGTGCGTCGCGGGAGATGGACTTCGCGGCCCAGCTCCTGCGCGATCTGGGAGGCGGCACGAGCCCCCGGCCGAGGAACGGCGGAGAACTGACCTCGCGCGAGCACGAGGTGCTCGATCTGATCACCCTCGGGATGTCCAACGCGCGGATCGCCAGAGCCCTGGGGATCAGCGAGAAGACCGCCGGGCACCACGTGAGCCGGATTCTGATGAAGCTCGGCGTGCACAACCGCACGGAGGCGGCCGCGCATGCGGTGGCCAGGGACAAGGGGTAGGGACGAGGAGTAGGGGAGGGATGGGGAACGAATAGGGCGTTCTCCCGATGTTCCGCCCGGTCGGTCGGCGGATGCTGGACGGCATGACACAGCTCCACAGCACTCCAGCAGCAGGCCTCGACCCGAAGCACCCGTCCCATCGACCAGGAGATCCCGTCATGAGCCAGACCACGAGTACTCAGTCGGCAGACCAGCAGCTCAAAGCCAAGCACCGCGCCATCTGGGCCTCCGGCGACTACCCGACCATGGTGAAGACCTTCCTGCTCCCGCTGGGCCCGCGCCTCGTCGAGGCGAGCGGCATCGGCGCCGGACAGCGCGTCCTCGACGTCGGCGCCGGCACCGGCAATGCCTCCCTCCCCGCGGCCGCTACGGGGGCCCGCGTCACCGCCAGCGACCTGACGCCCGAGCTGCTCGCCGACGGCCGGCAGCGCGCCGCGGTCGCAGGACTCGACCTCGAGTGGGTCGAGGCCGATGCCGAGCACCTGCCGTTCGAGGACGCCTCGTACGACGTCGTGATGTCCTCGATCGGCGCCATGTTCGCGCCCCACCACCAGCAGACGGCCGACGAGCTGGTGCGCGTGTGCCGCCCCGGCGGGACCGTCGCACTGCTGAGCTGGACGCCCGAGGGCATGGTCGGTGAGCTCTTCCGCACGATGAAGCCCTTCGCTCCGACCCCGCCGCCGGGCGTGCAGCCCCCGCCGCTGTGGGGGAGCGAGGAGCACCTGCGGGGACTCTTCGGCGGACGGGTGGAGTTCCACAAGGTCGTCCGCGATGTCCTCGAGGTCACGGCGTTCGAGCGGGCCCGTGACTTCGGTGAGCACTTCAAGGCGAACTACGGCCCGACCATCGCCGTCCGCGCGAACGCGAAACGCGAGGGCCGCGCCGCGGAGTTCGACGAGGCGCTCGACCAGCTCTGCGACGAGTGGAACCGGGGCACTCCCGAGCGGGCACGGTTCGAGATCGAGTACCTGGTGGCGATCGGCACCCGGCCGTGATCCACTTCGGGTGAGCCCACCAGCACCAGCGGCCCCGGAGGTCACCGCCAAAGACGAGGGGCGGGACAGCTTCCGGGCCATGAACGTCAGGCATGCAGGGTGGGGACGCTGCGCGTCCCCACCCTGCATGCTGCCCTGGGTGCCGGGCCATCGCGCCGGCGCTAGGAGCAGGTGTTGCGGCGCTGTTCCGCGTTGGAGGGATTGTTGTAGCAGGTCTGACCGGTGCCTCGCGTGGACGTCGTGACGACCGGATCGCCGGGGCGGCTGGTCTCGACGATGAGGGGCTCAAGCTCACGATTGGTCGTCGTGATCTTGGGATCAGTGGGCGTGCACACCGGTCCGGTCACGATCGGCTCACCGGGAAGCGTCTCCGTCTTGATACTGGGTTGAATCGGATTGGTGGTCCTGGACGTGATGAGCGGTTCGGCCTCTACGGTCTCCATCCTGATGCGCGGGTTTGGCGCGCTCGGAAAGACGATCTGCTGCAGCTGATCCCGGCCGTTGAACGAGAAGGTGGTCGTGGTGGTCGTGGTGATCGTGCGCTGTCGGTACGAGACCGTCCGGTCCTGGACCTGGCCCTGCGTCGTCGTCCGCACGAAGCTGGTCTGCTGCGTCGTCGTGCGGCACTCCTCGCGCCGTTGCGTCGTGACCGTGCGCTCGGTCTGCGGCGTGGTCACCGTGGTGTACACGGTGGTGGGCGTCGTCGTGGTGGTGACGACTGTGCGCTCACACTTCTCGACCGGCTTCTTGGCGTTGTCGTTGTTGACGCGCTCGCAGTCGCGCGTGCCGGGGGCCTCAGCGCTGGTCGGTGTGCCACGCTCGGTGCGTTCGGTCGTCGTGGGCGTGTCCGGAATGACCGTCACGACGTCGGTCGCATCACCGACATCGCGAAACTCGGATGCAGTCGTGGGCTCGCCGTCCGGAGTCGAGGGACCGTTGAGGACGATCGCGCTCGTGTCGTCGGGCCGAGGTTCGCTGAACGTGGTGGTCGGCGCACCGTACGGTCCGGTGACGGATGTCTCTGTGACGACGAGACAGCGGTCCCGACCAGGCTCTTCGATCGGGCCGGCCGTGTAAGTTCCGCCTGCCTGCTCGCACGTCTGCTGGCGCGCCTGTTGGCGTGTGTGCTCAGGTGTGTGGTCCGCATGTGCCGGAGGCGCTGCAAGCGTTCCCGCGAGGAGCAGTGGCCCCGCGACTGCGATCACGCTACGAATTTTGAACATGGGTCATCTCCTCGAAGGCATGGGGGGTTGCTTAAGACCATACGTATTCGTTCGGCGCTCACCTAGACCTTTGTCCAGGTTACGAATTTGGGCCTGCCGCACTCGGCGCGGAGCTGTGGACAGCGCAAGCGGTGTGTCGCACGGCAGCGACATGCTGCGTGCAGGCACCGGGGGCTGACCATCACCGACTGCCGGCGGCTCGGAGCACGCGGACGTGTGCGCCGAGCCGGGCACTCGATGGGAGGCCGTGACCACACCTGTGGTCATGTCGTGGACATCGACCTCCGCGTAGATGTGAAGAGCTGGGTATCGATGGAGACGGCGATGACGTCAAGCATTGAACCCTTGACCGGCAACCAGTAGGTTGCCTATCTTGACGGCGTGGACATCGTGTTCCAAGCGCTGGCCCATCCCGCGCGGCGGATCCTGCTCGAGGAGCTCGCCGCGCGCAACGACCAGAGCCTCTTCGAGCTCACCGTGGGGCTCATCAACGACCACGGCCTGGCCATGACCCGCCAGGCCGTGACCAAGCACCTGGCCGTGCTGCGCGAGGCCGGCCTGGTGACCACCACCGTGCAGGGGCGCACCACGGTGCACCACCTGGACACCTCCCCGCTCACCGACGCGCGGCAGTGGCTGGACTCCCTGCCGCCTCCTCCGAAGGACACACCGTGATCATCACCTACGCCTCCATCTTCGTGGACGACCAGCAGAAGGCCCTGGACTTCTACACCGACAAGCTCGGCTTCCAGCTCAAGGTCGACATGCCGGCCGGGCCCTACCGGTGGCTGACCGTCGTCTCGCCCCAGGCCCCGGACGGGGTGCAGCTGCTGCTCGAGCCCTCCGAGCACCCTGCCGTCCACCCGCTCAAGGAGGCCCTCGTGGCCGACGGCATCCCGTTCAACAGCTTCGGGGTCGAGGACGTGCAGGCCGAGTACGAGCGCCTCACCGCACTCGGCGTGCACTTTGTGCAGGAGCCGACGCCGATGGGCCCGGTGACCACTGCGGTGCTCGACGACACCTGCGGCAATCTCCTCCAGATCGCCCAGCTGAACGACCCGGAGGCCGCCGCCGGGCAGTGAGCGCGGCGAAGGGCCGGCAACGCCCACGAGGTGTCTTTCCGCTGGTGAGCGCCCGGTGGACGGTCGAGCTGGCTGCGCGCCACAGGACGAAAAAATGATGCGGGAGCAACGATGGGGTGATTGGATTGCAGTCACGGCGACGCCGGCGCGGCGTCGGCCGCGGGGCGTGATCTTCGTGGCCCCACTCCGCGGTGCGACCCGGCCGCCACGATTCCAGGAGGAACGCAGTGGAACGGACCTACTACCAGCGCGGAGAACGGAGAACGCTGGAGGAGGTCGAGGGCATCATCCCGGTGAGGTCGGCCGGCAGCTCCGCCGTGCGACATGCGCTCGGCACCGAGGTCGGCGCCGACGAACTGGGCCTGCCGGGGGAGAGCGTCGAAGCCTTCCGACGTGCCGACTGGCACTTCGTCCGTTCCACTCCCGAGACCAGTCGCTTCCCCGGAGGACGGGCCGGGGAGGGGCCGGTCCAGGAAGCAGGCAAGCTCGTCAGACGCCGGGACGGTCGCGTCGCCATCGTCACGCGGCGCCTGGTGGTCCAGCTGCAGGAGGACATCCCCGAGGACGAGGCCGACGGGGTCCTCGCGGACCTGAACCTGGAGCTGGTGGGGCGGCTGCGCTTCGCGCCCAACCTCTTCGAGGTGGACGCCACGGCCTATCCGGACGCCCTGGAGGCCTCCGTGGCTCTGCACGACGAGCCCCGGGTCAAGATCGCCGAGCCCAGCTTCCAGGAGCACATCCCCGGGAGGGCAGCTCCGACCGATCCTCGGTACGGGGAGCAGTGGCAGTGGTCGAACACCGGCCAGTCCGGCGGCACTCCCGGCGCAGACGTCTCGGCCGAGGCCGCCTGGGGCACGACCAGGGGAGCCGGCGTGCGCGTGGCCGTGATCGACAACGGCTTCCTGGTCACCCACGAGGACCTGCGGGGCGGCGTCCTCGCGACGTCGGGCTCCTTCGTCGCCTCCGCTCCCGGTCCGGCCTCGCGCCCGCAGTTCGTCCCGGGCGCGATCGCCATGCCGGTCACTGACCACGGGACGTTCTGCGCCGGTCTGGTCGGCGCCCGTCAGGGCAATGACCGGGGTGGTTCCGGCGCCGCCCCGGAGTGCGGACTGATGCTGCTCGCGTGTTTGCCGGACCAGGTGGGCGACCAGGCGACCCTGGCACGAGCCGTGGCCTATGCTGCCGATCCGTCCCTGGAGGTTCCCGGGGCCGGTCCAGCGCA
Organism: Kocuria nitroreducens; assembly: GCF_042879195.1. NCBI lineage: Bacteria > Bacillati > Actinomycetota > Actinomycetes > Micrococcales > Micrococcaceae > Kocuria > Kocuria nitroreducens. The sequence goes on from NZ_JBHZTC010000030.1 coordinate 23,493, forward strand.
GGGGGCCGACGTCCTGGTCTGCAGCCTGGGCCCGAACGTGGCCGTGTGGGATCTGGCCATCGCGCTCGACCTGGCGCTGTCCTATGCCCTGCGCCGTGGTCGGAACGGAGCGGGCATGGCGGTCTTCTGGGCAGCCAGCAACGGCAAGAACGTGGACGTGCTTCTGGACCAGGTGGTCTCCCACCCGGACGTGATCGCCGTGGTCCGCTCGACCCACGACGACCTCGAGGACCACGCGGCCCGGGGGCCGGAGGTCGAGCTGATCGCGCCGGGCGTGAACGTGCTGAGCACCGGCGGCGACGGCGGCTATCGCCCGGCGACGGGGACGAGCTACGCGGCCCCGTGCGCGGCCGGCTGCGCGGCCCTGGCGCTGGCCGTCAACCCGAGGCTCACGCGCGACGAGCTGCGGACGATCATGCGCGGGACCGCGGACAAGATCGGTGGCGTTCCGTACGACGCCACCGGGCACAACGAGGACTACGGCTTCGGGCGGGTCAACGCCGCGGCCGCAGTGCAGGCGGCGGAGCAGCTGCTCCCCGCGACGGTGAGGAGGATGTCATGAGCAACGAAGCCGAGCTGCCTCCGCTGATCCACGTGGAGGCCCGAGCAGCCGAGCTGGAGGACCTGCGGGTCTTCGCCCGGGAGACCGGCGCGGACCTGGGCTGCCGTGCCACCCCGCGGCGGGAGGCCGAGGGCTGGGTCGTGGACGCCTACCTGTCGGCGGACCGGCTCGAGGCCGCCCGGAGCTCCCGCTCCGCCGGCCGGGTGCAGCTGGAGGTCCGGGAGAACGCCACCGCCGTCGGCCGGCAGCGCCAGGCCGAGGTCGGCCTCGGCAACCGGTTCAGCGGCGGTGACGCCACCCGCGGCGGGGAGACCGTCCGCGGCACGCCACTGGCTCCGGTCCGGGGCCTCGGGGAGAAGCGCTGATTCCCATGACCTACCTCAACGTCGACGAGATCGAGACGGCCCTGCAGTCCCTGGCCGCCGAGTACCCCGAGCTCACGGAGCTCATCGAGCTGCCGCACCCCACCCACGAGGGCCGGCGCACCCGGTGCCTGCGGATCGGGGCCGACCCGGACCGGAACGGGGTGCTGCTCCTCGGCGGGGTCCACGCCCGGGAGTGGGTGCCGCCGGACGCGCTCGTGTCCCTGGCCGCCGACCTGCTGGAGGCCGGCACCCTCGGCACGGGCCTGGTCTACGGGAACCACCAGGTCCCCGCTGACCGGGTGCGGCAGGTGCTGGAGGGCACCAACCTTTACGTCTTTGCCTGCGTGAACCCGGACGGGCGGCACCACAGCCAGACCGCGGAACCGATGTGGCGGAAGAACCGGCGTCCGCACCCGGCCGGCGGCATCTGCACGGGGGTGGACATCAACCGCAACTTCGACTTCCTCTGGGACCACACTGCGACCTTCCATCCCGAGGCCGAGGTGGCGACCTCCGCCGATCCCTGCGATCCCCGTCAGGTCTACCACGGGCCCTCGGCCGCCTCGGAGCCGGAGACCCGCAACGTGGTGCACCTGCTGGACACCCACCCGGGGATCCGCTGGCACGTCGACGTGCACAGCTTCGTCCCGGTGATCCTGCACAACTGGGGCAGCGACGAACACCAGACCACGGACCCGCAGCAGAACTTCCGCAACCCCGACTTCGACATGCTGCGCGGGATCCCCGGTGACACCGCCTACCGCGAGTACCTCCCCGCCGAGGACCTCGAGGCCGAGGTGGCGCTCGGGACCGCCATGAGCAACGCGATCCGGCAGGTCCGCGGCGACGTGTACGAGGTCGTGCCGTCCTTCGGTGGGCTGTACCCCACCTCCGGGACCAGCGACGACTACGCCTACAGCCGGCACCTGTCCGACCCGCAGCGCTCCCGGGTGCTGGGCTTCACGATCGAGTGCGCCCACAGCTTCCAGCCCCCCTGGACGGAGGCCGAACACGTCATCCGGGAGGTGTCCGCGGGCCTGATCGCCCTTGCCGCCGAAGTCGCCGGCGAGGCCCGCAGCGAGGGACAGGCGTCGACCGATCAGCAGAGAGCCTCCTGAACGGTCCATTCGGCGGACTCAAAGATGGTTTCAATAGTCCTGACGCGGTAACGGACTCGGCCCTTGATCGGGGCCAGCCCGTCCAGATCGGCTCCACCAGCATGGAGTCGTGCCGGTTGGCTCCGGTAATGGACACCGCCAGCGGCAGCCCGTCAGCGGTGACCAGTACGTGGTGCTTCGTGCCGAGTTTGCCGCGATCTGCGGGGTTTGGCCCCGTCAGCTCGCCGCCTTTTCGCCCGGACGCTGACGGAGTCCAGACAGGTCCGGGACCAGTCGAGCGCCCCGTCCTGGCCGAGCTGGTCGAGCCCGGCGTCGTGGAGTTTCACCTACACTCCGGCCTTCTGCCAGGCCCGCAGCCGACGCCAGCAGGTGACTCCGGAACCGAGCCCAGCTCAGTGTGCAGCAACTTCGTCGGCGGTGCCGTTGGCGGGCACGAACAAGATGCCCTCCAGAGCGGCCCGGTCGTCGACCCGGGGTCTGCCGGTACGCTTGTTCATGGCCGGCGGAGGCGATGGGATCAATGGTTCCAGCAACCCCCACAACTGGTCCCTGACCAGCTGATGAGACACCTTCTGCCTCGTCATGGCGACTCTGCTCCTCAGCCTGGATGCGCCGACGTTGATTTTCTTGTGAGCTGATCGGGATCAGTTCATCGATTTCTAGTCTTGGGT
>NZ_JBHZTC010000031.1:0-23362 GCF_042879195.1 Kocuria nitroreducens
CAGGTTCTCCCGCCCCGACCACTGGTCCTCGGGCACCCACAACCTCTTGGCCTCGGACATTGCTGCTCCTCTCTACTGGGTTCACCCGAAATATCTGGGCCGTCAGTGTAGAAGATCACGGCAGCGGCCGGATGAACACCGTCTCCCTTCGTGTGCACGGTGGCCGAGCGTCGACGGCCAGGCCCACGGGAGGGGGGTCGAGATCATGAGGAACCGGAGGACTCCGCCCGATGCCCAGGGACCCACCACCGCCCATCCGGGGTTCGAGGCCACCCGTCGCACCTGTCTGCGGGCCCGTCACGAGCCCAGGGGAAGGCGGCCGTCGGGTCCACCTGCCCGCCCAGGGCATCGACCCGGGAGGGCAGCAGCTCGGGGATCACTTCGGCGTTCCGGGCCCCGGACAGCGTCCGGGGCAGCCCCCGCAACCGAGCATCCAGCTCCCGAGCAGTCTTGCCTTCGAGGAAGGGGACGGCGGCCTGGAACGGGCTGCGCGTCGAACGGGAGGTCACCCGCATCCGGTGCACCGCACCGGGCGCGTCGAGGTGGACCTCGAGGTCCCACAGCACCAGTTGTTCGGCCAGTTGCGCCAGCACTGTGTGCAGCACCGCCGCTCCGGCGTCTCCTGCAACAGCGGGAACCGGGCTCGTAGAGCCCCCTTGTCCGGCAGTTCCAGGCGCCACCCGTCAACGGGGCCGCCCCGGCGCCGGCGGGGCCCCACCTGGTGCCGGTCCAGGGCCATGTCGGCGGAGTCGTAGTGCACCGCCTCCATCCGGTGCTCCGCCGCAACATCGGTCACCGTGCATCTCGCCGGCGCGCTCCAGTCCACCCGGGCCTGGCCCCGCCCGGAGGCTCGTACTTGCGTTCGACCGCATGGTGGGCGACGGCGCTCATGGTGTGCTCCTGGATCCGGGCCACAGGACCGGTCAGCCCCGGTCCCAAGAAAGGGGGCGATCACACGCGCCGGACGTGACGCGATTCACAAGTCCGCACCAAGGGAGGAAGATGGCCCTGGGGCGAGTGTCGCCGCAGGTCACACCCGGGAAGGTGTTCCGAGGACCGCCCCGGTGCGGTGGATGCGCAGTCGCTACGCTTCCTGTGCACGAGATGTCACGAACGGGGAGTGGGGCCATGTCTGCGACGTCGATGGTGGGCGCGGCCGGGGTGATCGCGGTGGCTGCAGCGGTGGTCTGGTGGATGATCGGGTGGGTGCGCCGGTGGCGGACAACGGTGCGGTTGCGCTGGATCCAGGCCTACCACTCCAGCCTGCGGTCCGAGCTGCAGATGAGCTACGAGCGGGTCTATACCCGGTGCGCCGAGCGGCCGGTGTGGACCGAGCAGAAGCTGGCGGACATGGCATGGGCCTTCGCCCAGATCGACGGCGTCCTGGAGAAACGGCGGCTGGATGATCTGGCCGACCTCGGGCGCACCGCCCCAAGCGTGGCCCCGCCCGTGGTGCCGGTCGTGCTCGGCGGGCTGGGGTTCGTGGCGCTGGTGGCCGCGGCCGCCACGGGTCTTTGAGCGGTGGCGCTGAGCCAGTGGGGGCTGGTCCGGACGCCCATCGAGTCCTGGGGCCTTTCTCGGCGCAGGAGTCCTCGCCGATCTCACCGATCAGCCGATCTCCCCGATCATCTGGTGCAGCCTCGCATGTACTCGCCAGGGACAGGGTCCACGGTGTCGGCCTCGAGGCTCGCCCACTGGAGGCACCCGCCGTCGGCGGTGGGCTCGTTGTGGATGCTGTAGGGGCTGCACGGAGACGCAGGGGTCGCGCAGTAGCGGTTCACCTGCGGGCAGCCCAGGATTGACGTACTGGTGCGTGTCGATGGCGAGCTCCCCGATGGATCCGCCGTGGCCCGACGGGGGTCCTCGAACAGTGCTGGTGGCCGAGGGCGTGGGTGCCGTCTGCGCGGTCCGCCGTGGGAGCAGAGCGGCGGCCGCGGCCAGTGCTGCGGCGCTGAGTGCGGCGGACGCGCAGAAGGAGCCGGCAACGAGCCCGTCGGGGTCCTGCACGAGATTCAGAGCCGACTTCGGCAGCGCTTGAGCGAACACCGCGGGCCAGATGTTGCCGAAGCGGTGCACTGCTGCGCTGAGGAAGAGCCCCCGGGGAAGGAGCAGAAGCCTGCTGCCCACCAGCACGTGCGGCGGCAGGACTCACCTCGAAGTCGGCACCGAGCTGTTTGATGGGCTGCCGCCGTTGACGCGCACCGATGCTCTGCCGGTGCCGCCACGGTGGCCCTCACGCTGCTGCACGATCGGTCGGTCGCCGGCGTGCCGCTGGGAAAAGCCTGGTGCACGTGCCGTTACCGGTGTCAGCCGGCGGTTCTGTCCAGGTACTTCTTGATGCAGTGCACCGCGCCGAGGTTCTCGGCGAACGGGTGAAAGTCGCCGAGCATTGTTACCTCAAAGCCGAGGGACTGCCAGACTTCCCGGTTCGCCTCGTCCGTCCTGGCCAACTGGTCCCATGCGCCGTGCCCATAGGTGGGCAACCACACGCGCTTCGTCCCGTCGCTCCCGATCTGCGTCAGGGCGTTGTTGGCCGTTGCGAAATACCAGGTGCGCAACCTGTCCGCTGCGTCGTCCACATGGGTGAGCGGAAGAGGGTTCCTGTGGACGTCGAAGCCCACGGCTTCCAGGTGGAGCGCGATGTTGTCGAACACTTCCTGCATGGCACCGGGCCAGAGGGGCACGTCCAGGATCTGCGCCGCCGTCCGGGGGTCTCCCACGAGCAACCGGTATCGGCCATCGGCGCCCCTGCCCGCCAGGGTGATGAACATGTCGATGTGAAAAAGGGGCTGGACCGTTCCGGCCTGGTTGCCGAAGTGGACGATCTCGCGCCATTCCGTTCCGTCGACCACGATCGGTCGGATCGCCTGAGCCGGAACGGGAACAGTGCTCCCCACGTAGTGCAGCACCCGAGACGTGTCCAGGTACTCCGAGTACAAACGTCGAACGGTCGCAGGAGGGCTTTCCCCAGGAGCTGGAATGATCGCCTGATACACGTAGCTCAGTGAATTCGCGGGGTAGTCGGCACCGATGAGGAAGAAGTCGTCGCCGATGAGCAGGTTTCCCCCCTGGAAATAGAGGGGAGCCTGGGTATGACCCATATCGGTGTGATTGCTGACGATGTCCGCGATGAGTGCGTCCGCATAACGGGGGAAAGAGAAGGGCTCAACGAAAGCAGGGGCTCCCGCGCCGCCGTCCTGCACGATCGCGTACCCGTCCTCCGCCCACACCGAGAAGTGCAGATGATCGGCCACGGTCATGACGTGAACGCCCCCTTGCCGGCCACCGTCGAACCAGCCGCGCACCTCGGACTCCACAGATTCGTGCGTGATCACCTCCATGTCGACTTCTGAGCCGAGCTTGGCCAGCAAGTCACGATAAGCAGCTGCCAGCGGATTCGGGCGGCCATCGACGTCCGTGACGGCATAGGAGGGGACGGCCAACAGCATCCTGCCGATATCCCCGTGAGTGCTGGACACCAGCCGCGGATTCTCGGGCACCCTTCTGGCAACCTCTGCTTCCGCAGCCTCCGCCATGACGGTGCGCGCAAGATAAAGGTGTCGTTGCCCTTCTTCGGGGAGGTCCCCTTCAGTTCGCGGACGGAGTTCCGCCACTTTCGGGTAGTGCCTTTCCATCTTGTGCTCCGGCATGCCGATCTCCCCACGAAGGCGCGCGCGAACGGTGCTCCTTCGAGCATGATCCGAACGCAAGAAGATGTGAAGATCGGAATGCAAGGTTAAGTGCCTCCTGATGCCGGTGGTGGGACCGGAGTGCGAGTCCGGCGACGGTCAGAGGCGTCCGTAGCCAGTGATTCTTGCGCCCGCCGGGATCCACCTCGTGGCGCGGCTCCGCGGCCCGGAGCCTTGCGTTGTTCCGGCCTCACCCCAGCGGAGTCCGAGAGCAGTGATCACGGTCACCGAGCAGCCTGAGAACGACTCACCCCAAGAGCCAACCGAAGCGGAGGCGCTGTGCTCCGACGGCAATCCGAGGAAGCCGGCCGATGTGCTTGACCCTGTTCCACTTCGGGCCGCGCCGTCGCGGCAGCGCGTCGTCGCGGCCGAACATGCCAAGGGCCGTCCGTGACGGGCGGGACGGCCGGAGTGGACCGGTGGGCTCAGGCGTGGTCGCGGGCGTCGAGTTCGCCGAGGACGTCCTGGAGCCGGTCAGTGGTGCAGGGGTGGGGTCCGTCGGGTGCGGTGAGGTACTCACGGTCGAGCTGGCGGCAGATCCGGGAGTGCAGCACCTGCAGCTCGGCCATGCTCAGGGCACCCAGCTCAGCCGGGAATGCTTCGTCCGGGCCCAGGCAGGAGCGCAGCGAGCGGTCTGGGCCCGGGGGCCGGAACGAGTCGGTCCCGTGGTGGGTCACGGTGGTGGGTGTGCTCATGGCTGTGTCCTTGTGAGGCCACCGGAATCGATCTCTGCATGGCGGAACGTCCCGGTGTGAGCCCCTGTGGTGCGGGTGGGGTTCAGTGCAGGCGCAGGTCGTAGCTGATGACGTCGAGCATCTTGCGCTGGCCGGTGCCGACTTCACGGATCCACAGCACGCCCAGCTCGGGCAGCTTCTCCTCCACGATCCCGAGATGGAGCAGTGCCCCACCGGACCAGGCCTCCAGCCGGTTACCGACGTGCACAGCGGTGAGGTCGTCGATGAACGATACGGTGTCGGTCAAGCTGCCCAACCCCTTCAAGGTCGCGATGAGCTCCCAGCGTGGACCAGCATCATGACCACCGGGTGAGCATTGGGTGGACGGGTGGTGGACACGGTGGGGAGTCCACCGGGATCTCGGGGGCTTCGGCCCCGAGCGGGCCTCTCCATGGCGCACATCACGGGGCTTCTGGTATCCGCATGCTGACCGGCGTCCTTATCCTGGAGGTGGACAACGATGTCGAGCCCCATCCGGCACCGAGGTCCACCTGGTCTCTCGGTGCACTCGATTCCAGGAGATCCCCGCCATGACCGCTTCCCCTCAGGCCCCCGTCCCCGCTCTTGATGGCCCCGACGCCGGCATCCACCGTCCCGGCGCGGACGCCGCCGACCTCGGCACTGCACGGCCTACGACCCGGTTGTCGCGCTATCGGATGCACGCCGACCGGCCCGGGCTGCGCCTTCGAGAAGGCGAGGTGATCCTCGGCGTCCCCTACGCCTTGGCGGAGTCCACGATGGTGATGCCGGTGCGCTGCGAAAGCGATGGGCACAATCCCGGGGCTCTGCTCTCGGCCGAGGAGCTGGAGGATCTCGGACCGAGCGACCAGCTCCTGGGGCCCTGCTCCTGGGGCAAGGCCGGGGTCCGCCCTTGACCACCGACGAGAGGGCGGAGTGGACCAGCATCCCGGCTCCCGCGTCCGCGAGCACGCCCACGGCGACCCTCTGGGCCCGGGGAATGAACGGGGTTCTGGCCGGTGCGCGTTCTTGCCGGCGGCGCCGTTGGAGGATCTGCTCCACCTGGTCCAGCGCCCACGCCAGCTCGTCGTGGCCCGGCGCCCCGGTCTCCCGGTGGGCGGCCACGTGGGCGCGGATCGCCCTGTAGTGGCGTTGCTGGCCAACCAGCAAGCCCGTCCAGGCACTGCAGCGCCCAGCGTTGCCGGCGGGTTGCCGACGACCGCCGAACCCCTTGGGCTGCGAGCCATCCCGCCCCCATCACCAGGGCCCCGCCCCGACGATCCCGATCAGCACATGTCCATTCCGCCTCGGACCCGCGGTGCTCTTCCGGTTGCGGGATCCGCGAAGGGGCGGATCATCCGGCGTTCTGCCTGATGTCCAGCCGCTGGTGGTCGGTGGAGGAACTCAGAGGAAGCGGGCGGCCACCATCGGGGCCGTGGCCAGGGTACGGGCGCGAAGCAGCCCAGCGGCGTCGGGTCCGGGGTCCGGATCCGTCCGTCGGCCGTGGTCAGCTGCCGGCGGCAGGCGGCCTTGGTCAGGGCCGGTCACAGGGCCGCTGCCGGCAGGAGGGCTGTGCTGAGTGCGATGAGTTCCAGATCCAGCGCCATGATTCCGATCTGGGAGCTCGCAGCCGGCCCGTCCTGACCGTTCCAGGGGCTGGACACGGGCTTCGGCGGTGGGGTTGCTCACGCCGTCCACCCCGGCCTCCGCCACCCGGACGGGAGGTCGGTGGGCTCGCTCAGGCCGTCTCCGGGAGGGGTCGGCCAGATGCTCGCCGGCCCGGTGCAGCACCCTTGTGTCCTGCAGGTCGATCTCCTGCTCGGTCATGGCGTCCCCTGTGCCGGTCACCCCACCAGCTTCCCGGCCCAGGCAGCACGACAACCCCACGGCGTGGAGCTGTCGGTGCGACATGGTCGTGGTGTGCCAGCACCTTGCGGCGATCCGCCACAATCCGGTCCCCCGTGACAGCCGTTCCAGGACCACAGCGGGCTCGGGTGGACTCTGTACGGTGGGCCCTGTCCTGGTACTGGCATCGTGCCGGCACAGTCCCAGTGTGCGACGCCGCGATGACTTCCAGGTGAGCACTGGATGGACAAAAGGTGACGCATGTCACCCAACTGTCGCCGTCGCCCTCTGAAGACCGTGTCTCTTCCAGCCATCCCTCGGGGCGTCTCGGGGCCGGAGATCACCGTCTGCCGGGTTTCGGGTCGACCGGGTGGCCCCGGAACCGGGCCGGCAGTCGTGGGCTGGTCGGTGGCCTTCCGGTGCTCCTGGTACAGCACGCCGCCCACCACGGCGCCGGGGGCCGCGATCAGCATCATGACCGCCGGGGTGTCGGTGACCACCGCCAGGACCGCCACTGCGGCCGGGGTCGTGAACACGAACAGGCGGACTCCGGTGCGCAGGGCCGGAACCATCTCAGGACCTCGGACCTTGACGGGGCGGGGTTGCGGCGGCCGAGGTCATGATCTCCGCCCACAGATCCTGGAGGCGATGGTCGAGGTCGGCCACCACCGATGGGTCGTGGACCTCGTCCAGGAACAGCCCTGGCGGCCAGTCCTGAACCATCGCGCCGGGGCTCACGAGCAGGGCACCGTGCAGCCCCAGGGTGATGACCCGGGCCAGGGCCGCCGGGCGGTTCCCGGCGGCGTGCACGGCGATGGGCGCCAGAACGGGCTGACTCCTCGCCGTGGCCGCCCGGGCCGCGTGGACCTGGGCCAGACAGCGCTCGACCAGTGCGGGGAAGAAGACCCCGGCGTAGCGGCCGGCGAGGTGCCGGGCGGCCCGGTGCAGCACCTGCGGGTCGTCGAGGTCGATCTCCTGCTCGGTCATGGCATCCCCCGTGCTGGCCGCCCATCAGCTGCTCGTTCCTCCCACCACGGCAGCTCCACCGCGCGGAGCTGCCGGTGCGACATGGTCGTGGCGTGCCCACTCCTTGCGGCCATCCGCCGAGATCCGGTTCCCCCGTGACAGCGCCACCAGAACGACGACGGGCGCAGGCGGGCTCCGCCCGGTGGGTCCTGTCTCGGCACTGGCGTCGTGCCGGCACGGACCCAGTCTGGGATGCTTCGGTGACCTCCCGGTGACCACCGGATGGACAGCGGGTGATGCGCCTCACGCAGGAGTACCCGGGGCGCCCGTCCCCGTGGCCGCCTCCGCGCGCCACCACGGTGCTGCGGAGCAGGGTGCCGTGGACCTTGCTCACGGCCGCCGCGGCCATGGCCGTGCCCTGATCGCCACGCTCATCTGTGCAGGACCCGCCGGCCTTCAGATCAGTTCGGCATGGGGCCCTTCATGGAGGGCGAGGTAGACCTTGTTGCGGAGGCCATTGGCCTCCGCGGAAGTGATCGTTCGCACGAGCGGGCGGATGTGGATCCGGATCAGCGCGTTGCTCTGGCCGGCGTCGATGCCGAGGCGGTCACGAGCTCCGGCGGGAAGCTCCTCATATCGCGTCAACGAGAGGACGTCGACGGCTTCAATGAGGTCCGCGTCCTCTCCTAGGGCTGTCCGGACTCGGTCACCAACGGTCTCGCCGTCTTCGCTGTCGTTGAGCACGACGGAGATGTCCCTTCGCGTGCCGGGGAGCAACGAGACGTGCCGCCATGGCTCCAGGTCGAGCATCTGGGCTGCGATGCGCGGCGCCGAGGAGCGCAGGTACCGGATGTCCGGGATCGACTTTCGCACCATCAGGGCCCGTTCCAGTCCCATGCCGAGGGCCAGTCCAGACCACTTCTCGGGGGCGAGTCCTGAGCGGCGCAGCACATCGGGGTGGATGCGCCCGCATTCGGCGAGCTCGAGCCACTCGCCGTCCACGTTCACGTCCACCTGTCGTCCGCCGACAGTGTAGGGGTGCTCGACGTCGGAGATCTGCCATGGTGTCCCTGGCAGAACCGCTTCCACGAGAGTGGTGATCATGTCGAGCATGTCCTCATCGGTCGTGTGCGGCGTGGACCGGATGCGCCACAGATCGACCTGGTGCGGTTCACCCACGTGCGTGCGATCGACGACGTCGCGCCGGTGGACGAGGCCTGGGACGACGAGCAGTTCATCGATGTCGGACCGGCCGCGGTAGTCCTGCAGGGCCGTGGGCAGCTCCGCGCTGGTATGGGTGCGGAGCAGCACGGTCGGGGAGACGTAGCGCGTGTACCTCTGCGCTCGGGTGACGTCGTCCGGCTCGTAGCCCAGACGGTCGTAGTTGTCATGGACAGCAACGAGAGGCGGATTGCGCACCTGGCGGACGGAGCTGCTCCACAGGTGCTGCAGCGCGGTGACAAGATCCTGCAGCAGAAGCTGCATCGAATGCGCGCCTTGTGCCGGGTCGCTGAGGTCACGCAGGGCGAGCGCGCGGACGAGCTGGTCGGGGCTGAGGTACGAGAGTGCCGACATGGGAGTCTCCTGTGGTCGCTGGGCCGGTGATGGAAACGGGAGTTCCCCCGGCCGTGCCTGCGGAGACGGGGCGGCTCAGAGATGCACGCCCACCACCCCGGGGCCACTGAACGGCCGGGGGTGCAGAAATCGCTGAACATGCTCCATGCGGTCAAGGCTAGAACCAGCACCAGCACCAGCACCAGCACCAGCACGGCATGCCCGACGCAGTCGCGAATCGCGCCGGTCGGTCCTGAGATGCGGGGGCTGCATTCTGCGCCCGCCACTCCAGGAGTACGCTGGCGATGTGGGCGATCCTGAGGTTGTGACTCTGCCCGTGGGCTTCGAACGGTTCCATCGACGGGACTTCGTCAACTACCAACTCAACCGGGCACATGCGCTGGGCTTTGCCGACCGCCTTGAGCTGGTCGACGCCGCGGCACACATACGGTCGATGGATGACTGTGTCACCGTGTTCGAGGCCCTGTCGAGCAGGGCGGCCGCCGAGGCTCGGTCTCGGCACGCCACGGGTTATGCGCGGATCGCGGAATTCTTCACGCCGCCACGGTCGGCGGAGAAGACGGATCGTTACCGCCGCTGTCTGAAGCTCTTTGGCACCGCGTTCGCAGATGCTGCCCTCGTCCGTCACGAGATCCCCTATGCCGGCGCGGCACTGCCGGCCTATTCGCTTCCGGCGGCCGGGACACCGATCGGCGACACGGTGTTGCTGCACGGCGGCTTCGACTCCCTGATCGAAGAGTTCTTCCCCATCTGCCAGCGTGTCGCTGCCGCTGGTTTCCACGTGATCGCCTTCGAGGGCCCCGGTCAAGGTGGGGCACGCACGTTGAACGGGCTCACCTTCGACCACGACTGGGAAAAACCGGTCGGGGCGGTGTTGGACCACTTCCGCCTCGAGCGGGCCGCCCTGGTCGGCATCTCGATGGGTGGGTACTGGGCGTTGCGCGCGGCAGGACGCGAGCCTCGCATCCAACGTGTCGTGGCCTGGCCGCCGGTGTACGACTGGCTGTACAGGGTCCCGCCCGTGCTGCGCAGCCCGACCCGTACGATGGTGCGGCACCGGCGCTTCATGCGCTGGAGTGTCCGCAACCGTGCCAGGCTGTCACCGACCCTGCGCGTTGTAGTGGATCAGGTCCTGTACATGCTCGACAGCGACGATCCGGCTGACGTGGCCGAGTGGTTCCTGGGCATGAACGCCGAGCACCTGGGCAGCGGACGGGTGCACCAGGACGTGCTGCTGATGTGCGGCGAACACGACGCCTTCCAACCGCCGGCACTGACCCACGCGCAGGCTCGAGCGCTCACGGCCGCCCGGAGCGTCACGACGCGCATGTTCACCCGAGCTGAGCAGGCCGACCAGCACTGCCAGATGGGAAACCTCGAGCTCGCCTGCGAGGTTCTCACCTCATGGTTGCAGGCTGCAGACACGGCCCCGAGTGCCTCAAAGCAATAGTCCGATCCCTCTCCACAGCAGAACCGAACCGAACTCAAGGCCTCCCGCCGTGTCGATGTACACGTGATTCGAGAGCTGGCGTCCGCGAACGTCGGGCAATCCCTCGATGGGTCCTGGCGAGCCGGCACGGTGCCATGGCAAGCACATCGGCACGGGCACCCGGAACCCGGGACCCGGCGAGGCCGTGTGGGAACTCTCCTCCGGCTACTCAGCCGTGCCTTTGTCGAAGAGGAACCGAGCCACCGCGTGGGCCGATTCGGTGAGGTCGCCACCGTCCCCCTCCACGAACGCTCCGCCGAGCCAGAGGTCTGCGAAGCCGTGCACGAGGGACCAGGCGGCGAGTGCGGCGACCTTCGGATCCGGTCCCACCACTTCGGGTGGCAACGTCGAGATGCCTTGGCTGAGCGCCTCGGCGGCGGCGGCGCGCGCCTCGACGACGTCAGCACGGGAGGCCTCATAGAGATCCGGGCGGAACATCACCTGGGTGTGCGCTCGGTGCTCGACCGCGAAGTGCACGTAGGCGACGCCGACCTCGAGAAAGCTGCCGGTGCGTTCGAGCACCTCGGTGAGGTGCTCCGCGAGCATCTGGAACCCTTCGGCCGCCAGTGTCGTCAAGAGCCCGGCTTTGCTGCCGAAATGATAGGCAGGGGCCGCGTGCGAGACTCCCGCTCGGCGAGCAAGGTCCCGGAGGCTGACCTGGGAGGGCCCCACGTCGAGCACGGCCTGCGCAGCTGCATCCAGTACCGCTCGGTGCAGGTTGCCGTGGTGGTAGGCGCGGGGGGTCACACGAGCACCATACCGCACATCTAGGCGTTGACAAGTTCTACCCGAAGGCGCAGTTTTGTCAGTGACAAGATCAAACGCCAAGGAGGGCACCATGTCAGTCCTGCTCGTCTTCCTCGCCGCGACCCTGGCAACGCTGGGCGTCGCCGCACTGCTCGGGCGCCGCCGCCTGCGGGCAGCGCTACCCCTCGCACTCCGCGGAGGTCTCTCCGTGATGTTCCTCGTCACCGGGGTGTCGCACTTCGTGGGTCTGCGCGAGGACCTCGTCGCGATGGTGCCGCCGGTACTGCCCGATCCCGAGCTGCTCGTCACGGTCACCGGGGTGCTCGAGCTCGCCGGTGCCGTCGGGCTGTTGCTGCCGCGCACGGCCGCATGGGCAGCCGGTGGGCTGGCGCTGCTGATGGTGGCGATGTTCCCCGCGAACGTCTACGCCGCCACGGCCGGCCTGACGCTGTCCGGGGAACCGGCCACCGCCCTGCTGCCGCGCGCCGCCATGCAAGTGCTCTACGTCGCATCCGCCATCACCGTGGTGATCACCCACTGGCGACGCGCGGTGCTCAGCGACTGGTTCGGGAAGCTCATCACCGTCCTGCCCCGGGTGTACGGACCCGCCGCGGCGATGCCCGAGGGCCCCAATGCCGGCATCGTGCTCGTCTCCCGGCTCCAGCTGCGCTCAGCCGGGCATGTGCCGGGCTTCCTCCTCGCCTCGCTCCGACTGCGGTGGGCACTGCGACAGGCGCCCGGGGCCGTCTGGATCGATCTCGCCGCCCAGCCACTGACCGCCACCTTCTGGACCTGGTCCCGGTGGACGGACGAGGACGCGATGCGCCGCTACATCCGCTCTGAGCTCCACGCCCACGTCACGCGCACCTACCGCCCGCACGTGCAGGAGTCGACCTTCCGCTCGCTCCCAGCGGCGCAGGCGCCTACGACGTGGCCGGAGATCCGAGGAATGCTCAGCGCCACGACCCGCACTTCCTCCAGCCGGTAGCGTGCCCCATCGGTCGCATCGGAGCGCCTGCCGGAGACCCTCCGGCAGGTGCTCCCGTTCAATCGACGAACCGTGGTGCTGCGGAAGGGGTTCTCCCGTGGGCGCCTCACGCGTCGAGGCCGCCCCCGGACCTCCCCGTGGGGTGACAGATCGGCTGGGACGCCCTGCGCTCTGCCTGCAGCCCGTCAAGAGCCGGCAGACACCGGCGACCCTGGCGATGGGGTGGACAGGGGGTCAGCAGCTCGAGGTGACGAGCATGAACGCCCCGAACGGCTGATCCTGGACGAGGCGACCCATGGGCCGGCCCGGTCAACCGCCGGCTGCTGCGGGGCATCGTCCAAGACCGACGCCGCGCCGGGGCAAGGGCGGTCATCCTCGGCCGTTGCTCGCGGCCACGGCGACGGAGCACACGCTTGCGCCAGCCCTTCTGCACGATTCGTCCTGGTCAGGACGCGATTCACAGCGTCAATACAGGCTGCTGATAATGCGGGCACATCAATGCTTGGTCGAGTGGTGTGTGTCCTGAGCCCATCGGCCTGGATCGGTGGGCAGGGGGCTCACCGGCACATCATCCGGGGAGCCCGCACCTGTTATGAACGAATTCCACCGTCGTCCGGCGTCCGCCGCCCGTGCAGGGGCCGCGCCATTGGGGAGGGCCCGTGCGGGAGCCTCCGACAACGGGGCGGGCACCGTGCCCACCACCCCTGGCAAGCAGCGGCTGGTGGGGATCGACGCGGCCCGCGGCCTCGCTCTGATCGGCATGGTCTCCATCCACATCCTGCCCGCCTGGAACCCGGAGACCTTCGAACCCACGGCACAGTGGACCGTCTTCGCCGGGCGTTCCGCGGCGCTGTTCGCGCTGCTGGCCGGTGTGAGTCTCGCCTTCTCCTCCGGCGGGCGCACCCCGCACACCGGTCGAGCCATGACCGCCACCCGGCTCGGGATCCTGGTACGAGCGGGGCTGATCGCAGCCCTGGGTCTGGCCATCAACCCACTGATCCCGGGCACGACCTCCGAGGAGGTCCCGGCGGTCAACATCCTGGTCTACTACGGGGCCTTCTTCCTCTTGACGATCCCGTTCCTGCGCTTGTCCGCGAAAGCCCTCTTCGCCTGGGCGGCAGTCTTCGCCATTGCCTCCCCGGTGCTCATGCAGGCAGCGCGTGCGGCCCTGCCGACCGCCGTGGAGCTCAACCCCGGCTTCGCGGATCTGGCCGCAGCCCCCGGGGCGACCCTCGTGCACCTGTTGCTGACCGGCACCTATCCCGCGTTGCCGTACCTGGCCTATCTCCTGTCCGGGCTGGCGATCGGACGGCTGGATCTGGCCGGCCTCCAGGTCCAGGCTCAACTGTTGCTCCTGGGCATCGTACTGGCCGTGGTGGCCTGGTTGGCCTACTGGGTGCTGATCCTCCAGGCCGGCGGCTACGACCAGCTCCTGTCCCACTCCCCGGCACTGACCGAGGACATGATCGACGACATCATCACGTGGGGCCCGGACCCGGTCCTGCCGACCACCACCTGGTGGTGGCTCACCATCGCCGGCCCGCACACCAACACCCCCCTGGCCCTGGCCGTGGGTCTGGGGTCCGGGGCGGCCGTGCTCGGGGCATTTCTCCTGCTGGCCCGCCGCTGGGGGAGCTGGCTGCTGCCGCTGAGTGCGATGGGCTCCATGACTCTCACCTTGTACTCGGCGCACCTGCTGGCCTTGTCCACCGAGGTCCACTACGACCAGCCCTACCTGTGGTTCTTCATCCAGGTGGTCGTGGCCGCGTGCTTCGCCACAGCCTGGCACCGCGCCCTCGGACAAGGGCCGCTCGAACGCGTCGTGGCTCGAAGCGCCGGCCTCACCCGGGGACTCGTCCTCACCGGACACCGCACGCCCTGAGACCCCGGGTTCTCAGCACCGGCCGACGCTGACACGGCACGTAGACGTTGGGCGGGACCAGAGCGCAGTGGAGGCGGCCAGGCGTCAGGAAGCCTTGCTCATCGACCGTGCTCGGCGGGCGGTGATCACCAGGTGACGGGGAGCTCGTGGAGGCCGTAGATGTCTGCGTCGTTCTTGAAGGGCAGTTCCTGGACGGAGACGGCGCACCGGATGCCGGGGATGCGCCGGAACAGGGTGTCGAGGACGATCTGCAGCTCCAGGCGGGCGAGGTTCTGGCCCAGGCACTGGTGCGGGCCGTAGCCGAAGGCGAGGTGGTGGCGTCCGCCGCGGTCGATGTCGAAGGCCTCCGGATCGGTGAACACCTCCGGATCGCGGTTGGCGGTGTTGGACAGGCCGAGGACTCCTTCTCCGGCGCGGATGAGCATCCCGCCGATCTCCACGTCGTCCAGGGCCACCCGCGAGGTCCCGAGTTCGGCGATCGTGAAGTAGCGCAGCAGCTCCTCCACGGCATCGAGGGTCCTGCTGGGGTCCTGGCGGATCGCCTCCAGATCTTCGGGATGGTCGATCAGTGCCAGGGCGCCCAGGGAGATCATGTTCGC
Source organism: Kocuria nitroreducens (assembly GCF_042879195.1). Classification (NCBI taxonomy): domain Bacteria; kingdom Bacillati; phylum Actinomycetota; class Actinomycetes; order Micrococcales; family Micrococcaceae; genus Kocuria; species Kocuria nitroreducens. The sequence goes on from NZ_JBHZTC010000031.1 coordinate 14,473, forward strand.
GGTGGTCTCATGACCGGCCACCAGCAGCAGGAAGGCCAGGCTGACCAGCGCTTCATGGTCCACGGTGCCGTGCTGTTGCTGTTTGCGGATCTGACGGCCCAGCAGATCGTCGGTGGGATCCTGCTCCTTCGCGGTGATCAGCCGGTCGAGGTAGGACAGCAGTTCCTGCAGTGCCTGCTGGATCTCCTGCATCGACACGGTGCGGGAGAGCAGTGTGGCCGAGCGGGTCTGGAAGAAGTCGTGGTCGGCGTAGGGCACCCCGAGCAGCTCACACGTCACCAGCGAGGGCACCGGCAGGGACAGCGCCTGCACCAGGTCGATCGGACGGGGCCCGGCCAGCAGGGCATCGATGCGTTCGTCCACGATCTGCTGAATGCGCGGGCCGAGTGCGGTGATCCGTTTGAGGGTGAACTCCCCCATCACCGCTCGGCGGGCCGGCCCGTGCTCGGGCGGGTCCATGCCGAGCAGGCTCAATGACACCGGGATCGTCTCGTGCGTGAAGGCCGGGAACCCGGGATGGTTGCGGTCGGAGCTGAACCGCGGGTCGGCCAGCATCGCCCGGATGTCCTCGTGGCGGGTCAGGGCCCACACCGTCATCCCGGAGGGCAGCGCGACCCGGGAGATGGGCGCCTGATCGCGCAACTGCAGGTGCTCGGGCGGTGGGGCGTAGGGGCACTGCCGGGTCAGTGGCAGGGCGACGGGTTCGGTGGAGGTCATGGTGCACCTCAGTCCTGATAACCGTACGGAGCAGGTTCTTCCGTGGTGGCCCACGCTACAGAGCCGCTGGGAACCCGTCCAGATGCGTCATGACCAGCGATGATGGGTGACGGGGGGAAGAGCACTCCAGCCGCTGCTGTTCTCTTCAGCGGGGGGAGATGCTTCCATCCGCGACACGGCGCCAACCCTTTCCCCGGACCGGACCGGGACGAGGAGACGGACATGCGGGTCGGCGTGGACCGGACCAGGTGCTGCAGCTCCGGCCAGTGCGCCGCCCTGGCGCCCGGGGTGTTCGACCAGCGCGACGACGACGGCGTCGTCCTCCTGCTCGATGCGGCACCACCAGAGGCTGTCCACGACGCGGTTCGTGGGGCCGCGCTGTCATGCCCGGCCGCCGCCATCCTGCTCGAGCCGTGAGGGCTGCCAGGTCCCCATCGGCAGAGCCATCAGCCCCTACGAAGTCCGTGCCCCCGGCGGCAACTGGTACGAGCCGGATGGCCACCACGCCGGCGGCGGCCCGCAACACAGGGTCCTGCGGCGCGGTGACGGTCGGGGAGGCGTGGACACCCGTGCCCCGGTGCGCCCGATGGACCTCACCGGCACGGCCGCTCGGGCCCGGGGGGAGCTGGGGATCGAACGGGAGCGGATCACCGGCTCGGTGGCCGGCGCACGGGCGGTCGCCGGATCGGGGCTGCGGGTCTGGCGCCGTCGTCGGATTCCGCCGTCGCGCGCCGCCCCGGGTCTTGGCAATCACGACCTGTGGGCGCATTCTGAACCTAGGTCAGCAGCGGGACTGGGGGAGGCAGGTTCCGATGACGCGCCCACGGCATCGCAGCGTCTTGCACACCCGTGACCTGTGGGCAGATGCGCTGGGCCGGGCGACCACCCGGGCGCTGCAGGGGCTGGTGCTGCTGACGGCGGGGGCGGTGGTGGTCTACGGGCTGATCCAGCTGAAGCTGGTGGTGATCCCGCTGCTGATCGCCCTCATCCTGGCCGCGGCGCTGAACCCGCTCGTCGCCTTCCTGCGCCGGCGGGGTGTACCCGGGGCGCCGGCGACCTGGATCGTGTTCCTGTCCGCGATCGTGGTCCTGGGCGGGGTGGTCACCGGCATGGTCTTCGCGGTGCGCAGCGAGTGGGCGGAGCTGGTGGCCTCCGCAGTGGGCGGGCTGGAACGGTTGCGGGAGTTCATCGTGGCGGGGCCGATCCCGGTCGGCCAGCAGGCCCTGGACGAGGCCCTCACTGCGGTCGTGGACCTCACGGCCAGTCCTCGGTTCGGTGCCGGGGCGCTGCTGGGCATCTCCGCGGCCACCCAGGTGATCACCGGAGCGGTCCTGGTGGCCGTCATCCTCTACTTCTTCCTCCAGGACGGGGCCAGGATCTGGGCGTTCTTCCTGCGCCGCTTCCACGGTGAGACCCTGGAGAGGCTGCTCGCCTCGGGCACCACGACCCTGCACGTGCTGGGCGGCTACGTGCGCGGCACCGCCGTGGTGGCCCTGCTGGAGGCGCTGGTCATCGGAGCCACCCTGCTGGTGCTGCGGGTGCCCCTGGCCCTGCCCCTGTCCGTGCTGATCTTCCTGGGCGGCTTCATCCCCATCGTGGGGGCCGCCCTCATCGGGGGCATCGCGGCACTGGTGGCCCTGGTGGCCAACGGCCCCGTCGTGGCGCTGGTCGTCGTGGCGGTGGTGGTGGCCATCAACCAGCTCGACGGCCGGGTGCTCCAGCCGATGGTGCTGGGCCGTGCCCTGAGCCTGCACCCGCTGGTGGTGCTGCTCGCCCTGGCTGCCGGAGGGATTCTCTCCGGCATCGTCGGGGCCGTGCTGGCCGTGCCGCTGACCGCGGTGGGCTGGGCCCTGATCCAGATCTGGTTCCCGGATCCCGGGAACCCGGATGCGCGCCCCGGTGCTGCACTCCCGGACCCACCCGGTCCGGCCGCACCCACCGGTCCGTGAGGGTGTCTCCGCGCCGCAGGGCCGGTGGCGGCGCGGTGGGTCCTCGGCGGGCACCGGGCGTCCAGGAGGTCCTCGGGACGCCCGGCGCCGGCCCACCCAGCGGTCGGCCGGCGACCAGGTGAAAAGTCAGGGGCCGCACATCCTCGTGACCTAGCGTGGTGGCACCTCCTCGGAGAGGTCGAACAGCCGGCACCCGGGGTGGCCCTGCCATGAAAGGCCCCGGTCATGAGTTTCACCTCCTCCGTCCTCGTCCGCATCGAGCGCACCGGCAACACCGTGACCCTCATCGTCACCGGGGAGCCGACCGCCGCCGACCAGCAGGAACTGACCCGGATGAGCGAGAGGGCGCGCGCCCTCTTCCCGGATGCCACGGTCACCGTGGACCTCGGCTCGGCCCGGGCCTCCGGCCCCCAGCCCCCTCAGTGTCCGGCATCAAGCCAGCCACCGGCCTTCTCGCCTGCGCGGGCGAGGGATCCTCGACCGTGGTCCCGGCTCCGTACCACCCCTCGTAGAGCAAGCCCTTGACGGCCAGAAAGGCGTGACCAGTGTCCCGTCCCGACGTACGAGGAACGGTCCGATGAGGGGGATCGGGGTGCGTCGCGCCGTTGCGACGGGTCGAGGGCCGCTGCCCAGGGGCCTGGTGGCCCGCCGAGCTCGAACCGTCGTGCTGTTGGGCATCGACGGGGCCGGGAAGACGACGACCGCCGCGGCGCTGGTGGCGGCCGAGCAGGAGGCGGGGCGGGAGACGATCGTGCTGCGCAACCGGTCCGGTCGCCGCTGGCTGGCACGCGTCTCGGCACGCTGCGGGCTGGAGCTGCCAGCGCGGTGGGCGGACCGGTTCGAGACCGGAGTGCGCGTCGTCAACGTCCTGGTCTCCCAGGTGCGAACCACACGCCGGGACGGTCTGGTGGTGATCGATCGCCACCTGGTGTGCCAGCTGGTGCTGCGCCGGGTCCGGGGCCTGGCGCCGGGACGAACCCTGCCGTGGTTGGGGGCCGCCGTGCTGCGCGGGGCCGTTGTGGTCGTTCTCGACGCCCCGGCCGAGACTGCCCACGCACGGATTCTCGCCCGTGGGCAGGACCACGAGTCGCTGGAGTATCTGCGCGCGGCCCGGGCGGTCTATCTGGAGTTCGCCGGTGCTCGGGGCTGGCCCGTCGTCGACGCCACCGGGGCGCCCGAGGCGGTTCTCGCCCGACTCACCGGACTCACCGGCCTGTGATGGAACTCCAGCTCCGGACCGGTCCGTGCTGCCCGGTCGGCACGGCTGTTCCGTGCGGACCGCGCAGCACCACGTGCGCAGGCCACCCACGTCCTCGGAAGCCCGCGCTGAGGGAGTCCACCCGAGAAGAGACGGCGCCGGTTCCGTGATTGCTCGCGGCCCGCCCAATCCTCTGTCATCTGGCGTAACCTTGACGGCAGGGGCAACCACCGAGCGAAGGACGACCTGCCATCGATGCCGCAGCGACTGCGCACGGTGCCCAGTGGACTCGGCCCGCCCCGTCGAACCAAGGGGGTCCCATGCAACCCGCATCCTCTGCGAGGGAACTGACCACGGTCTTCGCCCGCATCCAGAACATGCTGCTGAGCCAGGAGCGTGCCACCGCCGCGGTGCACCAGCTGGCCCAGGTCGCCAAGGACCTCATCCCCTCCGCGGCCGGAGCCGGGGTCTCACTGATCGACGCCAACGGCACCAGGACCAGTGCAGGAGCCACCGACGGTCTCGTGGAATCCGTCGACGCGCTCCAGTACGGCCTGCGGGAGGGCCCGTGCCTGACTGCCTGGGCCACCGAGACCCCACAGCGCATCAACGACACCACGGACGATGACCGCTGGCCCGAGTGGACGGCGGCCGCCGTCCGGTCGGGGATCCGTTCGATGATCAGCGTCCCGCTGATGTTCCAGGATCGGTGCCTGGGAGCGATGAAGGTCTACGCCACCGTCGGTGATGCCTTCACCGTCCATGAGGAGCAGCAGCTGGGACTGCTGGCCGCAGCGGCAGCCACCCTGCTGGGTTCGGCTCAGACCCGCGACGCCCCGCAGCGGCTCAGTGCCGCGCTGCAGGCCGGCCTGGAGGACCGACAGGCGATCGATCGGGCCACCGGGATGCTGATGGAACAACGGGCCACCGACCCGGACGACGCTCAATCCGTGCTGCTCACGGCCGCGCGCGCCCAGGGCCGCCCCATGGCCGAGGTCGCCCGTCAGATCCTGGAGCGGCACCCGGACCCGCAGAGCTGAGGTCCGACGGTGGATCACGACGGTGTCGGGGCGGAACAAGCCCGTCTGTTGCGCGACGTCACCTGCCGTGCAGGCATCGAGGTGAAGCAGCTGTGGTTCCGCTACTTCACTCTCGGAGGCGGCGCCGGGGAGATCGAGGTCGAGGCCTACCTGCACCACTGCCTGGACCTGCCCGCCCTGCAGCGGGATCTGCTGGCCCACGCCGCCAACGAACTCATCAAACGGCAGCCTCCACTGCGGGCCCCCTACGCCTCCGAGCTGCTCCACCGTGAGGACGTCGACCGCGAAGACTGACCACCCCTTCTGCAGGTCCTGCATCCCACCGCCCGGAAACGGTGCCGGATGGGCCGTGGACAGCGGATGCAGGTGACGACATTCATCTCAGCAGACTTACGATGCCGGGAAGAGGCCCAGCAGCCGGACATGCCGCCACGGGCTGGCCGGTGCTGCGCTGTCCGCGTCGCCCACCAGCACGGCAGTTCCCCTTCACAAGAGCCCGAACAGGCACTCTCCGAAAGGTCGTCATGATGAGATCCATCGCTGAACAGAAGGTCCACGAGCTCGGCGGGAGGCTGAGCGTGCTGACGCGGCAGAAGAGGGACCACGTGAAGCTGGAGGACCTGCTGGAGGACCTCGACGGCACCACCGGGGCGGCCCAGGGGCAGGTGCTGCTGCGCATCTACCGCCTGGTGTTCCCGCACGCCTTCGCCGAGGAGGCCGTGCTGTGGCCGGTGATGCGCCGGGTCCTGCCGGACGGGCACGAGCTGACGCTGCAGGTGGAGCGCGAGCACCAGGAAGTCAACGAGCTCGTCACCCGCCTCGAGGCCACGGCGGCCGAGGACCCCGCTCGGGGTCCCCTGCTCGCCCGGCTGGTCGAGGTGCTGCGGGAGGACGTGCGCGACGAGGAGGACGTCCTGCTCCCACGGCTGCAGGGGGCCCTGGACCGCCGCCGGCTCCGAGGTCTCGGCCTGGCATGGGAAGTGGTCCGCCGCACCGCGCCCACCCGCGCCCACCCCGTGGTGGCCCGGCGCCCACCCGGCAACGCGGTCGCGGCCGTTCCCCTGTCGGTCCTCGACCGGCTCCGGGACCTCGTGGACGGGGCCGTCCTCCGCGGCCCCGGACGCGGCACGCCCGTCCTGCGCTCGGTCAGCACCGGTCTGGGCGGTCTCGCCCACAGGGTCGAGCACCTGCCCGTGATGCGCCGGGGTGAAGATCCTTCCACCGGCCGAGCGGACCACTGATCGCCCACGGCACCAGGGAGCCGTTCCGGCAGAGCGGATGAGGGTTCCTCCCCCGGATGCTTGGCCCGGGGGAGCCGAGTGTGGTTAGGGTGAGGGGTGGTCGAGCAGCCGGCCCGCAGTGCGTCGCTGTCGATGAAGGATGCTCTTGTGGACCACGCAGTCTCCGTGACGGCCGAGGCCGGCCGCCCAGAGGAAACCTCGGTCGAGGCGACTCCCGGACGCCCCGTCACGGATCTCCCTGTTCCGGGCTCTCTGGCCGGTGCCCGGTACGTCCTCCCGCTGAAGTGGGCCGATGACGACGGCCTGGCAGGCCTCGTCCACTACCTGGCCGAGGTCACCACGTGGTTGCCCGTGACGGTCGTCGACGGCTCCGCGGAGTCTCTCTTCACGGCTCATCGCCGTGCGCTGCCGGAGTCGGTCGAGCACGTTCGACCGGAGCCGTGGCCGGGTGCCAACGGCAAGGTCGCGGGGGTGATGACCGGTGTGCGCCGGTCCCGCGAGGAGCGGGTCGTGGTGGCCGACGACGACGTGCGCCACACCCGGCGGACGCTGGAGCAGATCGTGGCGCTGCTGGGGCGGGCCGAGGTGGTCCGGCCGCAGAACTACTACCTGGAACTGCCCTGGCAGGCCCGCTGGGACTCCGGGCGCGCCCTGCTCAACCGTGCTCTGGGCGGGGACTGGCCCGGCACCCTCGGGGTGCGCCGGTCGATCCTGCTCGCAGCCGGCGGCTACGACGGTGACGTCCTGTTCGAGAACCTCGAGCTCGTCCGCACCGTGCGCGCGGCCGGTGGACGGGAGACCGTGGCTCTGGACGTGCTCGTGGGCCGGGTGCCCCCCACCGTGTCCCACTTCGTCGGCCAGCGCGTCCGTCAGGCCTACGACGACTTCGCCCAGCCTCCTCGCCTGCTCGCCGAGCTGTCCTTGCTGCCTCTGATGTGCTGGGCCGTGCGGCGCCCGGGAGGGTTGGTGGCAGGGGCCGTCGCCGTGTGCGGGGTGGCCGAGATCGGTCGACGCCGGGCAGGCGGTGCCCAGGTCTTTCCTGCCGGCACTGTGCTGTGGGCCCCCCTGTGGGTGCTGGAGCGGTCGGTGTGCGTGTGGGCGGCCGTGGCTGTCCGGGCTCGCGGCGGCGTGTCCTACGCGGGTTCGCGGCTGCGCACCGCCGGGCACTCCCGGGCGGCCCTGCGCCGGCGCCTGCGTCGCCGGCACCTGGAGTCGCTGCTGCTGGTCGACGCCGGCCCAGGGCGGGTGGGGAACCAGTGGTGAGCGTGGGGGAGGGCGCCGCTGGTGCGGGCTCGGTCGTCGAGATCGACGACGACGACCTGTACGGGCTGATCGCGGCCCTGACCCACAGCGAGTGGCAGCCCTCCGGCGGGAACCTGCGGATCAACGTGGTCTACCGTGGTCACGCCCTCGCCGACCAGTACCTGTACACCAGCCTCGTCCGGCTCCGGGGCGCGTCGAGCGAGCAGATCGAGCCGCACATCCTGCGGAACTTCCGCAAGTACGCGGCCCAGGACACCTCCCCGGGGGACTCGGACTGGAACTGGCTGTCCGTGGCCCAGCACCACGGCCTGCCCACCTGGTTGCTGGACTGGTCGAACTTCCCCTATGTGGCCCTGCACTTCGCCACCGCGGACCCGCGATGCTACGGCGTCCCAGGGGCGGTGTGGTGCGTGGACTGCGCGGCGGTGCACGAACTGTTGCCGGCGCCGCTGCGTGACGAGATCACCGCGCACGCGGCAGGGCTGTTCACCATCGGCATGCTGGGGCGGGTGGCGTACAGCATGGCGGGCTTCGACCGGTTCCGGGACCGGCACGGGCGGCCGGTGCCGCTGTTCTTCGAGCCTCCGTCCCTGGACGAGCGGATCGTGGACCAGGCGGCGGTGTTCTCCGCCGTGTCCGCGGCCACAGGGTCGCTGCACGCGTGGCTCGGCGGGCATCCTGAGCTCTACCGGAAGGTGATCATCCCCCCGGGGCTGAAGTGGCGGATCCGCGATCACCTCGACCAGGCGAACATGACCGAGCGCGTTCTCTTTCCCGGTCTCGACGGGCTGTGCCGCTGGCTGGGCCGCTACTACGGACCCCGTCCGGAGCAGGGCGCCTCGGCGGAGCCGCTTCCCACGGATCACGGACACGAAGGGTGCCCGGCCGCGGATCTCAGGTGCGGGCCCTGCCCGCGGTCCGGTCGTGGGTCCTCCGATCCAGGAAGGACAGCCCGACCATGGTCAGGCCCAGGAGCAGGTGCAGCCAGTCGTCGGCGGTGTTCAGGGGCACGAAGTTGGCGGTGGACTCCTTGTCGATGAGGAGGCCGTAGAGCCACAGCAGCAGGTAGACGGCACCGCCCCAGCGCAGGTAGTTCCGCGCCCCCGCGACGGTTCGGGCCAGGGCGATCCCGGCGATGCCGTAGAGCAGGTGGACGAGGTTGTGCAGGATGGAGACCTGGAAAACGCCCATGAGCAAGGCCTCGGAGTGGTGGCCGGCGAACTGCAGCGTGTCGTAGTTCGTGGTGATGCCGGGGATGAACCCAGCGGCGCCCACGAGCAGGAAGACAGCGCCGTAGAGCAGGGCCGCGGTCTGGACGGGTGAGCGCCGGGTCGTGCGGTCGTCGGGTCGAGCGGCTGGGGTGGTCATGATCGCTCCTCTCCTCGGGGTGGCCCAGGGCTGCGCGCTGGGCCGGTGGGGTTATTCCTTGTGGAGCTTGTCCTGGATGGTGCCGGCGGCCTTCTCCACCCGGTTGGGGATCTC
>NZ_JBHZTC010000032.1:0-22696 GCF_042879195.1 Kocuria nitroreducens
CACCATCTGAGTCTGCACAGACCATCAAATAGCAGATCTGACAGTAGGTCACAATCTGTTGTTGCAGTACTAAGACAGGGAACAGCGGGGCGGGACTGGCCGGGGGGCCGTCCCGCCCCTTTCCTGTGTCCACGACCACCGTCCACCTCAGGAAACCGAGACGAAGGGCCGTGTCGCCGCAGACCGCAGATGCCTGCGCAAGGACCGGAACGTCAACGCCCCCGGGGGGCCACCGTCGGGCGTCGAGGACTGCCGTGCCGGCATTGCAGGTCGGCCCAGGATACAGAATCCGAGCACACCCAAGACCTGACGCAAATCCCCTGCGACATCTCCTGTTCCGGAAGCTGCGGTGGGGGTTCTCCTTTGCGGCGGGCCCGTGCCGCGCGTCCCAACGGGAATGCGCGGCACGGGATCGGTCGAACTGGGTGCGAGGTCATGCTCCGTAGCTCCCGCGCGCTGGGCTCAGATCCCGAAGGGCTCCGCGTAGCGCACGATGCCCGCCGGCAGGGAACGGTCCGGGTCCAACGAGAGTGCCATCAGGGCCTCGTCCGGGACCTCGATGCTCAGCCCGATGCCGTGGGCGGAGGCCCGCTCGAAACCGAAACGCGGGTAGTAGCCGGGGTGGCCCAGGACGACTATGAAGGCCTCGCCTTGCTCTTGTGCCGTGTGCAGGACGGCGCGAATCGCCGCGGAGCCGGCGCCGGTGCTTTGGTGGGCCGGCAGCACCGCGCACGGTGCCAGGCACAATGCCGGGACCGCACCGATGTGGCAACGGGTCAAGAGAGCGTGCGCCACCACCGTGCCGTCCCCGGAGGTGGTCACCATGGAGAGCCCGTCGATCCAGGCCGGGTCCTGGCGTAGTGCATCCACGAGCTCGGCCTCTTCGGCGGTGGGGAAGGCGGCGCGGTTGAGGTCGTGGACGGCAGGGACGTCCGCCGGCGTTTCCGCGCGCGTGATCCACTGAGGATGAGTCTTCACGAGGGGAACCTGTTCGTAGTTCGTCGGAGCCCAACCGGCGAGAAGGCCGTGGGCGAGGAGAGGAAGGCGGGGTCAGGCTGCCTCCGGAGGCGCGGGGATGGTCATGACGGCGCACATGGCAACAGCCTCGGGGACGGTCACCAACCTCACGTCCTGAAAATCCTTCGTCGACGGACACGAATGGCAGCGAGGCTAGCACCTCATCCCCACAGCTTCCGGAGAAGGGTCGTTCTCTACCGGTGCAGGCGATGTCCAGGACTGAGCACCGAGGTGCCAGGATCAGATAGGCCTCGCACGAGGAGAAGCAGGGGGACGTGGAACTCGAAGCCCCGCTTGACAGATGGCCGATTGCCGGCCTTCTCGGCGACCGGGACGATCTGGCGGACAGTCCCACGCCCGACTGCCGTTTCTCGGGTTCTTCCCTTGTCGGGCGATCCCCGGAGACGGGATGTCGTGGTCAGTCAGCCGGGGCCCGTTCTGTCACCCCACTGACCGTCGCCGGGCTGCTGGTGCATGCTGATCGTCGACCCGCGGTCGGACTCGGGGCCGAACCGGGCGAAGCGCTCGGTGGGCCAGTCGTTGACCCGCTCGATGCCGGCGATCGCGTAGCGGCCCTCGTAGCCGGCCCCGTCCAGGCGCAGGCCCAGGGACCGGCGCACCGCGCTGCGGGCGCCGTCCGCGGCGGCGAGCCACGAGGTCGTCACTGTCCGCTGCCCGTGGCGTCGCGCGCCTCGACCACGACCGTGGGGATCCCGCGCCGGGACAGCCGCACCCGGCCGGGCCGCCCGGGTCCGCCGGCACGCGGCACTACTTGCGGGCCCGCGCGCCGATCCGCTCGCGCTGCTCCATGAGCTTCTCCAGCAGGGTCACGAGCGTGTGCTGCTCCTCCTCGGTCAGCGCCTCGGCCCACTGGCTCTCCCGGTCGTTCTGGGCCCGGAACGCCGTGCGGATCTTCTCCTGCCCGGCCTCGGTGAGGTGCAGGGTCACGGACCGGCCGTCGGCCGGGGACGCCTCGCGCCGGAGCAGGTCCTTGCCGACCAGCGTGCCGGTCAGGTTGGAGACCGCCGCGCGGCTCATTCCTGTCAGGCGCGCGGCCTCGTGGGGATTGAGAGGACCGGCCACCCAGAGGGCCAGGAGCAGCCGGAAGCTCGACCAGGACCCACCGGCGGGACGGTGGATCGACGACTCGAAGTCGTAGACGGCGGTGCTCGCGGACCGGTTGAGCGAGAGGAACATCCGGTTGGCCGCGAGGTCCGCGTCGGGGAACTCCTCGGAGATCCGGCGCTGGGCGGCCTGGACGAAGGACCAGTAGTCGGGCAGTGCGGCGGCGGAGGACGTCGCGGGGGACGTCCCGGAGGGCTCGGTGCGGTCGGCGAGGGGCATGGCGTCGATTCTAGGGGAGGGCTTGCCCCATATAGTACAACGCTTTACTATCTGGGGGAGAGCTGGTTCACAGACCGCCACACGCAAGGAGACTGCCATGGCCTACTACCGGCAGCTGGGCCCGGTTCCCCGGCAGCGTCACACCCTGTTCAAGGACGACGCGGGCAACGTCCTCTACGAGGAGCTCATGGGCGAGGAGGGCTTCTCCTCCGACTCGTCGCTGCTCTACCACCGGCACATCCCCTCGGCGATCGTCGGAACCCGCGGCTGGGAGCTGCCCGACCAGAGCCTGACCCCCAACGACCCGCTGCTGCCGAGGCACCTCAAGCTGCACGAGCTGTTCACCGAGGAACAGGCCGCCGGGACCGACGCCGTGACCGGCCGCCGGCTGGTGATGGGCAACTCCGACGTGCGGCTCTCCTACGCCTGGGTCGGCAGGACCTCCCCGCTGTACAAGAACGCCGTGGGCGACGAGTGCGTCTACGTGGAGCGCGGCTCGGTACGGGTGGAGACCCAGTTCGGCCCGCTCGAGGCCGTCGAGGGCGACTACGTGCTGATCCCCCGGGCCACGATCCACCGCTGGGTGCTGCGGGAGGGCGAGACCGCCCGCCTCTACTTCGTCGAGGCCAACTCCCACATCACCCCGCCGCACCGCTACCTCTCCAAGTACGGGCAGCTGCTCGAGCACGCCCCCTACTGCGAGCGCGACCTGCACGGGCCCACCGGTGTGCTCCTGCGGGACGAGACCGACGTCGAGGTCTACGTCAAGCACCGGGGCCGCGGACCCTCGGGCCTGGACGGGACGGTCCACGTCCTGCCGGAGCACCCCTTCGACGTGGTGGGCTGGGACGGGTGCCTGTACCCGTACACCTTCAGCATCAAGGACTACATGCCGATCACCGGAAAGGTGCACCAGCCGCCGCCCGTGCACCAGGTCTTCGAGGGTCGCAACTTCGTGATCTGCAACTTCGTGCCCCGGAAGGTCGACTACCACGAGCTGGCCGTGCCCGTGCCGTACTACCACTCGAACGTGGACTCGGACGAGGTCATGTTCTATGTGGACGGGGACTACGAGGCGCGCAAGGGCTCGGGCATCGGCAAGGGCTCGATCTCCCTGCACCCGGGCGGGCACCCGCACGGGCCGCAGCCCGGGGCGATCGAGAAGTCCCTGGGCGTGGAGTACTTCGACGAGACGGCCGTCATGGTCGACACCTTCCAGCCGCTGGACCTGGGCGAGGCCGGGCTGGCCGGCGACGACGGCAAGTACGTCACGTCCTGGACCCCCGGCCGGAAGTGGACCGGCGGGCTGTGGTCGAACTCGTGAGCCCCGCCCGGACCACGGACGCCGCCGGGCGGGGCGTCCCGGCCCAGTTCGCCGGGTTCTTCGACGACGCCGCGACGTTCCCGCCGGGACTCGCCCCGCTGGAGAAAGCGGTCTCCGACCACGTGGCACGGTGGGCGAACCCGCTGGTCGCGGCCGTGGGGCCGGCGGTGCTCAAGCTCGAGGACCTGTCCGGGGCCCGCCGGATCGCCGCCGGACTGGACGGCGGCGACCGGGCGGTCGAGGTCGCCGCCGTGACACCGGCCGGGCAGCTGCAGGCCGCGCTGGACGCCGCCGAGCAGGTCGGGCCCGAGCTGCGGGTCGTGGCCGTGGAGCTCAGAACCGACCCGTCCGACCAGGACGCGTGGGCCGCCCAGATCCGGGAGGCCGCCGCCGCGACCGTGCTGCCGGTCTTCGTGGAGCTGAGCGCGGACCAGGTCCGCGGCGGGGCCCTGGAGCTGCTGGAGGGCACCGGTCTGCGCCTCAAGTACCGCACCGGCGGGATCGAGGCGCACCTGTTCCCGAGCCCCGAGCAGCTGGCCGCGGTGCTCACCGAGGCCGTGGCCGCGCGGATCCCGTTCAAGCTCACGGCCGGGCTGCACGAGGCCGTGCGGTACACGAACCCGGCCACGGGGTTTCCCCACCACGGGTTCCTCAACATCGCGATGGCCACCGAGGCGTCCCGAGCGCACGAGCCCGCCGAGCGGGTGGCCCGGCTGCTCACCGAGACGGTCCCGGAACCGCTGGTCGAGCTCGCCCGGGCCTCCGACGGCTCATGGCGCGAGTCGTTCACGTCCTTCGGGACGTGCAGCGTGGGCGAGCCCGCCGCGAGCCTCGAGCACCTCGGTCTCTTCCCGCACGGCCTCGTCTGACACCGCGCCCTCCCGTGCCCGGGCCCCGGGGCGGGAGGGTGCCGCCGTCATCGCCTTCTGCCCCGACGTCCAAGGAGATCCACCCATGAGCACCGCCGCCGACCGCCTCGCCACCGAGGGCTACGGCCCCGAGAACCTGCCCTACGCCTCCTTCTCGCCCACCGGCGGGGAGCATCGGCTGGGGGTGCGCCTGGGGGACCGGGCGATCGACGTCGCCGCCCTGGCCGCCGCCGTGGAGGGCCTCGACGACGCCGCGCGCTCGGCGGCATCCGCCCCGGACCTGGACGCGCTGCTCGCGGCCGGCCACGGGACCTGGACCGCGCTGCGGAGCTGGCTCGTCGAGGTCGTGACCACGGACGGGCTCGACGAGGCGGTCGCGGCGTCGTCGTACCCGGTGGAGGGGATCTCCCTGCACATGCCGTTCACCGTGGCCGACTACGTCGACTACTACGCCTCCGAGCACCACGCCTCCAACGTGGGGAAGATCTTCCGTCCCGACCAGGCCCCGCTGCTGCCCAACTGGAAGCACCTGCCCGTGGGCTACCACGGCCGCGCCGGCACCGTGATCCCGTCCGGGCAGGACTTCCCCCGCCCCAAGGGCCTGCGCCCCGAGCCTTCCGGCATCCCTAGCTTCGGCCCCTCCCGGCGCCTGGACATCGAGGCGGAGCTCGGCTTCGTCCTGGGCGGGGCGGCGGCGGCCGGGGAGGTCTCCCTGGAGCGGGCGGCGGCCGAGCACCTCTTTGGGGTGGTGCTGTTCAACGACTGGTCCGCCCGCGACATCCAGGCCTACGAGTACGTGCCCCTGGGCCCCTACCTCGGCAAGTCCTTCGCGTCCTCGATCTCGCTGTGGGTCGTGCCGTGGGAGGCCCTGGAGGCGGCCCGCGTGGCCCCGCCGGCGCGCGAGCACGCCCTCGCCCGCTACCTCGACGACGAGGGCCGGGACCCGTGGGGCCTGGACGTCACCCTGGGCGTGAGCGTGGACGGGCACACGATCACCCACCCCCCGGTGTCCACCATGTACTGGACCGCGCCGCAGATGGTCGCGCACATGAGCGTCAACGGCGCCGGGCTGCGACCGGGCGACTTCTTCGGCTCCGGCACAGTCTCGGGCCCGGAGGCGGACCAGCGCGGGTCCTTCCTGGAGCTCTCCTGGGGCGGCCAGGAAGCCTTCGCCCTGCCCGACGGCACCGAGATGACCTTTCTCCAGGACGGTCAGACCGTGACCCTCACCGGCACCGCCCCCGGCCCCGGCGGCTCCGTCATCGACCTCGGCGAGTGCACCGCCACGATCCTGCCCGCCACCTGAGGACCGGGGCCGGGTCGGGCCGGACGACCACGACCCCGTCGAGAGCTGAGTGCCCTCGCCGGCCTCAGCCGCGGCGGCGGGCCAGGGCCCGCCCGGCGGCGACCGCGGCGCCGCCCGCCAGGACCCAGGGTCCGGCGACGACGACCGGGTCCAGCCACGTGTGCGAGAGGTCGGCGCGCGTGGAGCCCAGCCGGGACGAGAGGCCGTGGCGGGAGAACTCGCTGAGCACGCCGGTCTGGGTGACCGGGTTGTCCGGGCGCAGGCTCGCGAAGGACACGAGGTGGCTCTCCCACGCGTCGACCCGGTCGGCCGCCAGCAGGATCAGCCAGTGCGCGGCCCGGCCCTCGCTGTACCTCCGGTAGGCGTGCTTGCGCAGCACCCCGGAGAGGCCCTTCGGCGGGCAGGAGGTGCCGAAGACGGGCGTGAGCCCGGCGTGCTCGATCGACCGCTCCCGCGGCCACTTCTCCTCCTGGCGCTCGGGGACATCCCAGTGGGCGCCGGTCGCACCCGGGTCGTAGCGCAGCTTCGGCACGGACGGGCGGTCGGCAGGATCGAGGTCCGCGCCCCAGCCGGGAATGCGGGCCCGCAGCGCCTCGCGGTCGACGGAGCGCACCGCTTCGCCGGCCGTGTACGGGGTGTGCGGGGAGACTTCGGGGGTGTTCGTCATGGTCCTACCTTCCGGATCGGCCCCGCGGCCCTGCCGCCTCAGGAGGCGGTGGGCACGACGAGCGGCTTGAGGCAGCCGTCCAGCTTGGACGAGAAGATGTGGTACCCCTCGGCGATGTGCTCCAGGGGGATGCGGTGGGTCACGAGGTCGCTGGGAGTGAGGTGGCCGTTGCGGATGTGCTCGAACAGCCGCGGCCACTGCCGCTTCACGGGGCACTGGTTCATCCGCAGGGTCAGCCCCTTGTTGAGCGCGTCGCCGAACTTCACGGCGCTGAACATCGGCCCGTACGCCCCCATCACCGAGACGGTCCCGCCCTTGCGCACGGAGTCGATCGCCCAGTTCAGCGCGACGGGGGACCCGCCTTGCAGCTTGAGCTTGGCCGAGGTCACGTGCTGGGTGAAGCTGCCGTCCGCCTCGGCCCCGACGGCGTCGATGACGACGTCCGCGCCCAGGTGGTCCGTGGTCCTCTTCATCTCCACCACGATGTCGTCGTACTCCGCGAAGTTGAACGTCTCGGCGTGGGCGAACTCCCGGGCCTTCTCGAGCCGGTACTCCAGGTGGTCGATCACGACCACCCGGCCGGCGCCCATCAGCCAGGCCGACTTCGCGGCGTACAGCCCCACGGGGCCGGCACCGAGGACGATGACGGTGTCGCCCTCGACGATGCCACCGAGCTGCGCCCCGAAGTAGCCGGTGGCGAGGGCATCCGTGCACAGCACCGCGTCCTCGTCGGTCATCCACTCCGGGATCGGGGAGGGCCCCACGTCGGCGAACGGGACGCGCACGTACTCTGCCTGACCCCCGTCATAGCCCCCGCAGGTGTGGGAGTAGCCGTAGATCCCGCCCACCGCCGTGGCGTTGGGGTTCACGTTGTGGCAGTTGGAGTACAGCCCCCGGGCGCAGTACCAGCAGGACCCGCAGTACACGTTGAACGGCACCATGACGCGGTCGCCGGGCGCCAGGTTCTGCACCGACGGGCCGACCTCGTGCACCACGCCGACGAACTCGTGGCCGAAGGTCGTCCCGACCCGGGTGTCCGGCATCATCCCGTGGTAGAGGTGCAGGTCCGACCCGCAGATCGCCGCGAGGGTGACCCGCACGATCGCGTCGTTGGGATGCTCGATCCCCGGGATGTCCTTCTCGTCCACGCGGACCTTGAACGGCCCGCGGTACACCATCGCCTTCATCCGACCCGTCCTGATCCATCAGGGGACTTCCGATGTGGCTCAGCGTCCCACCGGGCGGGTGGGGGGGTCAACCCTTCCGCCGGGCCGGCCGGGTCCGGGACCGTGCGCTCAGGCGGTGCGCTCCGGGACGCCGTGGCCGGTCCCCCGGCGCAGGAGGTCGGTGCTCGACGGGACGCGCGGGTGGTACCGGCGGTCGAGCAGGGTGTTGGCCGCCCAGGCCAGCAGGTCCCGCTCGCGCGGCGGCAGGTCCAGGCACTGGTGCAGGTAGGCCCCGACCTCCAGCTCGCCGACGCTGCCGCCGAGGCTGAGGTAGCGGACCCACAGCCGCCGGTGCCTGATCGACGCCCGTTCGAGCGCCTGGTGCAGTCTGACGGCCTGTTCCCGGCCCAGGGAGTCGTCCATCGTGGTTCCTTCCGTGCCGTGCGGGGGTGCGGGGGGTGTGGGGGGCGAGTGCTCGAGCACCGGGTGGAGTCGGCACCCGCACCCACGGGCTCCACGGTAGGAAAGCGGCCGCGCCGGGGCCACGGTATTAGCGGAGGTACACCATTGTGTCCCAGTGTGAGGAAACGTCCGGCTCGCACCCAGGTCACGCGGAGGCACGCCGCCGCACGCCCTCGCGTTACCCGTCGCCGATCTCACCGCCTCTGCCCGGGAATCCGGGAGAGCGCGCCGGGGCCGGGGCAGCGGCGGTGGGTTCGGCGGGTCAGCGGCCGACGACCCCCTCGTAGAGCTCCTCGAAGCGGGCGCGTGCGTCCCGGTAGTGCTCCACGCGCCCGGGCTCCGGCTCGTGCTCCGGACCGTAGGGCGGGCGGGCCCGCTCCACGTCGGGGGCGAGGGACTCGAGGGCGAGCAGGGCGGTCCCGCGCAGGGTCGCGCGCTTGAACTCGGCCCGCGTCACGGGCTTGCCGAGGGCGTCGGCGAGCAGCTGCAGCAGCTCCGGCACGTCCTGGGACGCGCTGCCGGAGGCCACGACGCGGTCCACGCCGCCGGCGGCGTCCTCGAGCTGCTCGGCCACCCGGGCGTAGGAGACCGCGACGCCCTCGAGCACCCCGCGGGCGAGGTCCGCCCCGGTGCTCGAGGCCGAGACGCATGCGAGCACCGCCCGGGCGCCGCCGGCCCAGCCGGTCGAGCGCTCGCCCGTGAAGAACGGCAGGACCACGGGGGTGGAGTCGGCCACGTCCGCGGCGGCGACGTCCGCGAGCGTCGTGCCCTCCGGCAGGGCCACCGTGCGCTCGAGCCAGTCGAGCGCCCGGCCGACGTCGTTGAGGGCACCGCCCAGCAGGCACCGCTCCGCGTCGATGCGGTAGCACCACAGCCCGGTCGGCACCCGCTCGGGAATCCGGTGCAGCAGCACGCGCGCGGCCCCGGACGTGGCGGTGGAGACGACCATCGTCGTGGCGTCGGCGCCGCCGGAGCCCAGATTGGCGCTCAGCCCGTCGGCCACGGGCGCGAACCAGGCCGCGCCCTCGAGGGCCGGCCAGCGCTCGGCCACGGAGGCCGCGACGTCCGGGACCGGCTCGTGCGGATCGGCGAGGGAGTTGAAGTGCTCCGCCTCCAGTCCGCAGGCCAGGAGCAGGGGTTCGTCCCACCGGCCCGTGCGACGGTCCAGCATCCCGGTCCACGCGGCCGTGGCGGTCCCGGCGCGCGCGGTGCCCAGCAGGCGCAGGTGCACGTACTCGCCCAGGGACATCCACCGCCGGGCCCGCTCCCACGCCTCGGAGTCCGTCTCCCGGAGCCACCGCAGCCGCGGGGCCAGGTAGGAGGTGTGCAGGCGGGCACCGGTGCGCTGCAGCGCGGCGGGCTCGTCGAGCTCCTCGCGCAGCCCGGCCAGCTGCTCGGCGCACCGGGAGTCGGCGTAGGTGAAGCACGTGGTGACCGCTCCGCCGTCGGTCCCGACCCCCACCAGCGAGGACGCGAAGGTGTCCAGGGCGACGCCCGCCACCCGGCCGGCCAGCGCGGGATCGGCCAGGACGAGGTCGAGGACTGCCGTGAGCTCGTCCGTCACCTGGTCGGGGTCGATCACGGAGGTCCCGTCCGCCGCGGTGGTGAACTCGTGCTCGATCTTGTGCCGGTAGCCCCGCACCGGGGTCCCCGTGGCGTCGTGCAGACCGCCCCGGCTGCCCGTCGAGCCGACGTCGAGGGCCATCACCAGCGGGTCGACGGCGTCATGCAGGTCCACGCTGAACGCGGCGCCGTCGTCCGGCCGCGGGGGCGTCGGGTGCTTGCTCATGGGCCCATCCTCCTGCGTGACGTGTCGTGGCCCCAGTGTAGGAGCGACCCGCTCCGTCGCGTCCACATGCTGAGACAAGCGTCCGACAGGCAGGACGTTGCGGCGGACGAGCGTATTCTGGACGGCGGACCGCTGACGGTCGACCCGGGTGCTCCGCCCCCACGGTCCGCCCGCCCCGACACCGGACAACCCCGACCGAGGAGACACCGCTCCGCCATGCCCCACCTCCGCTCCCGCACCTCGACCCACGGCCGCAACATGGCCGGCGCCCGCGCCCTGTGGCGCGCCACCGGCATGGGCGACGACGACTTCGGGAAGCCGATCGTCGCGATCGCGAACTCCTACACACAGTTCGTACCCGGCCACGTGCACCTCAAGGACATGGGTGACCTCGTGGCCACGGCGGTCAAGGCGGCCGGCGGTGTGGCCAAGGAGTTCAACACCATCGCGGTCGACGACGGCATCGCGATGGGCCACGACGGCATGCTCTACTCGCTGCCCTCGCGCGACATCATCGCCGACTCCGTGGAGTACATGGTCAACGCCCACCGGGCCGACGCCCTGGTCTGCATCTCCAACTGCGACAAGATCACGCCCGGCATGCTGCTGGCCGCGCTGCGGCTGAACATCCCGGTGGTCTTCGTCTCCGGCGGGCCCATGGAGTCCGGCGAGGCCGTCGAGGGCGTGGTCGAGCACCGGCTGGACCTCGTGGACGCGATGTCCATGGCCGTCGACGAGTCCGTCACCGACGAGCAGCTCGGACAGATCGAGCGCAACGCCTGCCCCACCTGCGGGTCCTGCTCCGGCATGTTCACCGCCAACTCGATGAACTGCCTCACCGAGGCCCTCGGTCTCTCCCTGCCCGGCAACGGCACCACGCTGGCCACCCAGGTGGCCCGCAAGGAGCTGTTCCTGGAGGCCGGCCGCCGGGTCGTGGACCTGTGCTGCCGCTACTACGAGCAGGACGACGAGTCCGTGCTCCCGCGCAACATCGCCACCAAGGCGGCGTTCGAGAACGCCATGGCCCTCGACATCGCCATGGGCGGGTCCACGAACACGATCCTGCACATCCTCGCCGCCGCCCAGGAGGGCGAGGTGGACTTCGCGCTCCCGGACATCGACGCCCTGTCCCGCCGGGTGCCCTGCCTGTGCAAGGTCGCGCCGAACTCCACGCGGTTCCACATCGAGCACGTGCACCGTGCCGGCGGCATTCCCGCGATCCTCGGCGAGCTGCGCCGTGCGGGCCTGCTCAACGAGGACGTGCACACGGTGCACGCCCCGGACCTGGCCACCTGGCTGGACGAGTGGGACGTCCGCAGCGGCCGGTCCTCCGAGCGCGCCCGGACGCTCTTCCACGCCGCTCCCGGCGGCGTGCGCACCACGCAGGCGTTCTCCACGGACAACACGTTCGAGTCCCTCGACCTCGACGGCGAGGACGGCTGCATCCGCTCGGTCGAGCACGCCTACACACAGGACGGCGGCCTGGCGATCCTCCACGGCAACATCGCCGAGGACGGGGCGGTCATCAAGACCGCCGGCATCGACGAGGAGCTGTTCCACTTCGTCGGCAGGGCGTTCGTGGTCGAGTCCCAGGACGAGGCCGTGTTCGAGATCCTGTCCAAGAACGTGCAGCCCGGCGACATCGTGGTCATCACCTACGAAGGCCCCAAGGGCGGTCCGGGCATGCAGGAGATGCTCTACCCGACCTCCTACCTCAAGGGCCTCGGTCTCGGCCGGGAGTGCGCCCTGATCACCGACGGCCGCTTCTCCGGCGGCACCTCCGGCCTCTCGATCGGGCACATCTCCCCGGAGGCCGCCGCCGGCGGCGCGGTGGGCCTCATCGAGTCCGGCGACGAGATCGAGATCGACGTCGCCCGGCGCGTGCTGCGCGTGAACGTGGACGACGCCGTCCTGGCCGCCCGCCGGCAGGCCAAGGGGCCGGCCCCGTGGTACCCCACCAAGCCGCGCGAGCGCCAGGTCTCCAAGGCCCTGCGCGCCTACGCCTCGATGGTCACCTCCGCGGACAAGGGCGCCGTGCGGGCGATCTGACCCGGCCCCTCCGTTCCGCGAGGTCGCGGTGGACGGCGACCGGCTGCCGCGTGCTCGTGCTGGTGCTCGGCATCGGTGGAGCCACGCTGGACCTGGACCTGGACCTGGACCTGGCCCGGTCCCTGGCCGACCTGTCCATGGCGGTCATGGCCACCATCGACCCGGTGGTTCTGGTGCTGCTCGCCGGCGTGGCCGTCCGGGTGCTCATGAACGACGAGGCCCAGCGCAGGCAGGGCGCCGAGCCGGTCTTCCACAGCGGCGACGTCCCGGGCCGGTCCGGGACCGGGGCCTGGGACGGCACCGACGGGGTGACCACCCGGGCCTGCTGGGAGGACCGGGTGGCCGAGCGCGCCCGCTGATCCCGTCCGGCGCGGGTGCCCCGCGTGGTGCCGTCCGCGCCGGACGCTCTACAGTGGCACCATGGAATCTCGTACCCAGATGACCGCCGCGGAGCTCCGGCAGCTCCAGGCCCCCCTCAAGGACCGTTACCGGGCCGAGCCCGGGGCGGCCTGCACGCCCCTGCACTCCCACGGCGACTTCCGGGACCCCGGACTGACCTGCACTGTCGACACCTGGGCGGGTCCCGTGCGGGGCGGTCCGCACTCCGCCACCGGCGGTGACGGCAGCGATGCCTGCTCCGGGGACATGCTCCTCGACGCGCTCCTGGCCTGCGCCGGGGTGACCCTGCGCAGCGTCGCCACCGCCATGGGCGTGGAGGTGCGCTCGGCCGAGCTGACCGCGGACGGGATGTTCGACGCCCGCGGCACCCTGGGCGTCGACCGGGCCGTGCCCGTCGGGGTCCAGGACGTCGTCGTGACCGCCCGCGTGGACGCGGACCTCGACGACACCGCCCTGGATCGCCTCGCGCGGGCCACGGAGCGGTACTGCGTGGTCAGCCAGAGCCTGAAGGCCGAGGTGCGGTTCGTCCTCGAGCGCGTGTAGCGACCTGCCCAGCGGGACGGGGCGGCCCCGGATGCCTCAAGCTTCCGGGGCCGTCGCCGTTCAGGCCAGGGCCTGCCGCTTCGCCGAGATGACCCCGGTGTTGAACCCGGCCAGGTGGAGGCCGCCGTGGAAGCGGGCGTGCTCGATCTTCACACAGTGGTCCATGACCACGCCGAGCCCGCCCTCCTCGGCGATCCTGGCCGCCTCCTCGTGCCAGGAGCCCAGCTGCAGCCACAGGGTCCTCGCCCCGACGGCCACGGCGTCGCGGGCCACGCCGGGGAGGTCGTCGTGGCGCCGGAACGCGTCGACGAGGTCGGGGGTCTCCGGCAGGTCGGCGAGGGACGGGTAGACGGGCCGGCCCATGATCTCCCGCAGCACCGGGTTGACGAAGTACACCCGGTACGGCGAGGAGGACAGCAGGTACGTCGAGACGAAGTAGGACGCGCGAGAGGGCTTGTCGGACGCGCCCACGATGGCGATCGACTCGGTGCCGTGCAGGATGGCCAGCCGCTCGGGCGCGCTCGGTCCCGTCCAGGTGCGGGTCTCGGCGGTCATCGGAGTGCTCCTTCGACGGTCGGGGCGGACTCCCGGGCCAGCCCGGTGGCCGCGGAAAGGGCCTGGTCCAGGTCCCAGAGGATGTCCTCGACGTCCTCGAGGCCCACCGACAGGCGGATGAGGTCCTCCCGCACGCCCGCCTGGAGCAGCTGCTCGGCCGAGAGCTGCTGGTGGGTGGTCGAGGCCGGGTGCAGGACGAGGGTGCGGGCGTCGCCGATGTTGGCGAGGTGGCTGGCCAGCTGCAGGTTCTCGATGAACCGGGCGCCCACCTCCCGTCCGCCGAGCCGGTCCGTGGGGGAGACCCCGAACGCGAAGACGGCCCCCGGGCCGAGGGGCAGGTATCTCCGCGCCCGGTCGTGGTGGGGGTGGCTCGGCAGACCGGCGTAGTTGACGTAGGACACGCGCCGGTCCTCCTCCAGCCACCGCGCGACGGCCTGCGCGTTGGCCAGGTGCGCGTCCATCCGCTGCGGCAGCGTCTCCACGCCCTGGAGCAGGTTCCACGCGGACTGGGGCGCCAGGGCGGGGCCGATGTCCCGTAGCTGCTCGGTGCGCAGCCGGGTCAGGAACCCGTACTCCCCGAAGTTCCCCCACCAGGTGACGTCGTTGTACGTCGGCACCGGCTCCGTCATCGACGGGAAGTTGCCGTTCGCCCAGTCGAAACGGCCGGACTCGACGACGACGCCGCCCAGCGTGGTGCCGTGGCCGCCCAGGAACTTGGTGGCGGAGTGGATGACGATGTCGGCCCCGTGCTCAATGGGACGGATCAGGTACGGCGGGGTCATGGTCGAGTCGACGACCAGCGGCACACCGGCCTCGTGCGCGACCGCGGCGAGGCCCTCCAGGTCGGCGATCCCCCCGGACGGGTTGGCCACGACCTCCGTGTAGACGGCCTTGGTGCCCGGGCGCACCGCGGCCCGGTAGTCGGCGGGGTCGGTGCCGGGCACGAACGTGGTCTCGATCCCGAACCGGCGGAGGGTGACGTCCAGCTGGGTGACCGTCCCCCCGTAGAGCTGGGCGGAGGCCACGATGTGGTCCCCGGCCTGGGCGAGCGCGGCGAACACGAGGAACTCGGCAGACATGCCGGAGGCGGTGGCCACGGCGCCGATGCCGCCTTCGAGGGACGCGATGCGCTCCTCGAACGCCGCGACCGTCGGGTTGCCGATGCGGGAGTAGATGTTGCCGTACTTCTGCAGGGCGAACAGGTTGGCGGCGTCGTCGGCGTCCTTGAAGACGAACGAGCTGGTCTGGTAGATCGGGACCGCCCGGGCGCCGTGCTCGGCGTCGGGGGTGCCCCCGGCGTGCAGGGCGCGGGTGCGGAACCCGAACTGGTGGTCGGCCATGGGAAGGACTCCTCGTGCAGGTGGTGCCGCTGATCGGTCCCGGACGGAGAGGTGCCCCCGGTGGACGGCCCGGGAGTGCGCTGCTCCATCGGTCCTGGCGGTAGCACCGTGCGGTCCGCGACGTCGACCACGGTTGCTGCGGCGTCGTCGATCCAGGTCTCTCGGCCGCTCGGGATGGCTGCCCTCCATTGTGGTCGTCCGGAGTGTTTCGCGCCAACCGGGCCGTCACGCTCCGCCGATCTGACACGGACGGGTTCCCTGGCCTATTGTGGGAACGCATTCAGCACGATCACGAGACCCGGCGCGAAGCTCTGGCTGGCCGGGCGGCAACCCTCTCCCGTAGCGGGGTGCCCCAGATGAGGATCGGGCCGCAGGGCACACCGCCTGCGGCAAGTACGGCGCCCTCCGCGCCGGATCTGCGCAGCACCCCTGAACGGGGTGCCGGGCCACGGGGCAGATCAGCTCAGGAAAGGCGCACCCCGCCCGATGACCCCGCACGGCCCTGCCACTCTCTGGACACCCCCGGACTCCGCCTTCAGGGACTCCGCCATGAGCCGCTTCGCACTCGCCCACGGGTTCGACCCCCGTCGCTACGACGAGCTGCACGGCTGGTCGGTGACCCGGCGGGAGGAGTTCTGGAACGCGCTGTGGGACTTCACGGGCGTGCTCGGGGACAAGGGCGACGTCGTGGAGCAGGCGCCGCCGGCCGACGGCGGCGATCTCGAGCTGCTGCCCTCCCTGCGGCACGGACGCATGTTCGGGACCAGGTACTTCCCCGCCGGGCGGCTCAACGTGGCCGAGAACCTGCTGCGGGGCGAGCCCCACCGGCTCGCGGTGCTCGCCGCGGACGAGACGGGAACCCACACGCGGCTCACCGTGGGGGAGCTGCGTGGACGGGTCGCAGCCGTCCAGGCGGGGCTGCGGGCGGCAGGGGTCGGTGAGGGCGACGTCGTCGCCGGCATCCTCCCCAACACCGTCGAGAACCTCACCACGATGATCGCCACCCTGTCCCTGGGGGCCGCCTGGGCCGGCTGCTCCCCGGACTTCGGGGTGGCCGGCCTGGTCGACCGGATCGGGCAGGTGGGCCCGTCGGTGGTGGTCGCCGCGCAGGGCTACGCCTACAACGGCCGCGACTTCGACGTGCGGGACAGGGCGGAGGAGGTCGTCGCCCGCCTGGCGACCACGCCCGATCTCGTCCTGGTCGGCTCGCCCCGGTGGGAGGACGAGTTCACGGACGAGACCTCGCCCCTCACGCTCGAGCGCTTCCCGTTCGACGCGCCCGGCCTGATCATGTTCACCTCGGGCACCACGGGGCTGCCCAAGGCCATCGTGCACAGCGCCGGTGGCGTCCTGCTCCAGCACCTCAAGGAGCACGTCCTGCACGGGGACGTCCGTCCCGGCGACGTGCACTCCTGGTTCACGTCCACCGCCTGGATGATGTACGCGTGGGTCGTGTCCGTCCTGGCGGCCGAGGCGGCCGTGCTGCTCATCGACGGCCACCCCTCGCCCCGCCTCCCCGACGGCACCGCCGACCACGGACACCTGTGGCGGATGGCGGACGAGGCCGGGCTCACCCACTTCGGCACGAGCCCCCGGTACCTGACCGCTCTCATGGACTCCGGGTACGCGCCCCGGGAGCACCACGACCTGAGCGCCCTGCGATCGGTCCTCTCGGCCGGGGCGCCCGTCTCCCCGGAGCAGTACGACTGGCTGTACGCCGAGGTGAAGCAGGACATGGTCTTCGCCTCGATCTGCGGCGGGACGGAGATCCACGGCTGCTTCCAGCTCGGCTCCCCCCTCCACCCGGTGCGCCGGGGCGAGATCACCTGCATCGCCCTCGGGCACGCCGTCAGCGTGCTGGACGAGCGGGGAGCGCCGGTGGTCGGGGAGAAGGGCGAGCTCGTGTGCACCGAGCCCTTCCCGTCGATGCCGCTGACCTTCCTCGGGGAGGGGGGACTGCAGCGCTACCACCACACCTACTTCGCCGAGCGCCCGGACGTGTGGACCCACGGCGACCTCGCCGAGATCACCACGCGCCGCTCCGTCGTCGTCCACGGCCGCTCGGACACGACGCTCAAGCCCAACGGCGTGCGGATCGGCACCGCGGAGATCTACCGGGTGGTCGACCGGCGCCCCGAGGTCGCCGAGTCCCTCGTCTTCGGGCACACCGCCCGCACCGACGAGGAGGTCGTCCTCTGCCTCGTGATGGCCGACGGGCACGAGCTGACCCCCGGCTTCGCCGCGGAGCTGAGGGCGGACATCCGCACCCAGGCCTCGCCCCGGCACGTCCCCGCCCACGTCTTCTCCGTCGCCGAGGTCCCCTACACCCTCAACGGCAAGAAGGTCGAAGGCGCGGCACGCACCGCCGCCGGCGGCGGGGCCGTGAAGAACGAGGCGTCGCTGGCCAACCCCGGCTCCCTCGACGCGTACAGGAAGCTGTTCGCATGAGTCGCGGCCAGGGAACGGCGCGCGGCGCGATCGTCGGCGTGGGCGAGCTCCGGCCGGTCCGCCGGACGGAGGACGCCACGACCATGGGCCTGCTGGCCCGGGCCGCGAAGCTCGCCGTCGAGGACGCCGGGATCGGCAAGGGCGAGATCGACGGGCTGCTGATGGGCCCCCAGGTCGGCGAGACCCCGCAGCACGTCCCGGCGATGCTCTCCGAGTACCTCGGCCTGCAGCCCCGGATGGCGAACGTGGTGGACCTCGGCGGGGCCACCGGACCGGGCATGCTCTGGCGGGCGGCGGCGGCGATCGACGCGGGCATGGCCGACGTCGTGCTGTGCCTGGTCGGCAACCACCGCAATCCGGTGCCGCCCCGCTCGCCCAACCGCAATCCGATCCGCGAGTTCGACGTCCCGTTCGGGGCCTCCGGCGCCAACACCTCCTACGCCCTGCTGAAGACCGCCCACATGGACCGGTACGGGACCACCGACGCCGACTTCGCGCGGATCGCCGCCGTCTCCCGGGCCCACGCCGAGCACAACCCGAACGCGATCTTCTCGGGCAGGCCGGCCACGGTGCAGGACGTCCTCGACTCGCCCTTCATCGCCGAGCCGCTGCACCTGCTGGAGATCGTGATGCCGGTGGCGGGGGCCACCGCGGCCGTCGTCGTCAGTCCCGAGCGGGCCGCGGCGATGGACCTGCCCCATGCTCCCGTGCACCTGCTCGGCGCGGGCGAGAAGCTGACCCACCGGGCCATGAGCCAGTCGCCCTCCCTCACGACCGGGCCGCTCAAGCCGTCCACGGCCCAGGCCTGCGCACAGGCGGGGATCTCCCCGGCGGACCTCGACGTCCTGTCGATCTACGACTGCTACACCGTGCTGGCCGCCATCACCCTCGAGGACGCGGGGGTGTGCGGGCCCGGGGAGTTCGCGCAGTGGATGCAGGGCAGGGACCTCTCGCACACCGGTCCGGTGTCCTACAACCCCCACGGCGGCCAGCTGGGGTGCGGCCAGGCCGATCTCGCCGGCGGCATGAGCCATGCCATCGAGGCCGTCCACCAGCTGCGCGGCACCGCCCACGGGCGCCAGGCCGCCGACCCGCACCTCGCCCTCGTCACGGGCAACGGGGCGACCATGAGCGAGGCCGTCGCCCTGGTCCTCGGCTCCCAGGAGGCCGCACGATGACTCTGTCCCGCGAGAAGCAGGTGCTGACCGCCGCGCGGCTGTCCGCCCTCGCCGTGCCCCCGCCCGTCCCGACGGGGGAGACGCGACACTTCTGGGACGCCTGCGCCCGGGGTCGCTTCGAGCTCCAGCACTGCGCCGGGTGCGAGCGCTGGGTGTTCTACCCGCGCGCGCAGTGCCCGCACTGCTGGAGCCAGGACCTGCGCTGGCGGGAAGCCTCGGGGAAGGCCACCGTCCGCAGCTTCACCGTGGTGCACAAGCCCGGGCACCCGGGCTGGGCCGACGCCGCACCGTACGTCGTGGCGGTCCTGGTCCTCGCCGAAGGACCCACGATGCTGACCACCCTCCGCGACGTCGCCCCGGCGGACGTCGCCGTCGGCATGCCCGTCCGGATCTCCTTCACGCCCGTCGGGGAGTACACCCTGCCCACCGCGGTTCCGGCGGGAGAACCCCGATGAGCCCCGGCGCCTACCTGCTCGACGGGATCCGCGTCCCCTTCGGGCGCACCGGGCAGGCCCTCGCGGACCGGAGCGCGACCGAGCTCGGGGCCCTGCCGATCGCGGAGCTGCTGCGCCGCCACCCGGATCTCGCGCTCGACGCCGCGCTGCTGGGCGTCGTCGTGCAGGCCGGGCTCGGCCAGAACCCCGCGCGGACGGCGGCGCTGGCCGGCGGCGTGGATCCGGAGGTGCCCGCACTGACCCTCAACAGCGTCTGCCTGGCCTCCCTGGAGGCGGTGTGCGACGCCGCACGGCGGATCGCCGTGGGGGAGGGCGCCGCCTATCTCGTGGGCGGGTTCGACTCGATGTCCACCGGCGGACGGCTCGGCGGGGACGTCGACGCCGTCCTCCAGGACGGGCTGCTGGACGCCGCCTCCGGCCGGTCGATGGGGGTCGTCTCGGACCGGGTCAACGCCGAGCTCGGCATCAGCCGCGAGGACCAGGACGCCTGGGCCCACGGCTCCCACGCCCGGGCCCTGGCCGCGCGGGACTTCCTGCGCGGCGAGACCGTGCCCGTGCCGCTGCCGGCGGGCACCGTGCACACCGACGACCAGGGTGTGCGGGCGCAGTCGTCGATCGAGGCCCTCGCCGGCCTGCGTCCGGCGTTCACCCCGGACGGGACCATCACCGCGGGCAACGCCTCCCAGACGGCCGACGGCGCGAGCGCCGGCCTGGTCGTCTCCGGGGAGGTCCTCGACCGGACGGGAGCCGTGCCTCTGGCGCGGATCGTGGACTGGGCGTTCGTGGCCGGTCCCGACACCAGCCTGCACCTGAAGCCGGCCCGTGCCGTGCGCCGGGTCCTCGACCGCCGGGGCCTGGTCCCCGCGGACGTCGACGTCTACGAGATCAACGAGGCGTTCGCCGGGGTCGCGATCGCCTCCGCCCGGGACC
Source organism: Kocuria nitroreducens (assembly GCF_042879195.1). NCBI lineage: Bacteria > Bacillati > Actinomycetota > Actinomycetes > Micrococcales > Micrococcaceae > Kocuria > Kocuria nitroreducens. The sequence goes on from NZ_JBHZTC010000032.1 coordinate 19,842, forward strand.
TCGGGGTGCCCGGCGAGGTCGTCAACGTCCACGGCGGGGCCGTCGCCGTGGGGCACCCCCTGGGCGCCAGCGGCTTCCGGCTGGCACTGACCGCGGCCCGGACCCTGCAGGTCCGCAACGGCCGTCGAGCCGTCGCGACCCTGTGCGGCGGCGGAGGACAGGGCCTCGCGGTCCTCCTCGAAGCCGTCTCCTGATCCATCGTTCCCCTCCCGCACCGAGAGAAAGACCATCCATGAGCACGATCACGTCACCGCCCCCCGCCGTCCCGCCCGGACGAGCCGTCCTGGACACCCGGAAGGAGTCCCGCAAGGTCGCCGTCGGCAGCTTCGTGGGCACCACCATCGAGTGGTACGACTACTACCTCTACGGCACTGCCGCCGCGCTGATCTTCCCGGCCGTGTTCTTCCCCGAGGACGACCCGGCCATCGGTGTCGTGAAGGCCTTCGCCACCTATGCGGTGGGTTTCGCGGCCCGGCCCCTCGGCGGCTTCATCTTCGGTCACTACGGCGACCGCATCGGCCGCAAGACCATGCTGATGCTCTCCCTCGTCCTCATGGGCGTCAGCACGTTCCTGATCGGGCTGCTGCCCTCCTACGACGCCATCGGCCTGTGGGCCCCCGCGCTGCTCTGCCTCATGCGCCTGATCCAGGGCTTCGCCGTGGGCGGGGAGTGGGGCTCGGCCGTGGTGATGGCCGTCGAGCACGCGCCGAAGGGCAGGCGCGGACTGTTCGGCAGCTTCCCCCAGCTCGGTGTGCCCGCCGGGCTGCTCATCTCGTCCGGCGTCTTCGCGCTGGTCAGCAGCGGACTGGGCCAGGAGGCGTTCACGGCCTGGGGCTGGCGCATCCCGTTCCTGCTCTCGGCCGTGCTCATCATCGTCGGGATCGTGATCCGGATGGCCGTGGCCGAGTCCCCCGTCTTCCAGGAGCTCCTGGACACGGACACCCGGGCCGAGAAGCCCTCCCGCGAGGTCATCGTGCACCACTGGCGCAACCTGCTCCTGACCATCGGCATGAAGATGTTCCAGAACGCCGTCTTCTACATCTACACCGTGTTCATGCTCGCCTACATCAGGGACTCCCTGGAGATGGACTACCAGGTCGGGCTCAACGCCGTGATGATCTCCTCGGTGGTGGGCTTCCTCACCATCCCGGGCTGGTCCTGGCTCAGCGACAAGGTGGGGCGCAAGCCCGTCTACCTGGCCGGATGCGTGCTGGGCACGCTCTACTTCCCGTTCATCTTCGTCATCGCGGACACCCACAGCGTCCTGTGGGTGACGCTGGGCATGGTCATCGGCGCGAACTTCCTGCACGACATGGTCTACGGCCCCCAGGCCGTGTACTTCTCCGAGCTGTTCGGCAGCAAGGTCCGCCTCTCGGGCGCCTCGATCGGATACCAGGTCGGGGCCATGCTCTCGGGCGGCCTGGCACCGCTGATCGCGGCCTCGCTGCTGGCCGCGCAGGACGGCGCGACCTGGGGCATCAGCCTCTACATCGTGGCGCTCGGCGTGATCTCGACCGTGTGCACGCTGCTCGCACGGGAGACCTTCCGCGAGAAGTTCTGACGCCCGTCCGGCCGCCGGGGCGGACCGTCACGGTCCGCCCCGGCGGGCTATGCTCGGCACCAGCCGCGGAGCGCGCCCGCCTCCGCGGTCCGGACGAGGCTGCGGAGGTTCCCTGTGACAGGCCAACGGCAGTACACCATCGACGTGATCGCCGGCGACGGCATCGGCCAGGAGGTCATGCCGTCCGCGCTGCGCTGCGTCGACGCCCTGGCGGACGCGCACGGTTTCACGGTGCGCTGGCGCGAGCGCGCCTGGGGATCCGACCACTACCGGGCCCACTCCCGGATGATGCCCGTGGACGGCATCGAGCAGCTCGCCTCCGGCGACGGCGTCCTGCTCGGGGCGGTGGGCGCCCCGGACATCCCCGACGACGTGACCCTGTGGGGCCTGCTGATCCCGATCCGCCGTGAGTTCCACCAGTACGTCAACCTCCGGCCGATCCGGATCCTGCCCGGCGTCACCTCGCCCCTGCGCGGGCTCGACGAGCTGGACCTCGTCGTCGTCCGCGAGAACATCGAGGGCGAGTACTCCGAGGTCGGTGGCCGGCTCTACCGCGGCCGGCCCGAGGAGATGGCCGTCCAGGAGTCCGTGTTCACCCGCGCCGGCGTCACCCGGATCGCCCGCTACGCCGCCGAGCTGGCCCAGCGCCGCTCGGGCCGGCTGGTCTCGGCCACGAAGTCCAACGGCATCATCCACACCATGCCGTTCTGGGACGAGGTCGTGGAGGCCACGGTCTCCGAGTACCCGGGGGTGACGGTCGAGAAGGTGCTGATCGATGCCCTGGCCGCCCGGATGGTGCTCAAGCCGCGGAGCCTGGACGTGATCGTCGCCTCCAACCTCTTCGGCGACATCCTCTCCGACCTCGCGGCCGGGGCCGCCGGTTCGATCGGTGTCGCCCCCAGCGCGAACCTGAACCCGGAGAAGACGCACCCGTCCATGTTCGAGCCGGTGCACGGCTCCGCGCCGGACATCGCCGGCCAGGGCGTCGCGAACCCGGTGGGCACCATGTGGGCGGCGGCCATGATGCTGGACCACCTCGGGGAGGCCGAGGCGGCCCGGCACCTGGAGTCCGCCTTCGAGCAGGCCCTCGCCGACGGCACCCGCACCGGCGACCTCGGCGGGACGGCGGGCACGGAGGAGTTCACCCGGGCTGTGCTGGCCCGTTGCACCACGGCCCGATAGCGGAGAGCCCGTGGGCCCACGCCACCGGGCCCGCTCGTGTCCGGTGGCGTGGGAGGGCCCCCGGTCGCGTGGCGGCCGGGGGCCCCGGGGTGGGGTGGGGTGGGTCAGATGA
>NZ_JBHZTC010000033.1:0-22078 GCF_042879195.1 Kocuria nitroreducens
GACCCATTGGCCGCGCTCACCGCCTGACCACCACAGGAAGGACCGTTACACCACGCCCAGGGACTTGACCCGTCTCAGGGTCGGTTTCGGTCGAATAGGTAGCTGAAGTTCCTGTCGAAAAGTGAGCAGCTCGTCCAACGATTGGAGAGTGATCACTGTGGAGGATTGGGCGCTGATCCGTCAGCTGCATCGGGTGGAGGGCTTATCGCAGGCGGCGATTGCCAGGGAGTTGTCGCTGTCGCGGAATACGGTCGCGAAGGCGATCCGCTCGACGGACCCGCCGTCCTACAGCTGGCGTCCGCCGGTGGAGGGGGCGTTTAGTGAGGTCGAGGCCGCGGTGCGGGATGTGCTGGCCCGCTTCCCGTCGATGCCCACCGCGGTGCTCGCCGAGAGAGTCGGCTGGGAGGGCTCCCGGTCGTGGTTCTACGCCAACGTGGCCAGGTTGCGCCCGGGGTACCGGGTGGCTGATCCGGCGGACCGGCTGATCCATCACGCCGGGGAGCAGATCCAGTGCGATCTGTGGTTCCCGGGCCGGCTAATCCCGGATCATGCCGGGGTGGCCCGGGACTTCCTGGTGCTGGTGATGGTCGCCTCCCACTCCCGCTACGCGGCGGCTGTGCTGTTGCCCACCCGCACGACCGGGGACCCACATCTCCGGCTTGTCGGGGAATTCTCGCTGCAGGCGCCCAGCGATCTGCTCAGGCGAATACTTATCGGCGAGGTCTCTCACGACGATCGCACGCAACTCGGGATGGGTGTGCAGCTTCGCCGGCTTCGGGCGCGCTGCTCGTTCATAGGCCAGCACATGCGCTGTCGTGGCCCGATAACCGCCTTGGGCGGTGGCCTTGCGTCGCAGTTCCCGCGAGATCGTCGACGGTGATCGGCCGATCGCCTCTCCGATCTGCCGCAAAGACTGTCCCTGAACGCGCAACAGGGCGATCTCCTCCCGCTCGGCGAAGCTCAGGCACCGGCCCTTAAGGTTGCGTCCGCGGCGTGGCCGCACCCCACCGGCCTCCTCCAGAACCCGGGCCCCGGTGCGCCGGCTTGTACGGATAGCTGCCACCGCCCCGGTAATGAACTCCCCGGCCTGCATCCGCTCCCAAAACACCTGGAGCAGGTCCGACGTGATCAGGATCGAGTACCCACACACAACACCATCCCCAACACTCAGTGTTGCACCCACCGCGAAAACCCGAGGTGCGTCTACTGTGAACCTACTGAAATCGTCACCATAGGGTTATCTGAGCGCAACGAACTGGATCTATTGGTTCACATCGGAAGTGATTCCTTGATCGGAACTGACAAGCGGGAAGACTTGGGACATTAGCCGGCGCTACTCGGCGACGGGTCAAGTGCAGTTCACCTGTCGGTTGGGGGATCCGTGATTACTGTCCGGTTCCAGTACCTCAGCGGTATCAAAAACGACGTCTTACAGAATACTCGGCCCACCGGCCACTGGAACAGCCGGGGTGACATTGTCATGCAAGAGATCACCACCGGGGTCGGTTGCCCCACGTTCGAAATTCCCGGAACTTTTGACGACGCAATGGCAGGTCAAACAGTTCATTGGGGCGTCCGCCTTGTAAGCCCCGCCGGGTCAAACCAATGGAAAAACGTCACCGAGGACCGAGCCCCACGACATTATGCCCTAGCGCACCGCCATACATACAGCTGTAGGCAGGTAAAACACGGAGCAGTACTGTCAGAACCTAACTGCATCAAGTCAATAAAAGCTAAATTACCCATGATGCGCCCGTTAAACCAAGCTTGTAAAACCGCAGGCATAAGCATGGCAAAACCCAACTATCATACGAAAAAATGTGCGGAAAATAAAAATCCAATATGGCCAATTATTCCACTCTGCCGCCCACTTAGAAGGTTAAAATGAGCACCCAGGAGCAACCCCCGACCACGCGACAAAATGCAATTGACAGTCAAAATAAAAAGAAGGCAGATTTACAAAAAATAGAGGAAGCCCAATCAAAAGTTAACAACCAACAAATTCAAGACATTGTGAACACCTTTGTCGGCGAATTTGAAAATAGAGTTACAGAAAAACAGCAACTTAAAGATCCCGAAACTAAAAGCGAAACGCCAGAGCTGTGCGATATCTTAAAATACGGAGAAGGACCCGAACAGATTGTTAATTTTCACCAGCTTATTGTTGCAAAGGCTCTCGAGGTATTCAGAGGTGACGAAATAGATGGCGGGCCCATACCAACCTTAGCATGCAATATTTTGCCCAACACAAGGGTAAACTTCTGCTTTGATCTTCAGTATCAACAACAATGGTTCTTCAACTACCTTAAATTGGGAGCGCTCTCTGCCAGCATCGCTTTGGCTCCTAATGAGACACTGTCAATTTCAGTACGAAATACTCAGATTACAAAGTTTGATCGAGAAACTTTAGACGAAGAGGAAAGAACGGAACAGACTGAAAATTCGACAGCCTTCAATGATGTGTTTAATGTTACGAAGTCATCATCTAAAACCAACAATTGGACTGTCAGTGGCAATGCTGGAATAACGTTGCCTAAATTTAGTGTAGGAGTTAGTGGGTCAGTTACAAGTACGGTCAATAATGCCTTTTCTTCGTCAGCGCAACAAACGAAAAATAGTACAGAAAAATCTGCGTCAAATTTAAAAACACTACACAAAGTTCAGGTACGAGAGTCCACTGAAACAACTGCCGAAGATACAACTGCAAGGAAAATTCGTAATCCTTACCGGGACCGCACATTACGCATTGACGTATATAACTTGGTGAAGGAGTATGATATTCAATTTAAATCAACCCAAGTACTGCCAGCCATAGAAATTACGCCCGGGATTCTGAGATTTGACCGCGAGTTTATTCTCAGCAATGGCAGGTTCCTTGCAGAAGAACTAACGGACCAAACACTCGCAGCAGAACTTGCCGAGGCACTCCAGTTAACAAGTAATTCCCCAGAAGAAACTTTTGGAGAACGTGCGGGCCAGGTAGCTTTAATGGCGCTCGATAGTCTTTTTGGGAGCAAACCCATATTCAATTTCCCGACTCCATGGCCAAACCCCTCCATAGGCGAATCTGGCCCAATACGCCCAAGACCATGGGATGAAAATGATGCACAAAATTCTTTTATATTTCCTCTAGAATCGAGCTTTAGCGCTTATGCAGATGCAGTTGATACTAATTTCGGCATTATTTATTCTACATTAGCATCATATAATCGAGTGTATCTAGATCAAGTCTTACCCGGCAAGAATGCAAGTCTGGCTGTCGAATTGGCGATTTCATTAGAGGCGCAGATAGGGCCGCTATGGTTGCCCGACAAGCCTGAACACATAAGTACTGTAATTGACAGCAATCGGTCAACCGAAGTATTCCGTAGGATATCAGGATTTTTAGCCATGGTAAAGGGAATATTGAGTCCTTTATTACAGCCCGCAGAAGGGGAGAAAGAGGAAAAACTGGCACAACAGCGAGCTGAATGGGTGTTATCTCGGGTAATAAAACACCTTACTTGCCACAATCGTTACTATTCTGAACGATACATTTACCACTTAGCAGCAAAAACAAGAACGCGGTCTATTGCACAATTTGCCCAAGACATTCTTGTAAATCATCTCCCTCAACTTGGAAAAAATGGATTGACGCTGTTTGATCCGGATACAGCCTTCCTCAGCCGTGATAGTATCATCGTCCCCATAAGAGTATCTCCAGAAGCTGGGGATTTGGCCAATCTATTGACAACGCTGGAACAAGACGCTCCAGACGTAGAACCAGGAATTCTTACCAACCAGACTCTAACCATTCCCACGGATGGTGTTCATATGGAGTCATCCTCGGGTTTCTGTGTCCTAGGTGAAATCATGGATTCGCCAATTAGTGGACCGATAAAAGTTGTACTGGAACAAGAGTAAACTTATACTCATTTTTTTGACAGCCTAAGTGTGTTCATCCACTACTCTGCTTAAAAGTTCTTATATGCTCAATGCAACAACTTCACCGGTAATGCGATTTCCTCTACTAACAACGCCATTTATAATTTTTCTTGTCGGGTTAGGTGTTTCATATTGCGAACCGTTTATTCGAATTAGCCTTTATAAACCCCGCCCTGGCCTAGTATGGCGTGGAAATGAATGCTTACAATGGGAAATTCTGTTTGTGGAGACCATGATTCCGTACTGATGGAACGCATTTCATATGCTCTTCTATCTTTTGTATCAGAAAAGGATGTCCAGGCCATAGCCCATCGCCGTAAGGAACTATGGGAAAGCTTTAAATGTTTGTCCCCTTCAGCCGCAGCACCATTGCTGGAACGTTTGTCAGGCCCCCACCCCGATGATGAGCTTTCTGTTCGATTCTCCCGCTTATCGACCAATACCAGGAATAAATTGCTCACTATTCTACGGGATGCAAGAAGGCCGCTGATCCTGAAGAATAATGGCTCAGGTTTGCCCCCTGCGGCCGCAGAAGTTTTGTATCAAAGAGAAGTTGACGCGGAAGTTCGTAAAGTTTTACAACTGCCTGCCGAAGAGCGTCTCATACTGGCATATGAAACTTTGCAAAATCTTCGCCAAATTGCGCATGATCCTTTACTGGCCCAAGTTAATCCCAAATTATTGCGCTCGTTGAACACGGAGCTCGATGCGATGGAGCGTGTTGTTATACGTTGGAGAACGCAACGCTATCTTTTTTATCAGGGTCCCGCGACTGGGCGAATTTTGGATTCTCAAGCTCCGCGTAGTCGAAAACGTCTTACTCTTGCAGCGGCCGCAACGATAGCGATTCTTGACGGACCCGAGCCAGGGCCAGCTGACCTTGTAGCATTGGTAGGATTAATTATTGGGTTTTCCGTGGTTGCTAACACGGCATCCACTTTTGCTCCAGGCAGACGTGAAAGGCAAAATGAACTTTTGGATGAATATGTGGTTACTTTGCAACGATCCGTTCAAGCTGTTACGGCTAATGCTTCACGTTTGACGCCTAAAAGTACAGTTGAATTCCCCCGGCCGCTGGATAAACCTATTTCTCCCCCCGTGGAGGAGACTAAAAAAACAAAAAGACGGCCTTGTCAGACCTCATGGGTACCGCGGGTGGGTGGAAATCGATTAAAAAGGTATCACAATGACTTTTGCGAGGCCATGATAATTAGAATGAAGTTGCCCGTTTCACCCTTATTGGAATACAAAGTTACGACTGGTGGCAAAACGTTTACTCAGTTTGACACTTATGATTCCAGTAGTTATACATATTATGATTTTAAAACAAGATATGAATATATAGGGGATGATAGTAATCCTAAAGCATGGATGGCTGTTAATGGTTTGTTTTCTGATGCTGAGAAACAAAGAATGACGTTGGTAAATTGTGGATTAGAGGGAGATTTGGTGTGGATTTTTGATACCGCTAAGGCCGCCGATGCTGTAAGGAGTTTTCTTGGAGGCGGGTGGCCTCTTGATCAGGTTCTTTGTATGCCCTGGTCGCCGCATAGTAAGCAAAACCTTTCGGCTGAAAATAAATGTCGTTCTGCTACAAAATAATTGTTTTTTATAATTATTTACGGCACAGGTTTTTATTTAGACCAAGGGGATGCGGTGCTTGTCCTAGTGGACCATAATTGAAGTCGTTGAGCGGTTGGTTTTTTCAGGATCTCGGCGCTGGCTTTAGTCCAAGCGAAGGGGCGGCAACGGTCGTTCCAGCCGGTGACCAAAGCCCGGATCTGCTTGTTCAGCTCGGGCACCGAGGCGACATCAGCCAGGTGCAGCGCTTGGCGCTCGATGATGCCCAATCAGACCTCCACGAGATTCAGCCATGACGCCGAGGTGGGTGTGAAGTGCACCTGGAACCGGGGGTTCTCGGCCAGCCAGGCCTTCACCTCGGGGGTCTTGTGGACCGCGTAGGTGTCCATCACCGGGTCCGGCTGCTGATCCGGGTAGGACCGGGCGACCTGCTTGAGTAAGGCGGGAAACTCCTGGCGCCGGTGCCGCGGCTTGCACGCGGTCGTGACATGACCGGTGGCGATCTCCAGCGCGGCGACCAAGGTCAAGGTCCCGTGACAAATGTAGCCGTGGGGCCTCACCGCCGGCTGGTCGGACTGCATCGGCAGCCCCGGTGCAGTGCGTTCCAGCGCCTGGATCTGGGCCTTCTCGTCAACGCACGACACGATGGCGTTGTCGAGTGGGGCCAGATACAGCCCGACCACGTCGACGACCGTCGCGACCAGTTCCGGTCGGTGGACAACTTGAACGTGCCGGCCCGCCAGGGGTGCACCCCGTACTCCCGCCAGGCTATCGCCACGGTGGTGATCGAGCCCCCGCATGGAACCCAACAGCCGCGAGGACCAGTGCGTGACTTCCAGCTTCGGGAGGGGGCCGTAGGGTGGTGGCGGCCACGATTGCCCGATGGTCAATCTGCCGGGGCCGGCCCGACCGGTCATGGTCGGACAGCCTCTCGATGCCAGCCTGCTTGTAGCGGGCCCGCCAGGCGATCACCGTGGTGCGGGTGGTCCCCATCTGCTGGGCAATCTCGGTGCTAGTGAGCCCCTCTGCGGCCAGCAGCACGATCCTTGCCCGCAGAGCCAGCCCGACCCGCATCGAGGTCGCGCGCACCAGATGGGTCAGCTCCTCCCGGTCGCCTTCCCGGAGAAACAGCGGGGCCGCAAGATGGTTTGCCACAACCCATGGTCCTACCTCATCAATCGCTGAGGAACTACAACCCCCGGACACTAGGGCACGTTCAAGACTTGGCAAAGAGCTTCTTCATCTTCAAAGTGTCACCCCACTGGCCACCGACCACTCCATCCTGGCCACCGCCTAACCGAAGGTCGCCGCCCACGAGTCAAAGTTGTGGATTCCGACCCGCTCCAACAGCTTTGGGCCCAGGTAGCGCTGCATCACGTACATCTCGGTCGCCAATTTCGCAATCGGTGTAGCGGTCGCCCCTCAGCGATGTTTCCTCCAGCATTGCAATAGCTACATTACCGTCGCCTCCTTAGTCATATATTTCAATTCAGACAAAATTAGCAGACACCTCTAGGAGGCAGGGTCAGAGACTGTGATGCTAGTGCATATTTGAGTTTGAACAGCAAAGGAAATCCTTGGGTCATCCAAAAATCGACGCTTACTCGAAGTTGCCAAGAAGGTAATCAGAAATACGGGGTAATACCAATGCTTATATACCTTTAGTAGCTGCGGATGCATCGGCGGAGGTCATCCGCAATGCTAGCAACGTGCAGAGCGTGGCTTTATCTGACGCCCTGCGAGATGCGCAGTTAAGGATTACGATTTTCTGGGCACATCATTTGTGACCGATAGTGACTATAAAATATACTGCAGGAGACATCATGAAAATTCTTCGTATTGAAAGCTATGACGTCCAATTAAATATACGGCAACTGCCTCTACCTGAGGGAGATATCTATTACACTATGAATTTGAGAGGAACATCTGAAGGTGCCGGTGCGACGCATGCACTAATTCAATTTCAAACGCAACGGGATCCTTCCTTCCCGGGGTATGAAGCAGGGTTGCCCGGAGAAATTACTCTCTTTGCATGGTTGCCCTTCGATTTGTTTGTAAGGTGGTACGATATATTGCGTAACGAGAGTCCAGTTAGCCTTTCTTATTACACCAACGAGTCCGACCGCGGTGTTGGCCAACTCGAGCTGTTTACTGGGCCTGAACCTCTCGGCGAAGGCCTTGCCGATAAATATGTCACTAAATAGGTCGGGGTATCCCGGGTCTGCTCGGATTTTTTGCCTGGCCACGGTTTCATTACCGCGAACTTTATTTAAATAAACAGGAATGCATGGTGGTTCGCAACGCAGTTCGTTGGGGGACCGGAAAATTATGGTTTTGCTGTAAGTGACGCAATCCTGGCCAGTAATACCCGCCCACTCACTTAATGGAGTCCACACCGATTTTGGGCGCACTTGGCTCTGGCGGATTATTCTCGCGTCGTTGCTAGCGGTAGGTGATGTGTGTGCATGAGCGAGCGACAGCTTTTTGCCACTTCGTCAGGCTAGTACCTGTACGACTCTGATTGCTGTACATAAGATTCCGCTTAGGCTTCCGGTGAAACAGATCGCAGCTGTGCCCGATTTCATGGGCGAGTGTCGCATGCTCAAAGTCTTCATAGGGTTTGACTTCGTCAACATCTCCAGTCGGCGCCCATGACGGTGGAAGAGCTGTAGGCTCAATATATCCATAGTTTTCGAACCACGCTAAGTGGGCGCACCCAATTATGCTTCCTTGTACATCACGAACCACAAACATTGTAACTGGAGTGCCGTATCCAGCAAAGGTTCCGCCTGGCGTACGCGCTATCCGATTTCGATACCATGCCCCCATTTCACCAAACATGGGTCCAATTTGAGTATGAATATCGCTCGCGCCGGATGAGCATGGCGGATTGAGGACATCGGATGGAGCCCGTTCCGCAGACTCGCGCACAATATCACCAAAAACACCTTCAACTTTTACGTTGAGTTCGCGCTCAAAAATTCTTTGCGTAATTGCTACTGCGCTCTCAACCCGATCGCGGGGCGCAATCGGGTTACCATTTTCGTCACTAAGAATAACAACCCGCAATCTGAGCTTTTTTTCAGGTATCCACTCCAGATAAACTAAAGGGATTTCCCATAACAAGCTTATTTTACTGATTCCATTTTTGACAATATTAGAAATGATGCTTGTTAGTCCGCCTATGCCGTGCCAGACACGTTTAGCCGTACTTTTGACGCGCTTCCAAACTTTGCGCCCGAAACTTCTAGCTGATCCCCACCAGCCCATGCTGACTCCTCAGTTTGATTTACGAGAGGTGGAGTAAGCTGACCTGCCCTTCGTTCGCCATCCGAACGCGCGTGCACCAAGAGCAACAGTCCGGCGAATCAGCCCCCGCAGCTAGTCCACATCGGGTGATCAGGCTATGAAAAAGCACTCATACCAGCAAGGACTACTGGCCAGTTGGAGCATACATTTCGCTGATTTTTCCGCGAAAGTGGACTTTTCCGTTGCCATGTCCTGTGATTTCGTATGTCGAGTGGGCGAATCAATGCTGAACAGAGCCCGGATGCCCTTGTGCAAGACAGGCCCCCGTGGATCGTTCTTGAATTTGTTAGACGGTTGGCTTTTTTAGGATTTCGATGCTTGTCTTGGCGTTGAACTCACTGACCAAGACGGCGTCAGCACGGGGCATGGCCTGGTGCTCAATGATGCCGACCTAGACCTAACCCAGATTCAGCCACGAGGCAAAGGTCGGTCCGAAATGCGCGTAGAAGCGCGAGTTCCCAGCCAGCCAGGCTTTGACCTTCGGGGTGTTGTCCATAGCGCAGTTGTTCATCACCAGATTTAGAGGTCATTTCAGAATGAGTTGGTCGTAGCTCTTGAGCTCTGATTGCGTCCCCGTCGACCCTGGTAGGCATGATGGGGGATCTCGTACCGGACTTGCTGTGGGAGCAAGCCGAGCCGTTGTTGCCCCCACGCCCACCCCGCCGCTACAAGCACCCGGGGCGCAGGCCGACCGATGACCGGGCCGCTCTGGCGAAGAACCGTGTTCGTGCTCAAGATCGGGATCGGCTGGAATCAGTTGCCGCGGAATCTGCTGGGCGTCTCCGGGGTCACGTGCTGGCGACGACTGAGGGACTGGACCGAGGCCGGGGTCTGGCCGGCGGTGCACGAGCTACTCCTGGCCCAGCTGCGCGCCGCCGGCGCGCTGGACCTGGACCGGTGCGCGGTGGACGGTTCGCATGTGCGGGCCCTTAAAGGGGGGACCACGTTGGACCCAGCCCTGTCGATCGGGGCGGACCAGGTTCCAAACACCATCTGATCGTTGACGCCCACGGCATCCCGCTGCAGGCCACCTGACCGGAGGGAACCGCAACGACGTCACCCAGTTGCTGCCCCTGGTGGACTCGATCCCGCCGATCCGCGAACTCCGCGGGCGGCCTCGCCGCAAGCCGCGGGAGCTGTTCGCCGACCGGGGCTACGACCACGACAAGTACCGACGGCTGCTGCGAGCCCGGGGCATCACCCCGCGCATCGCCCGCCGCGGAGTCGCCCATGGTTCCGGGCTGGGCCAGCACCGCTGGGTGGTCGAGCGCGGCTTCGCGTGGCTGCACGCCTACAAGCGGTTGCGCACCCGATGGGAACGCCGAGCCGACCTTCGCCTCGGACTGCGCCAGCTAGCCTGCGTGCTGATCTGCCACCGGCGACTCACCGCATTATGAAACGAGTTCTAAGCTCCTCTGGTGGGACGGACCCCTGGGGCGGTGTGGTGGGGGAAGGCAGTCGATGAAGTTGTTGGCCGCGTGCCGCCGGCAGGACCTGTTGGAAGGGCTACAGGTGCACCGCCTCGGTGGCGGCCTCCCGGCTGAGCAGCATGCCCTGGATGCGGGCGAAGACCGCGGTGAGTTCGAGCACATGGGTGTCAGGTGTCATGGTGGCTTTCACTGCCCTGGTGGATCCGCCCGGAGATCACCCCGGGATATCAGGCTCCGGTCGATGAGTGCCTCCCCCCGCCTCACCGTCTCGGCCTTGGCTTCCCAACCTACGCCGGGTGCGCCGGTCCGGAGCCGCTGGTGGGCAGGCAGTTCCCCCGGGATCTGGCCCCGGTCTTCGGCCAGGGGCGATCAGTCCTCTTCTTCGCCCCGTTCCTGCAGGTTCTGCGGCTGACCCGCCTCGCTCTCCCGAACACCACTGCGGTGGTCGGGGGCGCGGTAGTCGGCGGCGAACTTCAGGGGCGGGATCTGCCGGCCTTCGGCCAGTTCCTGGACCGCCCAGGCCAGCAGGTCCCGCTGCAGTCCCGGCAGGGCCAAGGCGTGGTGGAGGTAGGCGTCGACCTCCATCACCCTGGCCTCTCCGCCGAGGCGGAAGTAGTGCATCCACAGCCGGTCCAACCCGAGGTCGGTGGCTTCCAGGGCCGCGCATAGGGCCCGGGCCTGGGCGGCGCCGACGCCCTCCTCCTCCACAGCCGGTGCGCCCCTAGAGTCGGGGGTCCTCGGCGTGGTGGAGCACGCGCGAGGCCAGTTCCACCACGGGCAGGTGTTGCTGGCGGGCCCGGGCCAGCAGCCGGGCGTGAGCGGCCTCGGCCTCCAGGTCGTGGCGTTCCATCAGCAAGCCCACGGCCTGCTGGATCTCCTGGCGGCCAGCCACAGCATCGTGGAGCTGCCCGGTGAGCTGGTGGGCGGATTGGGAGTCCTGGATGGCCCCCAACAGGGTCGCAGCCGCCCCCGCCAACAGGTCCAGCAGGTGCTCCTCATGCTCGGTGAAGGCCTCCGGTTCACCCGCGTAGACCTTCACCGCCCCGATCTCCTGCCCTTGATAGACCAGCGGGGTGCTCAGCACCGAACGCACCCCGGTGGCGGCTGCGGCCGCGGCCCAGTCCGGCCACCGGGTCTCGGTGTAGGTGTCCTCCACCCGCTGGAAGGTCACGGTGTCCCAGGCTGTGAGGCACGGGCCCTCCCCGGCCGCGTACTGCATCCGATCCACCGCCTCCACCCCCGGATCGGTGGCCGCCAAGGAACTCGGCTGCCCGTTCTGGTCGATCAGCGTCACCCCGGCCCCGACCGCCAACAGGATCAGGTCCTGGGCCACCTCCGCCAGCTCGGCCACCGCACCGGCGGCCGTACCCGCATCCAGCAACAACCCCTGCAACCGGGCAAAAGCGCCAGCCAGCTCCACCACCGACGAATCCGATCCCACCACATCCACCTCCACCACACCACACCCGGCCTCACGGCCGGCCACCACGCCGCCTCTTGACCTACTGGCACCCATGATCCTCCCCCGGCACCGACTTTGACCCTCCTCCCTGCACTGCAGCTGTTCACCGAAGGACGGCATGCTCTGTCTCGAGCAATCCACCCGCTCCCAAATAGCGATCACTCGAGCGCCGCACACGCGCAATGCGGCGATTAACCCGCCCGGCTTCATGACCGCCAACGGGCCATATGTAAAGCGAAAGGCTACTGAAGCGGGATCGAATGCTGCCTGTTGGCGAGACGGTCCCTACCGATTGTCACGTGGTGCTCTTTGACTTGCCCTCGTGGGTCTTCTTCAACTCCTGCAACTCGGCCCAGTGCTGTTCGAGCTTAGTTAGCGTCGGGCTGACACCCAGCGTCACGAGTGGTTGAGAGTGGCCGTCGATGTACCGGCAGGCTTCTTCGAAGATCTCCGTGACTTTGGGGATGATTTCGTCGAGCCTGGCGGTGTTGATGTTCGGTAGCCGAGTCATGCTGACGTTCGGCTGGTAGCGCTGGGTCACGCCTTGGAGCAGTTCGGTTTCGGTAAAGACTTCACACCACGACCTGAGCCAGCCGTAGCCAACACGTACGCTGGCGTCGCGCTTCTCGCCCTCCTGCTGCTTCGCGGCTTGAATGGCGCCGTTGATTTTGCCCTTGATCCCGCCCAGCGTGTCCCAGCGCGGACCTGTCGCACGGGTGACCTTGCCCTTGCCGTCCTCGCCGGTGATCTGGAAGTAGACACAGCGTTTGGACTTCTCGAATAGGGCGAGGAGCGTCGTGGCGAACAGGATGTCGTGCGTGAAGACAATGACCTGGTTGTTCTCGGCCAATCGCGCGATGCGCCCCGCAACCTCCTTGAGTCGGCGGTGGTCGAGGCTCGATACAGGGTCGTCAAAGACCACTGGTGCGGTGATGCCGGCCAGCCGCGCCTCGGCCAAAAAGTCAGCGAGAGCGAGCACCTTCTGCTCCCCCTCGGAGAACACCTTGGACGGCTTGTGCCGACCACTCATGATCTTGCGGCGCTGAGCCTTGCCCTCACGTCCAACGAACTGCAGCTTCAGACTTGGTGCCCTTAGGGCGTTGCACTCCTCGAGGAACAGCGCATCGAAGCTTTGATTGATCATCTGGTTACTGGCGGTCTTGGCCAGCGCGGTCACGGCCCGAACCACTGACGACAGCGGGCGCTTGAGGGTCCTGAGCTGGTCCACCTCCTTGGCACTTTTGACTTGCGCTTCGATCAGCGGCCAGGACTTGCCGAGCTCAACGGCGTCCGTAAGTTCCAGGAGTTCGGTCTGCTTCTGGTCGAGGACTTGGGTCCGGCTCTGCATTTGGGCATGCAGATCCATGATGTTGGTGCCGACGGTCTTGAGGGCGACATGGAGGTCGTCCCTTGGCGTAGCAACCACATCGGCGATCTTGAGGTCGACCGACTTATCCAGCTCGAGCGCGCCGGCTACTACTTTCCTCATCCCTTCGATAGTTTCCACCTGCGGGAAGTAGAGGGGCTTGTCTTCGGCTTCCTTGTACTCGTCGATAAAGGCGACGAGCTCGTTGCTCTGGATGTTGGCGACCTGACGCTTCATATCGGCCAATGCGGCGTCCGTGGCGCGGATGTCCGCGGAAATCTTGTCCTCGAGGTAGGTCGAGTACCTAGCGAGAAGATCTCGTGCAGGCTCCAGCAAGGTTTGGCGGCAGTAGAGGCATCGGCCCACATCGTGTGCGCTGATCTCAACCAGATGTTGTTGGTAAGTCTCGCCAGCCTTGATAAAGCCGCTCCACGTATCGTCTGGATCGGCTGGCAGGTCTGCGGCGGCGAATAGCTCGCTGCGGAAAATCTCATAGTCCCTGTCGAGCTGCGCACGTTTCTCCAGAGCTCCGTTGTATGCGGAGGTGTCGAACGCCAGGAGTGCATCGCCGGCAGCCACCGCTTGCGTGAGGACACGCTGTTCACCCTTGAGACCAGCGATCTGTGCGCCCATGTTATTGGCTCGCAGAGCGGCCACGGCCTGAGTCAGCGCGTCAAGCTGCTTGTCGACATCCTCGCCAGTTGCGGCCTTCGATTCAAGGTCCACCAGGTCGGTGGACGCACCGAGGGTTTCGATCATCGGGTAGATTGTCGACCCGCGTTGGAACCGGGAGAGCAGTCCTGAACTGTCGGTGCCGAGTGCGCTGATGGCCATGTCGATCCGGGCGGTTATTTCCTGAATCGCGGCCGTGACGTGGTTGAACAAGGCAAGCGAGGCAGGGACGTAAACGTAATCGAGGTCCTCGTCCACGTGAGTGGACACCGCAGGACTGTCGAAGATCGACATGCGCGTGAAGGGCGAAACTCCCCGATTACCCGTCCAAGTCAAGGTCTGTTCATCATCGCCGAGCTTGAATTCCAGCTTGGCGGTTGGACCGTGGGAAGCATCGGCGTCGATGTTGGCGAGGATCGTGTCAGCGGTACGGCTGTTCGCCAAGGCCTTGAAGACGCGTGAGTATCCGGTCTTGCCACTGCCGTTCTCCCCATAGAGAATCGTCAGACCCTCGTGCGGCTCGATTACGGCGCCGGGAACCAGAGCATTGACGCCATGAACCTCCGAAACACGGGTCAGGGTCAGCGGCGGCGCAGACACGTCCTGGCGCGCTTCGATGTCGAGCATCGCGACAGCCGGTAGGTCGCGCTTGTCAAGCGACTTTTCCTGCCGAAAGAGCTGGTAAGCCTTGTCATTCATCGTTGCGCCTACAGGGCGCCCAGAATCGATCACATCAGATACGAGAAGGCGCACCCATTCATCGTTCGCATTCGCCCAATTGGCTAGCATCGCCCTCGGGTCAACCGACTCAGTGGCTTCCAGATCCACGGATGTAGTCTGCTCGGTCATCAGCAGTCGTACCTCCCGGCGAGACCCGACCAACCGCCCAGCAACCGCTCGACCTGGTAGCACCTGTTCATGTCCGCTCTCAATCTCCTCCGCGCCCCCGGCCGACGCTCAAAGGAAGCTGTTGGGTCGACCTGATGTCGACGCTAGCCATGAAGACCTACATAGTCGTCAGCGGCGCGCGGGCCTCCTCTGCGATAGTCAGGGAACCTCTGGGTTGCAGTCGTCCCACGCCTCCAGCGGCGCGTCGGAAGGCTCCTGCCTCGTCCGTCCGGGAGCGGCTTCAACAGGCAAAACGGCCACCTGAGGAAGGTTTTACGCCACCGTGGAGGGCAGCTCCCGGATCCGCCGATACAGGGTAGCCCGGGACATGCCCAGGTCGCGGGCGACCTGGGTGGCCGGCTCCCCGGACTCGATCAGCCGAAGTGCATTGCGGATCTGGGAGTCGGTAAAGGTCTGGCGCCGCCCGCCGAGGTCCTTGCCGGCGGCCCTGCGCTTGGCCACCGAGTCGGTGACGCGTTCCCGCTTGATCTCCAGCTCCATCTGCGCCAAGGCCGCCATGACCGTGAACACCATCGAGCCCATCGGGGTGGCGGTGTCCACGTCTCCCCCACCCAAATTCAAGACGCGCAGCCCGGCGCCTCTCCCCCGCAGCGCTTCGGCGAAGACCAGCATGTTCTGCGTCGACCGCCCCAACCGATCCAGCGTGGTGATCACCAACGTGTCACCCTCCTCGAGCGCAGCCACCGCCTCGTCAAAAGCGGGACGCGAACCACGGCCTCCAGACACCCCATGGTCCACATAGAGGTCATCGCGCCGCACGCCGGCATGCAGCAGGTCATGCACTTGACGGTCCGCGTCCTGCTGCCGTGTCGACACTCGGGCATACCCGATCAGCTTCCCCATGTCCACCTCATCTGTCTCGCAACCAACGTTGAGTATCCAATTCTAGGGACATGGATAAAGCACATAGCTACGAGACAGGCAGAGCCGCGGAATCATGCGGGCGCAAAAAAGTCTGACGAGACGTCTCGCATCCCATGACCTGCGAGACGTACCAAGCGCGTCGAAAGCCCCTAAGACTCGGTCTCACCCGCCGGCGAACCCCCACCAGAGACAGAGTCAGTCGGTGAATCGTTCATAGGCACTCTGCCGGGAGGTGTTCAGCGCCCAGCCAACCCCGGCCCACGAGGCCCCGCTCCCCCGTGAATCCGCCACGGCATCGCGCAGCGCCATCCCGGCCCCGCGTTCCAGCAGGCGCAGGAACCGCACTCGCTCCAAAGCTCGATCGGCGGCTTCATCGGTTTTCGCGGCGGCCCACGCATCAGCAGCCATGCGCAGGAACTGAGCCACCGCCACCCCGTCACGGTCGTCCACCGGCACAGAATGGTCAGCCAGGGCCGCCCCCAGCTCCCACGCCGCGTGCGGTGCCGTCACGCCCTGCTGCCCATGGGGATCGAGCACATCCACCTCCGAGGTGTCATGAAACCCTGACACTGTCAGGATCTCCTGACACTGCTATGGGGTCAACCACCCCAAGTCGGCACCAGGGCGCACATTCCCTCGCATCGGCTCCAGTCTCGCAACCAAGGCAACGTACAACCCTTGCGTTGCAAGATCAGATGCACCGCTTGGAGACCAAGGTCCGAGAAGGGAGAAGGCAGTATCGGGACACGGGCCCCCCGTTGTCTGGTTGCGAATGCATACTGATCCCATGAGAATGAGGCGGCAGGCGATGCTATACCGGGACAGCGCGGTGGAATCTTTGACATTGGCGATCGAGATCTTCAATCGTCCTTCTCCGATAGCCCGGGACCATGCAGTTCCAATGCTTTTGGGCCATGCATTCGAAATGCTCATCAAAAGTGTCATATACCAAAAGCGCGGAACCGTCCGAGATAAGGGGGATGAACTGACGCATTCCCTGGGCCGTTGCATCGGCATCGCACGGGACGATATGCAGGTGATAACAAATGATGAGCGAGCTCTCCTTTCGGCTCTAAAGCAGGATCGAGATTGCGCCACTCATGACTCGATCACCATGAGTGAAGAACTGCTGTGGGTCCACATGAGGTCTGCCATAACTCTCTTTCGACGTCTTCTCAAGGATGAACTCGAGGAAACCCTAACTGACCTGTTGCCAGGACGGGCTATCCCTGTAAGCACGGAGCCACCTCAAGATTTGCGGACACTCGTAGAAGAGGAGCTTGCCACAGTCACCGCTTACCTGGCCCCGGGAACGCGGAAGGGTCCGGAGGCGCGCGCTCGACTACGGCCGCTTCTAAGTTTGGATGGCGCGGCCACCGGGCGGACTGACCCGCCCACAGAAGCGGAAGTGAATCGAGCGGAGCAGGAGCTTCGCAAAGGTGTCGAATGGGCCAAAATTCTTCCTGGTTTGGCCACCTTGAATGTTGCCCCCGTGTCGCCCGAGTCGGACGCGCAAGAGGTGATCCTTCGGGTCGGTAAATCTGCGGAGGCTATCCCGGTTCGAAAGGCCAAGCGAGACGAGGAAGCTTTGGCTTATCGATCTATGGATCCATTTGAAGAGTATGGGGGAAAGCTTTCTGAATTTGGAAAAAAACTTGGATTGACCCAACAGCAGGGCTATGCCCTGATAGAGCATTTAAATATAAAAAATGACGATGTTGCATACTTTTGTCGTAAAACAAAAAATGGAAGCATTAGATATCAAGGGCTTAGTGCGCGCGCGTATGAGATTGCTAAGAAATCCATTCAAGATGGCCTGGATGTAGAAAAGGTAACTCTCGAATACAATCAATCCCAAAGAGACAAAAGAATATCAGCTCGCACGAGATAATGCATTGGAGGCGAGCGTCTTACTCGCGATGGGATGAGTTCATCATTAGCTGATTAAACACTGCGTAAGAAGTCGGCATTAGACCACTTTTGCGCTCTCCTGTCACCGGCAGCGCACCGCATTATGCAACGAACTCTAAGCCTGGCAGAGGAAGCACCTGGAAAATTCAGGTGGTGAATCGCGCCAAGTTGCTGGGGGTTGCACAAAAAAGTGGGAGAATGTGGGCCCCGGACCTCTCAGACATCGGACAGAGGCCCGAGGACCACGCCGCTCGGGTGCATTCCAGCGGCGTACTGGTCCTATCCACTGAGAAGGGAGTCGCTCGCCCTGGCCTCTGAACATCACTGCCCAAGGCGTTGGAGAGCCGGCCAAGATCCTCGCGCGGTGCGTATGTCAGTCTCCGTTACAAGAAGGTATTTCCATGTGTCCGAGGTCTTGTTTGATGCATTGACCTTGTTAACCCAGCGTTTGGCGGCTTCCCTCTTGGCCATAACTTCATCGTTGGTCACTTGATTGTCGGCTTTGACCTCAAGGACCCAGGAGAAGCCTTCGCGGGTAGTAGCGATGAAGTCGGCGTTGTAGCGCTGACCAGATGCAGCCCACAAAATTGGGAGATCGTTACGGAGTAGGCGGCACCAATCCTTGACCTGCGTAGCCTCGTCGAGCAGAAGAGCCAGATCGCGTTCGGGGGCGGAGTCGAACCAGTTTATGGAATAAACGGAACGTTGCCATCCCTCGTAGGCCTGTCCACGGTCAAAGTGGCCATGTTTGTCGCCGGTGACCGGGCGGGTGTTATGCCTTATCTTGTCGATGGTCGTCAGGGACACGATTTCTTCAAACTGTGGAGCAGAGGCAAAACGTCGATACTCCTTGTTGACCGCGTCCAGGAGCAAAGCTGTGGCTCGCTGAAGGTACGCAGAGAGGATGGTGTCTGCTCCACCATTCAATCCATCCAGGAACGCATCCAGAATGGGCTGGATGGCTCGCCGTTCGACTCCGGCGTCATCACGTCGTGCGACAATAATGCCAAGCCCCAAGACCGCATCAGTAAGAATTGCTCGCAGCTGAGGCATGGTGAAGACAAGACCGGATGCCTCGATCCGATCCACTGCTTCTGCAGTACGCAAGCGGGTGGATTTCAATCCCACGAAGGGATCAGTGTAGACCTCTGCCGATATGACGGTCCGACGCAGAGTGTCGTCGGGGGAAGTGCGAATCTTCTGTCCAAGCCGACGAAACTGCTCGTGGTCAGTGATGTCCGTTAAGGAGAACGTGGACTTCACCGCCATCGGACGCAGGATGGGTATTTGCACCGGGCGCCTTGGAGCGATCTCCGTATTGAGGCGGAACCGTTGCTCCAGAGCGGATTCACTACGTGCGTCGATGGTTGCCAAGGACGGCGCTCCGGTGCGAATTTCTACGGCTGACCCAGCGTTGACGGTCGTGGGGGCAGTATCGGGATTTGTCTCCGCGGATCTGCCGGGGCCGGAGCTGTCGTTCCCCGGTTCCGCAACTGGTGGAGCAGGCTCGGGGAGGACAGGGTTCTCGACCACCTCGACCTCTCGCACAACGACGGTGTTGCCCCGAGAGTCTGTGCGCAAATGCGCCCGAATCTTGTGATCGATGAACTGCTCGGAGAACACGTTTTTCCGCCGCAACAAGTCTTCGTACTTGTCGTGCGCGAGGACCTCAAGAGTGTCCAGCATTTCGATGCCGGTGTACTCACCGAAGGGCAGGCGCAGGCCGCGTCCGAGGACTTGTTCAGTGAGGACGTCCGACAGCGAGGGTTGAGTGGAGAGCAACGCATACACGTTCTTGACGTCCCATCCCTCCTTGAGCATTTGCACCGAGATAACGACCCGGATGGGTGAGTCAGGGTGCTCTATGTCTTGGAGGCGGCGTAGCTCAGTTTCTTCCTTGGCCGCGGTCACCGCTTTGGAATGGACGACGAGGACAGCATCTCGGTAGGCGCCGCCCTTGAAGTCTGAGGACCTGACAATGCTCGCCCAATGTTCGGCCTCAGTGATGTCCCGTGCAACAACGAGCATGACCGGATTGACCCGCGACACCCCCTGCGCCGCGGCCCACTCATCCGCGAGCTCACGCTTGCGTTCCAACAAGGTCGTACCGTCGAGCAACTTAGTGACGGGGTCGTGCTTGTCATCGCGACGACCCACGATGACGGGCGTCTTGACGTACTTACCAGCGATCGCCGCAGCTAAGGGATAACGAAAAATAATCTGGTCGGCCGGCGTCGACTTGTGGGGTGTGGCGGTCAGGCCGATGAGAGCCCAGGGATTCAGCTCGCGCACTGCCGCGGAGAACTGCTTGCCGTAGTACGCGTGATGCTCATCGGCAAACACCACCAGGTCATCTGCTTCCTGCATACGCTGGTACAGACCAGACCCGAGTCCCTCTTGGAAATCGTGGGTTCGGCGACCTGCTTTCGTCGACGGCTTCAGCAGAGACTGAATGGTGAAGACGTAAAGCTTCACCTGCGAGTCGTCCTCCATGGCTGTGGCCATAGAGGGAGTATTGAAGTTATCCGCCGTGATCACCACGAGCGGAGCGTTCATTCCATGGGTGATCGACTTTGGGTTCCCGGGCGTGAGCTGGGCGACGGTCTTGTCCAGGATCGTTCTCGAGGGGGCGATGAGCGCAAAATTGCGGACCCCTTCAACCAGAGCAAGATACTCGAGTGCGCCGGCGAATATGTAGGTCTTTCCCATCCCGGTGGCAGAGTCCACGACACCTTCGAAAGGAGCAGGCCGTTTCTCGATGTCGTAGTGGCGGACCAGCTCGAAAGCGATGGACTCCACCGCTTCCCTATTTGGCTCGCGCAGGTCGAGCCGCTTGGACACTGCAGTAAGTGCCCCAAGGTCCACGCTGATGACGCTCAATGGACGAGCTCCTTGTCCGCTTCGTTTTGGGTAAGAACCACGCTCGGCCAATCGATCACGCTGGTACGTGAACGGAAGGAACGCCGGTAGTCGTCCAGGATGGACTGCGGGATCTTTTTGACGTTGGACCCCATTCGAAGGGCTGCCAATGCTGCGTGACAGTCGGGGTCAACAGCGGTTCCAAAAACGGTCATGAGCTCGCCTTCGTCCAACCATGACACCAGCAAGTCGAGCACTTCCGGGTTCAGCAGTCCGTCGATGACAGCAAGCCGGGTCTTGCCCTTCCGCCCGCAGAACGGTGCTCCGTCCGGGTCATACGAGAAAGACGCTTGCGCTGCTACTGCTTCTGCCAGCGAGCCCCCTGTTGCCCATGGCGCCACGACGACACGATCGTCTTCGGTGCGTTCGAACATGGACGGATGTACGTCGAGCACTCGGAAGCCCCCGCCTCCGGCCCATGCGCTCGACTTGGTGATGCCGGTATCGTCTCGACCTTCTACGACTGCCTGCAGTCGGGGCACGATGTAGTGTTCGACCGTATTGGGGGAACGTTCAATGGTGACCCATCGGCGACCCAGTTTATGGGCCACGGCTGACGTGGTACCTGAACCTACGAAGCAATCCAGGACGATGTCTCCGGGGTCGGTGGCGATCTTCACGATGCGCTCAATGAGCTGTTCAGGCTTTTGCGTGTCAAAGCCCATGCGTTCCTTGGATTGCGAGTTCAGGACCGTGATATCCGTCCACAGGTCGCCAACAGCCACCCCGCCTTCGACATCCAGATATCTCTTGAACTGGGGGGTGCCCCCGGATTTATTTGGCAACTGGATATAGCCTTCCGCCAGAAGCGCGTCCAGCCTTTCGATGGTGGACATTTTTGCGGCATCCGGGCCCAGGAGCTGTTCCGCTTGCGGTGCACGCCAATGAAGGCCCTTAGCCGTGACATCAACACCCTGCCACGGTTGTCCACTGGATCCTGTTCGAACCCCGGTGGCAGTCAGGTTATCGAGTCGGTATTGGCCCCGCTCATCTCTGTTTCCATATTTACCACTGAGGTACTTTTCTTCGTAGGGAAGCAGAATGGGTCGGAACCTGGTGGCCTCCGACTTGGCGTACACAAGGATGGTGTCGTGCATGGTGCCAAGATTTCGCACCGCGGCAGATTTGCCCGTCGTGCGTCTCCAAATGACGGTATTGCGGTAGTTCTCGACTCCAAAGACTTCGTCCATGACCAGACGCGCCCGGTGGACCTCCGAATTGTCCAGGTGCAGCCAGACTGCACCGTCCTCAGCCAGCAACTGCCGAATCTGGCTGAGACGGTCACGCATCATGGTCAACCACACGGAGTGCTGTAGCGCGTCGTTGTACTGGTCAAAGGCACGCTCCGTGTTGAAGGGTGGGTCGATGTAGCACAGCCGCACCTTGCCGACGTACTCGTCGCGGAATTCTGGAAGGGCTGTCAGGGAAGACAAGCCATGAAGTGCGTCGCCTCGAATCAAAAGGTTGTCCTGGGCTCGCTGATCCTCGGACGCTGTCTCTCCGATGCTAGCGACGGAGTCGAGAAGCCGGATTTCGGCCACCCGGTGGTCGTGAGGGTCCACCCACTCAAACGTGTCTCCGACGTCGTGGGCAAGAAGCCTGCGGTCCTTGTTTGTCCACGTAAGTTCGAGTCGACCCTCATGTCGCGTCGTCATCGTTCAGTTGAGTCCCGGATGATGGTGTAACGCTCGGTGGCCGAGTTCGTCGTTCCAGACGAGGCGCGGCCACCGT
>NZ_JBHZTC010000034.1:0-20359 GCF_042879195.1 Kocuria nitroreducens
GGATCTGGGACTTCTCGTCCACGCACAGCACGATCGCGTTCTGAAGGCGGGGCCAGGTAGAGCCCGACCACGTCGAGGACCTTCGCCACCAGTTCCGGGTCGGTGGAGAACTTGAAGGTCCCCTCCCGCCACGGGGCCACACCGTACTCCCGCCAGGCCTTGGCCACCGTGGTGTGATCGATGCCCAGCCGTCCCGCCAGCAGGCGTGAGGACCAGTGCGTGACCCCGAGCTTCTTCGGTGGCGGTCTCAGCGTGGCGGCCACGATCGCGCGGTGGTCGATCCGCCGCGGACGGCCCGACCGGTCGTGGTCGACCAGTCCGGCGATGCCGGCCTGCCCGTAGCGGGCCCGCCAGGCGATCACGGTGTTGCGAGTCGTACCCACCTTCTGCGCGATCTCGGTGTTCGAGATGCCCTCGGCGGCCAGCAGCACGATCCGCGCCCGCTGCGCCAGCCCCGCGGGCACCGAAGTGGAGCGCCCGAGCCTCTGCAGCGTCTCCCGGTCGCCCTGGCGCAACAGCAGCGGGGCCGCAGGATGATTCGCCATAACCCATGATCCCACCCCGTCAAATGCTGAGGTACTTCAACCCCTCGGCACTAGTGCCACCCCAATGACACGCCGTTCGTCATGGATCCCCGTGAGCTCGTGGGCCCACCTTACCGGTTCGTGTGCTTTAGATAATGACAGGTGGTCTGGTAACGGCGTGGTCACTTTAGAGCACACCGCCCAACGACATGCGCGACCTGGGACGTTGCAGTGCAGGTTGGTGTTCTGGATGGTCCCCGCTAACTGTCACCACAGATTGCCGGGCATGAACGCCCAAGCAACGAAGAGGACAGAAGCTAACCCAGCGGCCGGGAGAGTCAGCATCGCGCAGGCGACCAGCCACCGCGGGGTGCCAGCCTTGTACCAAGTTTCGTCCTTGCGCCGGTACCACCCCAGCATCGCGGCCCATAGCAGCACGTAGATCGCTCCGACCACCGGGATGGCCACTTCACTGACGCTGGCAGTGTCGGTGAAGTACGTGCAGGTCCCGCAGTCCTTCAAGCAGTCCATGGAGCATGTTCCCATGCTGATAACGATCGTGAACACCGCAACCGGTCAGACTTTGTCCTACACACCCGAATGGTGCACTCGAGGTTACTGAAAGGGCTGGCGAGATGGGTTCAGGTGGGACAGGTCGAAGGCGCGCAGCACGCCGTCGCCCGCGGCCGTCGTGGTGTCGGTCGGGGTGCTCATGGCCTCCACGGGTGCGTCGGCGATCCGGGGCGCGACCAGTCGCCGCCGAAGTGGGGACCACCCGTAATGTGCATTTGCACATACGATGCGGCCAGACATTGATTCCATCCAGGAGAGCCGCGATGAGCCGTCAGGACCCGAATTATCCGCACCCCGAAGGTCGGGCCCAGCAGGGTCTGGATCAGCCGCCGGCCTACCGCAACGGCCAGCCGGGGCACTGGCAGGGTCAGCCCCAGTCCGGCAATGGCCAGCCGCAACAGGGGTACGGGTACCAGCAGGGGTACGGTCAGCCGCAGGCCGGCGCCTATGGCTACCACCAGCAGAACCTCCAGCACCGAGGCTCCCAACCCGGGGTGCCGGTCGGTTTCGGTGAGGCGGTCAAGCGCTTCTATGCCAAGTACGCCCAGTTCTCCGGCCGGGCCAGCCGCTCCGAGTACTGGTGGGTGGCCCTCTACCAGGGTGCAATCGCCCTGGTGCTGAGCGTGCTCATGGCCGCCGGTTCCGACGCCAATGGGAACCTCAGCGGCCTAGGGATGCTCGTGGCGGGTCTGCTCGTGATCTACGTGCTCAGCCACATCGTGCCCTCCGTTGGGATCGCCGTTCGGCGCTTGCACGATGCCAACTTCTCCGGCTGGTTCTACCTGCTGAGCTTGATCCCCTACGTGGGTGGTCTCGTGGTGCTGGTGTTCATGGTGTTGCCGTCCAAGCCGGAGGGCGCCCGGTTCGACCGGTGACCTGATTTTCCACGCGCTGCGGGCCGTCGACCCACCAGGGTCGGCGGCCCGCAGTCGTCTCCTCAGCGGCTCGAGGTAGGCAGTCTCTGTGCTCAGCGGCGATCTGAGGTCCGAGGACTACTGTTGGCGGCCCGGGGAGTCATCTCTTCGCAGGGGGCGCCCGGATGGGTTCCTGTGGCGCACGCTCGCCGGCGCTCGAAAGGGCGCTGCAGAGCGTGGAGATATCGGTGGGTGTATCGCTGCTGCAATCGGTGGCTGATCGGCGCAAGGACGCGGGACCACCACGTGCCCGGCCGGGAGAAGGCGGTGATGGTGAACACGACGGCGTCGTCCTCCCGCCATTCGACGCAGAACCTCTCCTCGCCCTGCTCCGGGTGGCCCTGCAGGGTTCCGTAGGCGAAGCCGCGCTGGCGTTCTTCCTCCACGACGTAGACAACTTGGCATCCGAAGGAGATCCGCAGCAGGTGCCATCCCAGGCGCAGGTGAACACGGCTGTCCTGCTCGATGCGGGGTGTGGTGGCCGCGACGGTCAGGCCGGCTGCTCGGTGCATCTGCCAGCTCATCAGGCGTTCCGCGGCGCGGCGGAACGTCGACTCACCGTGGCCGATGACCCGGTGGACCCTCAGATGGTTGTATCCGTCGGGCAACTGCCCGGCGGTGGCGCCGACCTCCGTGTAGGTCAGAGGGCGGTCGAGCAGAGTCATAGCGTTCACTATGCCAAAGGACCGCCTTGCATATGGCCGGTTAGCGGTCAGCGATCAACGGGAGTTCATGCATTTGCTATAGGTCTTGTGCGCCTGCATGCGCTCCGGGGCCATGCCCCTCACGGTACACAGTTTCGTGTACTGTAAATGGTGTGAACACGGTGACCCTCTCCCACGCCTCGGCGCTCTCCCGGCTGGGCCACGCCCTCTCCGACGGGACCCGCACCCGGATCCTGCTGTCCCTGCGGGAGGCCCCGGCCCGGCCTTCGGAGCTGGCCCAGACCATGGGGGTGTCCAAGCAGGTGATCTCCAACCAGCTGGCCTGCCTGCGCGGGTGCGGGCTGGTGGCCTCAACGGCCGAGGGGCGCAGCATCTGGTACTCCCTGGCCGACCCCCGCCTGGGAGCTGCTCTGGGCGATCTGCTGGAGCTGGTGGTCACGGTGGACCCGACCTGCTGCTCCCCGGAAGGATGCACCTGCGCATGACCTCCCTCACCCTGGGCCCCGAGCCCATCACCGCCGCTCGGCGGGCGATCCTGCACCGGAGGGTGCGCTGGATCGTGGCCGCCACGATCACCTACAACGTGCTGGAGGCGATCATCGCCCTGACCGCCGGCACCATCGCCTCCTCTTCCGCCCTGATCGGCTTCGGCCTGGACTCGATCGTGGAGGTCCTCTCGGCGGCGGCGGTGGCCTGGCAGTTCGCCGCTCCCGACCCCCACCACCGGGAGAAGATCGCGATGCGGATGATCGCGTTCTCCTTTTTCGGGCTGGCCGCCTTCGTCACCGTCGACGCGATCCGCGCCCTGCTCGGGGCCGCCGAGCCGGAGCACTCCCTGGTGGGGATCGTGCTGGCGGCGGTGAGCCTGGTGATCATGCCCTTCCTGTCCTGGTTCGAACGCCGCACCGGGCGAGAACTGGGTTCGGCCTCGGCGGTGGCCGATTCCAAGCAGACCCTGCTGTGCACCTACCTCTCCGGCGTCTTGCTCGTGGGGCTTCTCCTGAACAGCACCCTGGGCTGGTCCTGGGCCGACCCGATCGCCGCCCTGGTCATCGCCGCCGTCGCGCTCAAGGAAGGCTTGGAAGCCTGGCGCGGAGATGCCTGCTGCTCGCCGGTGGCCGTCCTGCTGAACGAGGACGGCGACGGTTGCGCCGACGGGTGCGGGGCCGGCTGCTCCTGCTGCGCCCACTGACCCCTCTCTCCGCATCTGACCGGCGCGGGCGTCTTCTGCCGTCCGCGCCGGCCCATGGACCCACACCACGTGCCCGAGCACAGAACGGACAGCTCGTGAGCACCACCTCCCCCACCAGCGGCCGGCGGAACTCCCCCACGGCCAAGCCCATCGTCCGGGCCCTCCTGGCCGCCGCCGTGGCCGTGGAAGCCGCCGCATCTGACTGTGGTCCCAGGCCTTGTTCGCGATCTGCATCCTGTGCCTGTACTGCATGATCGTCTGGGCGGCGAAGATCCCGCTGTCCGTCCTGCTCACCGTGCGCAATCTGGTCCACGGCGTCATCCCCGCCCCGGCCGGGCTGGTGCGTTTCGCCACCGAGTGGGCCTGGACGCTGGTGGCCATCGCCTACGTCGCGGTGGCCGCATCGGTGTTCTTCCGCTTCTTCACCGCCTTCACCGGCCTCTGACTCGACCCCGGGATGCTCGTCGACATGATCCCCGTCGTGCCCCCGGCCTCGGCTGGGTCTCCCGCGGACTGCTTCGCAGTGCGGGTTCCTGTGCGGGCTCCGATGATGACCATGATGCCAGGACGGTTCGGACAGAACGTCCTGGTCTCTGCAGAACAGCGCGTTCGTCAACTGATAGACCTCTAGGAGTAGGATCGGCGCCTCTCCTGATCTACCCCTCGGTGCCCGCGCGGCAGAGCAGGCAGCAGAGCAGGCAAGAGTCCAGAACACACAGTCACGAGAGGAACACCATGAACACCCCCATCCGGACCGCGGACTACCACACGGCCGGTGAGCCGTTCCGCATCGTCGAGACCATCCCCTTCGAGCTGACCGGCGAGTCGGTCGCTGAACGACGAGTGCACGCGATGACCGATGACGGCATCGACGGTCTGCGGCAGGTCCTGTGCCTGGAACCCCGCGGTCACGCCGACATGTACGGGGGCTTCATCACGCCTCCCGACGACGAGCACGCCGCCTTCGGGGTGCTGTTCTGGCACAAGGACGGGTTCTCCACCGCGTGCGGTCACGGCACCATTGCCCTGGGCGTGTGGGCTCTCCAGAACGGTCTGGTGGCACCGGATGTCTCGGGAACCACCGACGTGACCATCGATGTGCCCTCCGGCCGGGTCACTGCGCGGGTGCACACCGAGAACGACCGCCCCACCTCGGTCGATTTCATCAACGTTGCCAGCTATGTCCTGGCCGAGGACGTGCCCCTGTCCACCTCCCGGGGCGAGGTGACGGTGGACATCGGCTTCGGCGGAGCCATCTACGCCCAGGTCGATGCGGCTTCCCTGGGTCTGACGGTCACCCCTGAGAACATCACCGAACTCATCGCCATCGGACGCGAGATCAAGTGGGCTCTCAACGACAGCGCCCACGCCCAGCATCCGATCGACCCTCGGCTGAGCGGCGTCTACGGCACGATCGTCTACGAACGGCTCCCGGCCGAGGAGGAAGGTCAGGTCCACCAGCGCAACGTGACCATCTTCGCCGACGGCCAGGTGGACCGCTCTCCCTGCGGCTCCGGAACTGCGACCCGGGTCGCCACTCTGACCGCCAAGGGAGAACTGCCCGAAGGTGGGGTCCTCGTCCATGACTCGATCGTGGGTTCCCGTTTCACCGCACGCGTCGTGGACCGCCTGGAAGTCGGAGGGAGTCCCGCGGTGATCCCTCAGGTCGAAGGAATGGCCTACCGAACCGGTGAACACCGTTTCGAGGCGGACCCTCGAGACCCGCTCGTTCCCGGCTTCGTGCTGCGCTGAACGCCGCCACGACACGGATCGGGGGAGGAATGACGACCAAGCGGTTGAAGGTGGCCCGTGGACAGCAGAGCTCGAACCGGCTTCGTCTTCCCTGCAGGTCATAGGGCCGAGTTGCACGCCGGTTCCGTCACGGCAGGCACCTCGGCGGCGTCGCGATGACGGTTCCAGTATCCGACCCCGTGCGGACCGCGCGGGGCATCACCGTGGGGACAGCCGCCCACGCGTGCCTCATTCCCCACCGTCATCTGTGCCCGGTGACCTCCCCGGAGGACATACTGAAACCATCTTCAGGGATGTAATGCATTACCCCCTCAATTCGAGTCAGGAGAGTCATGCCCGTTACCCGCGTGGACCTGTATTCCTACGAGCTGAACTACGCCCATGGGGAGTACGTCATGTCCGGGGGGCGTGGGGCGAGGACGCAGTCCTCCACTGTGGTGCGTCTCACCACGGACACCGGTGCCCAGGGGTGGGGTGAGGTCGTGCCGTTGGGCGGGACCTATCTCCCGACCTTCGCCGACGGTGTGCGAGCTGCTCTTCGGGAGCTGGTCCCGTCCCTGATCGGTCTCGACCCCACGAACATCTCCTCCGTCCGCCGGGTCATGGACGATCTCCTCCTGGGCCAGGAGGCCGCCAAGAGCGTGGTGGACATCGCCTGCTGGGACCTGTTGGGGCAGATCACCGGCCAGCCGGTGGTCGCCCTGCTGGGGGGCGTGCTCAACGCTGACTTCCCGCTCTATGAGGCCGTCTCCCTGGACACCCCGGAGCGCATGGTGGCGTCTGTGCGCGAACGCTGCGAGGCGGGGATCAAGACCTTCCAGCTCAAGGTGGGCAACGACCCTCTCGAGGACGCCGCCCGGGTGCGCAGCGTGGTCGAAGCCCTGGGCGGGTCCGTACGGCTCCTCGCCGACGCCAACGGGGGCTGGGACATCGGGGAAGCGCTCGTGGCGGTGCGGGCGATGGAGGGCCTGCCGGTCTACATCGAGCAGCCCTGTCGTTCGATGGAGGACAACATCATCGTGTCCCGGAGCATGCGGTTGCCCCTCGTCCTCGACGAGTGCGTGGTCACCGTCGATGACCTGTATCGCGCCAAGTACGAGGCCGGGGCCATGGCCGTCAACATCAAGTTGAGCAGGGCCGGGGGACTCACCCGGGCTGCACTGCTGCGTGATGTGGCGCAGTCACTGGGATTGAAGGTGACCTTGGAGGACACCTGGGGAGGGGACCTGACCACCGCCGCGGTCAGTCACCTCGCCGCGAGCACCGCGCCGCAGAGTCTGTTCAATGTGTCGTTCATGAATGACTGGACCCAGGAGCACATCGGCGGTTACGAGCCCCGATCGGTGAACGGACGCGGCAGCGCTCCGTCCACGGCCGGCCTGGGCATCTGCGTGGACGAGAGCATGCTCAACCACCTGGCCACCTATAACTGAGGGCTGGGCGGACCACCGGATCGGTGAGCGGTGGATGCACGGCGTCCTGCTCGTGCGGTGCACCGGATGCCCCGAGCCGGACCTGTCATCACCGCAGGAGTTCAGGGCTGGTCACCGTCCCGGCTCAGAGCAGCCGACCCCGGCAGTGCAGAGCGTCCGCCACAGCGCGGGCCGAACGCACAGCGGCATGGTGTCGCCCGGCGTTCGACGTCCTCAATGCCCGATAGGGCTCCCGCGTGCGCGCTGTTCGACCGGCCCGACGTCCGCGTGCTCTCCGTCGAGCACAGCCCGGTGGCGACGACGCCGACGATCGAGACGGCCCCCGGCCCGGTGGAGCGCCCCGGCTGCGGGGTGGTCGCGGCTGTCCACGGGCGCCGGGAGCACCGTCTCCACGAGCGTGCGCGCATCCGGCACTCCGGTGCGACTGGTGTGGCGGAAGCGTCCTTCGCGTGAAGGCGGAGCGCGAGCTGCTTGTACCGGCGACTGGGATGACCATGGTCGGCCTGCAATGCGCGCTTCGCGTTCGAGCTCGCTGCTGCGGTCCCGGTCATCGGTGATGCGTCCGGAGCGGATCCCCTCGTGGGTCTCGGCCTGCTTGACCCCGGTGCGCAGCGCCCCGGGATGCACATCCAGCTGCTCACCGATCCGGCGGTACGAGCCCGTGCCTGTCTCGGAGACCTTCCTTGCGTCGATCGCCAGCCGAGCAGCGCAAATACCCGGCTTGACGTTGACCGTTCAGTGCACTCTAATTCTCACAGTCCTATTGTCAGGACAAAGTTGTCGA
Source organism: Kocuria nitroreducens (assembly GCF_042879195.1). NCBI lineage: Bacteria > Bacillati > Actinomycetota > Actinomycetes > Micrococcales > Micrococcaceae > Kocuria > Kocuria nitroreducens. The sequence continues at coordinate 7,838 of NZ_JBHZTC010000034.1, forward strand.
CCCGAAGGAGTCATACCATGACCAAGCTCTCGATGAACGTCACCACGACGTTCTACGGCAACGTCGTGAACGACATCGCCGTGGCGAAGGCCGCAGGGTACGGCGGCATCGAGCTGCAGAGCCCGAAGCTGTACCGCTACCTCGACGCGGGGTACTCCGTCGAGTCGCTGCTGCCGCTCCTCGAGGATCTCGAGGTCACCGGGCTCGGCGCGGTGCTCGACCTCGAGCGCCAGGGCGACGGCCGCGCCGACTTCCTGGCCGAAGTGACGCGGATGGCGGGCATCGCCGAGGTGCTGGGCGCTCCGATCCTGCAGCTGTGCACCGGACCCGTCGACTGGAACGTCGTCAAGGACTTCAAGGCCGGGAAGCTCGCCGCCGCGGATCTCCGCTACCGCGGGACGCTCGGACTGACCGAGGACGAGGCGCTGGATGCCGCCGCGTCCAACGTGCGGGAGGCCGCCGACATCGCGGCAGGCCACGGCCTCGACCTCTACCTCGAGCCGCTCGCCTGGTCGAACCTCAACCGGCACCGCCATTCGCTCGAGATCATCGAACGCGCCCGTCGTGACAACGTCGGCATCGCCCTGGACACCTGGCACTACTGGACCACCGGCGACACGCTCGAGGAGGTCGCCGCGACTCCGAAGGAGCTCATCAAGGCCGTGCACATCTCCGACGGACTCGACCTCGACCGCGCGAACGACGTCGCCGATCAGAGTGTGCACCGCAACGTCGTCATCGGCGGCGGCGCGATCCCGCTGCAACAGTGGATCGACGCGATCAAGTCGACCGGCTACGACGGCTGGTGGGTGTCGGAGATGTTCAGCGACAAGGCCAACGAGCACGACTTCCTGAAGGTCGCGACGACCATGCGGAACCTGCTCGACATCATGGTCTCCTGAGGGCCGGGGGCATGCCACGATTCGCCCTCCTCGGCGCCGGGTCCATCGATGCCGTACACGCCCCGAGCCACATGGCCGACCTCGGCGTCGTCTTCCGCCACGACCCTGCCCGCGCCGACGCCTTCGCCTGATCGCACGGCGGGCAGGCGGCGTGCGCGATCGACGAGGTCTTCGGTGCGGCGGAGGTGGAGGCGGTCCTCATCGTGTCCTCCGCGTACGTGGAAAAGCGGCCCTGCGTACTTGAGCGTGGTGACTGATCGGTCCGATCGGGGCGGTTCCCGCCAGCGGCACGCTCAACCTGTAAGCACGACATCCTCGTCACAGTACGAAAAGCTGCATCGCCGGGATCCTGAAGCTGCGGGTCGCGGTGCACCTGTTCCGCTACGGCTCCATCGCCTACTCCCACAAACTCAACCTCCGCACCGCTCGGGATCGAGGCGCCGCCTCGACCGGAGAATGACCACGCTGGACCACGACCGGGTCCTCGACGATCCATGCTGTAGCACACCTTCGGTCGGCGAGCGACCGGAGGGCGCCGCGAACACCTCAACCTCGGTCACGCAGTGCTCGGACGCCCTGACCAGCGTCCGACCGGAACCGAGCGGTTCCCAAAGCTGGACGCCCCCGGTCAGATCCGTGCAGGGACGCTAGTGTGCCGACCACGTTCCCCACTGCGATATGTCAGGGTGATCGGATCACGGGCCACCCCATCAGGCGGGAGTGACATGCATAATCGACGGCTCTACGCACTGATCTTCATCGCACTGATGCTCGCTGTGGGTCATCACCTCGATCACATCATCCGCGGCAACCACGTCGGCTGGCCGCTCACGGCGCAGGTGAACGCGTTCACCTTCAGCCTGATCATCTACCCGCTGATCCTGACCGGACTGGCGCTCTCCCGCGCGGGGGTCATCGGTCCCGGGACCTGGGTCTTCCTCTCCGGCGGTGGGGCGATCTTCCTGACCGTCATCCACTTCGGGCCCTGGGCTGTCGAGCCACCGATCGACATCATCGGTCTCTACGACCCACCGTTGATCGGCTGGCTCGCCTTCGGATGGTTGCTGGCGCTCATCGCAGTCCTGATCGCCTCAACGATCTACGAGGTGCGCCTCTGGTTTCAGCACCGTTCCGTCATGCATGACTGACAACCACCCGATCGCGCCGTAGTTGTTGCAGTAGGGGATATTCATGGCACACGTCCGCGGGCGGTCCCACTCATGGGGCCGTGTGGAGAGGGCGCGCCTGTGGCGTTCTGCTGCCCGAGGCGGTTCCGGCTCCACGGTGTCGATCGCGGACTGATGTGGCACACCGACGACGGGATGCAGGTTTCGTACGAGGACACCGGCACGGTCCTGGTCCTCGACCGGCGGGTCACTGTCCCACTGATTGGCTTTGCCACCGTGGTGTCGCGGTAGGTGGTGCCGACTTGTGCCTGTCGTCGCGCGGTCTGGGCCCCGTCGTGGCGGTGTAGTCCTGGGTCTGCACGGTGACAGGGCTTCGGGAACACCCGAAATCCGGAAGGCCTGCGACAAGGCCTGGCTCAGCACCGGCGTAGCTTGTTTGCTTACCGTTCTCAGCAGTCACCCCCCTACTGATGGAGAACCGATGGATCCGCACCCCCAGCACGAGACGATGCTTACCTACCAAGGGCGCTGCCAGCCCCGCCCGGAGGAAGAGGTGGTGGATCAGGGGCTGGGCTTTGACATTGGCACGCTGGTGAGCCGGCGGCGGGGGCTGGGTCTCTTCGGCATGGGCGCCGCTACGGTCGGCCTCGCCGCGTGTGGAGCGACCACCGGCGCTACCTCCGGCTCGAGTTCTTCCGCCTCGCCCTCGGCCACCGCGTCGGCCTTGTCCTCGCCGTCGGCCACGGCTGTGGTGAACGAGGAGATCCCGGACGAGACGGCCGGGCCCTACCTCGGGGACGGTTCCAACGGCCCGGATGTGCTCGAGCAGAGCGGGATCGTGCGCAACGATTTCCGTTCCAGTTTCGGGGACTCCAGCGGGACCGTCGAGGGCATGCCCATGACGCTGGAGCTGACCATCGCTGACCTGGCCAACGGCGGGGTGCCGTTCGCGGGGGTGGCCGTCTATGTGTGGCACTGCGACCGGGAGGGCCGGTACTCGATGTACTCCGAGGGGGTCACCGACCGGAATTATCTGCGCGGGGTGCAGATCGCCGACGACGACGGGAAAGCGCGTTTCACCAGCAACTTCCCGGCCTGCTACACCGGCCGGTGGCCGCACATCCACTTCGAGGTCTATCCCGACCAGGCTTCCATCACCGGCTCCACCACCGCGATCGCCACCTCCCGGGTGAACCCGGCCCAGATGGAGCTGGAGGTCCAGCGCGAGGGGAGCACCGACTCGACGGCCGAGCGGAGGACCGCCGGCAATGAGCTTGGTGGGCGGCGCCGAGGACATGGGGATGTCGAGGGCCACCTTGTACCGGTGGATCCGGGAGTGGCCCATGCGGGGCATCTGCGCGGATGCCGTTGAGGTGGTCGTGGACGGCGCATCGTCCAACCGGGACCATGGGGGAGCGGCAGCTGCCGGACTTCCGTCCGAGGCGGTTCAGGAGCTCGTTCTCGTGAAGGTCAGGTGGGTCACTCCAGTGGGTGAGGAGGTGGCCTCGACCTGGTAGTCCTCTTCCAGACCCTCGAGTCCTTCCCAGAGGCGCACGCCACGGCCCAGCAGGATCGGGACCACCACCAGGTGCAGGTGATCGATGAGCCCGGCCGCGAGGAAGTCGCGGACCATGGTGGGGCCTCCGCCGATGCGCACATCCTGGCCCTCCGCGGCCTGGCGCGCCGTCTCGAGCGCCTCCGCAGGTGAGGCGTCGATGAAGTGGAACGTGGTGTCGCCCTCCATCTCGATCGATGGGCGCGGTCGGTGGGTCAGGACGAAGACGGGTGTGTGGAACGGTGGGTTGGGACCCCACCAACCCTTCCACCCGGGGTCCTCGTGCCATCCGGGATAGCCGAACTTCCCTGCTCCCATGATCTCGGCGCCGATGTCCACACCGTGCTGCTGGGCGAAAGCGTCGTCCACGCCACTGCTGCCGCCGGGTTCCCACCACCGGGTGGCGATCATCCATTCGTGCAACCTCTGTCCGGCGTGGCCGAAGGGGGCGTCCTGGCTCAGACCCTCACCGGTGCCGAAGCCGTCGAGCGAGATGGAGAAGCTGTGGACGCGGGCCCGTGACATGGCGGGTGTTCCTCCGATCTTGGCGACTCAGTCCTCTGACGATGATGACTGTTCAGCGCCGTCGGGGAAAGAGGCACCTCTCCCGAGGCCCTGCGTCGCCGTCGGCCCGGAGCTGTTGCACTTCGGATACGCCGCCGTGGACCTGGTGCACGGACGGCGACCTCTGAACCGGCGTACCCGCAGAGCAGGCGAGACGGATGCGGCAGATGTTCCCGGTGAGGATCGGCAGGAGGCCCGCAAGGGAACTTTCACACATGGCACGGTCAGCGGCCGAGTCGACACCGCTGCTTTGCGGTGCCGCGGTCAAGGTTCCTGTGCGGTCCTGCGGGTTCCTCGAGCGTGCCGCCGAGAGCCGTGGTCATGTCGTCGACTGTTCCCGCGCGTAGGGAAGCAACCGGGCTCCTCGTGGGAGTGGGGTTGCGTCCATGACGAGAGAGCGCCCCGCCACATCTGCTCGGTGTTCGTCCGTCGTCGACCGGCTCTCGGGAGTTGATGGAATCTTGAGGATCGCTCAACCGGCCCGCAAGGTGCAGCAGAGACCTTGAGCGCAGGATGGTCCCTGGGTGGGACCTCGAGCACGGCTCGGGTCTGGACCTTGGGGGTGTCGGGGCGGGCCTGGGAGGTCGGGGGAGTCATGAGTTGGACGTCCAGGACGGAAGGGTCCGCTCTGGCGGGCGCCACGAGCGGTGCCCGCAGGTCCTCGAGCTGGTGGGCGGGCATCGACGCGGCCCGCGGCTTGGCGCTGATCGGGCTGATGTGGGCGCAGATCCTGCCCGACGGTGACGACCGGACCCAGGTACCGACCTGGCCGTATCTGCTCCTCTCGGGGAATGCGGCCGCGCTGTTCGCCCTGCTGGCCGGGGTGGGGCTGGCGCTGAGTTCCGGGGGGCGGTTCCCGCACACCGGCAGGTGGCTGGCCGCCGATCGGGTGGGGGTGGCCGTGCGGGCGGTGCTGATCGCCGTGGTGGGTCTGGGGATCGGGGCGCTGATGCCCGAGGATGCCCCGGCGGACAACATCTTGATCTACTACGGGGCGTTCCTCGTGCTGGCGATCCCGTTCCTGCACCTGTCCGCGACGGCGTTGTTCGTCTGCGCGGCGGTCTGCTGGATCGTGGGTCCGCTGCTGGTGCAGGTCATGATGGATGTCCTCCCCGCATACAGCTCCTCCAACCCGACGTTCGCCGACGTGGTGGACGAGCCTGCGGGAACGATCTCCCGGCTGTTGCTGACCGGCACTTACCCGGCCCTGCGGTACATGACCTATCTGCTGGTCGGGCTGGGTCTGGGGCGGGTGCACCTGCGCGACACGAGGATCCAGGTCCGCCTGCTGGGGGTGGGAGCGGGACTGGTGATCTGCGCCCACACCATCTCCTGCTTCGTGCTCTACGCCTTCGGCGGATATGACCGGTTGCTGAGGACCGGGGGGATGAGCGAGGGCCAGGTGGGGGAGGTGCTGGTGTGGAGGCCGGAGTCGCTGCCCACCGACACCGCTGGGTGGCTGGTGAGCACTGCTCCGCACACCCATCCCGTGTTGGCGATCGCTGCCGACCTGGGCGTGGCAGTGCTGGTGCTGGGGCTCTTCCTGCTGGTCTCCAAGGAGTTCGGGGCTTGGTTGCTGCCGCTGTCGGCCATGGGGGCGATGACCCTGACCTTGTACACCGCCCACCTGGTGGCGTTGTCCTCCGAGGTCCACTACGACCTGCCCCACGCCTGGTTCATCATCCATCTGGGGACGGCGGCCTGGTTCGCCGTCGGCTGGCAACGAGCACTCGGCCAGGGTCCGCTGGAGCGGGTTCTCAGCACCAGCGTGAAAGCCACCCGCCGCACCGTACTGCACCGGCTCTGCCGGCTCCACCGGAAGTGAGCACCAGTGGGGACCGGCCCTCACCAGCCGTGCCCGCCGATGCTGGGGTCGGAGTCAGCCCGCACGCGGCAAACCCTGGTAGCCCAGAAGAGTCTTCTGCGGCCAGCGTGATGTCCGCCAGGGTTCCCGGGGACTCCGAGGACCTGTGGGCCGAGGGTCGGTGAGGACTCACCGGCTGCGCAACCCCGTCGGGATTGTGACGGAATCTTGAGGACCCCGAGAGGTCGCCGCCAGAGGTGACCGACACCCTGGAAGTAGATCGGCCCCGGATGTCCCGGGGCCACGAACGCGGCCGCACCTGCCGCACACAGGACCGGCCCCTGAGAGGGCCGGCTCGATCAGGGGGAGTCATGAGCGCCATGCCACGGGCGGGGAAGACCGATCCAGAGGGACCGGACGACGCCGTCGTGCGGCCGGCGCGCCGGCTGGTCGGCATCGACTCGGCCCGTGGGCTGGCACTGATCGGGCTGATATCGGTGCACATCCTGCCCGGTTCCGACGATGCGACCGACGAACCGACCTGGTCGTACCTGATCTTCTCGGGGGATTCAGCGGCGCTGTTCGCCCTGCTGGCCGGGGTCGGGCTGGCGCTGACCTCCGGTGGGCGTCACCCGCACGAAGGCGCGACGATGACCGCCGACCGGATCGGACTGGCCGTGCGGGCGGTGCTGATCGCGATCGTGGGGCTGTTGATCGGGGCGCTGATGCCCGCAGACGCCCCGGCGGACAACATCTTGATCTACTACGGGGTCTTCTTCCTGCTGGCTGTTCCGTTCCTGCACGCGGGCCCGAAGGTGCTCTTCGGCTGCGCGGCGGTCTTCTGGCTCATGGGGCCGCTCCTGATGCAGGGCCTGACAGGCGTGCTCCCCGACTGGAGTTCGTCCAACCCCACGTTCGCCGACGTGGTGAGTGAGCCGGCAGGGACGATCTCCCAACTGCTGCTGACCGGCTCTTATCCGGCCTTGCCGTACATGACCTATCTGCTGGTGGGGATGGGATTGGGCCGGCTGAACCTGCGCAAGTGCGAGTTCCAGGTCCGGCTGCTGGTCGTCGGCATCGGGGTGGCGATCTTCGCCCGGGTCACCTCCTACTTCCTGCTCTACGCCCTCGGCGGGTACCAGCGGCTCTTGGATGCCTCCTCGCTGGGGCAGGAGGAGCTGGCCGAGGCCCTGATCTGGGGCCCGGACTCGCTGCTCTCCGAGTCGGTGTGGTGGCTGGCGATCGCCACCCCGCACACCAACACCCCGCTGGCGATCGCGGCCAGCCTGGGCGTGGGCCTGGCGGTGCTCGGGGCGCTCCTGCTGATCGCCCGCACGGTCGAGGCCTGGTTGCTGCCGCTGGCGGCGATGGGCGCGATGACCTTGAGCCTGTACACCGCCCACCTGATGGCCCTGTCCTTCGAGGTCCACTACGACGAGCCCTACCTGTGGTACGTCGTCCAGTTGGTGGTCGCGGCACTGTTCGCGGTGGCCTGGCAGCGGGCCCTGGGCCAGGGGCCGTTGGAGCGGGTGATCGGGCGCAGCGTGAAGGGCGCTCGCCGGCTCGCCCTCAACGGGACCCCCGGGACCCCGGACCGGTAGGCGCCACTGCACCCGACCGCCGTTCAGGGGCCGTGCCCGCTTCCAGGCCTCCACAATGCTGGTGGCAGCCTCGGCTTCTCCTCGTTCCCCGGATCCTTGGCCCGGATGTCATCAGCCTTCTGACGGGCTCAGTCGGTGAGTCGATGACGGGGCAGGTGGATCCGGAAGCTGGCGCCGCGGCCGGGGCCGTCACTGGTGGCCTCCAATGTTCCGCCGTGGGCCTCGACGAGGGCCTTGCTGATCGCCAGTCCCAGCCCCGAGCCGCCGCGGTGGGCCTCTCGGCCGGTGGGGGCGCGGTAGAAGCGTTCGAAGACGTGCGGGAGGTGCTCGGCACTGATGCCTTCCCCGGAATCGGTGACGGTGTAGGCGACCGCCTCTGGGGTGTAGTCGGTGTGCAGGGTGATGGTGCCCCCGGGCGGGGTGTGACGCAACGCGTTCTCCAGCAGGTTGCTCAGCACTTGGCCCATCCGCTCCAGATCCAGCGGCACCGAGGTGATCTTCGTGCCGGTGCTCAGCGAGGTGATCGACACGCCCTTGCTGAGGGCGTCGGTCTCGATGGCGGCAACCGCCTGGGCCGCCAGGTGCTGGGGGTCCTGGGGGGTGAGCTGCAGCCGGGTCATGCCTTCTTCGGCGGCGGTGAGCTGGCGGATGTCCCGCGCCAGGCGTTCCAGGCGGGTGATCTGGGCGGAGAGGATTCCGGTGGTCCGCTCGTCCAGGGGTACGACCCCGTCCTCGATACCCTCCAGGTGGCCTTTGAGGCTGGCCAGCGGGGTGCGCATCTCGTGCGCCAGGTCGGCCAGCATCTGGCGTCGGGTGGCGTCCACCGCGCTGAGCTTGGCGGCCATTTCGTTGAAGGAGCCGGCCAGGGAGTCGAACTCCGGGCCCAGTCCCGTGGAGGTGACGCGTACGTCGAAGTTGCCCGCGGCCACTTCTTCGGCGGCGGTGGTGAAGGAGGCCAGGGAGCGTCCGACGGTGCGGTAGAGATAAGAGCTGAGCAGCCCGGCAGCGTAGAGGGCCGGCAGCCCGCCGATGGCCAAGGCCGTGAGACTCACCGAGCGGAAGGCGTCCTCCAGGTGGCTCAGCCCGTCGGCCTCATCAGCGTGACCGGCCTCGATGAGCTCGTGGTAGAACATGGACGGCCCGACCAGCACGGCGGTGATCACCACGATGATCAAGCCGATCAGCAGCACCGCGGTCTGCGCCAACATCAACCGCATGGTCAACGGACTCCAGGACCGGTTCCGGGCCGGAGCAGTGGTGTTCATCGCCCGGTGCCCATCCGGTAGCCGACCCCGCGGATGGTGTGGATGAACCTCGGGCTGGCGGCCTCGTCGCCGAGCTTCTTGCGGATCCGCCCGATGTGCACATCCACCAGGTGCGCGTCCCCGGTCCAGGCGGTGTCCCAGACCATCTCCACCAGCTGCCGGCGCGAGAGCACCAGGTGCGGGTGGGCCGCCAGGGCGGCCAGCAGATCGAACTCGATGCGCGTCAGCACCACCGCGACCCCGGCCAGGTGAACCTCACGGGCGGCCTGGTCCACCACCAGGTCCCCGATCACCAGCCCCTGCCTTGCCGGTGCTGAAGTGGGTGCGGGGCGGACGCGGGCCCGGCGCAGCATGGCCTGGACCCGGGCCACGAGCTCGCGCGGGCTGAACGGTTTCGTCACGTAGTCGTCGGCTCCCACCGACAGGCCCACGATCTTGTCGATCTCGTCGTCGCGGGCGGTGAGCATCAGTACGTGGCAGTCGGAGAAGGTCCGCACCTGACGGCACACCTCGATCCCATCGATCCCGGGCAGCCCCAGGTCCAGCACCAGCACGTCCGGGGCGAAGTCCCGCACCGCGGCCACCGCTTCGGTACCGTCGTGGCGCACCGCGACCTCCAACCCGGCCTTGCGCACATAGCCTGCGACCAGTTGCGCCAGATCGACCTCGTCGTCGACCACCAGAACACGCCCGGTGAGCGGATCCGTCATCTGTCCTCCCTGTACTGATCGCAGTGCGGTGAACGCTGTGGTGTGAGCCTCGGTGACTCGGGGGCCGCGTCGCCCGTGTCGGGACCGGAGGTGTGCGCGGCTTGGTCGTGGGTGGGTTCGGCCGGCATCCGCGGCGTGACCGCGGCCGACTCCAGCAGGTCCGGGTTCAAGGTGACCGGGTGCACCCAGGACGGTGCCGCAGAGGCCGGTGCGCGAGTCTCAGGTGCGGTGCTCACGAGACCCATCCTCTCCCACCAGTCGCTGAGGCCGCCCGCAGCACGAAGACCACCGGGTAGATCTGCCACATCCTGCTGATGAACGGCAGCCACAAAGCCATTGCTGCCCGGACCGGATCAGCTCCGATCAGCAATGGTCTCGCCGAGAGCTTGGCCACCGGGGCGTTGATCACCGGGGCGATCCTGACGTGGGCGGTCATCTTGGGGGGGATGGCCGGCGGAGCCCGAAGACGGGCCAGCAGGTGCGGGGCAGATGCCCGAGTTCCAGTCCGGCCAAGGCCGGCAACACGCCCAGCGCGCAGTGGTGGCACCCCACCCCGGGGAACAGCGGCGGCTCAGAGGAAGCGGGCGGTCACCATCAGGGCCATTGCGGCCGTGGTCAGCGCGACGGGCCCGAAGAAGCCGAGCACCGTGGTGTACGGGGCCCGGATCCGTCCGCCGGTCGTGGTCGGCCGCTTGCGGCGGACGGCCTTGGTCAGGGCCGGCCACAGGGCCGCTGCCAGCAGCAGGGCAGTGCTGAGCAGGATGAGTTCCAGATCCAGGGGCACGATGTCGATTCTAGGTTTCGACGCCGGCCGGCTTTGACCGTTCTGGGGCCCGTGCGGCGGCTCCCGTGGTGGGGTTCCTCACATCCGTCACGCCGATCACCCTGCTCGCCTCGCCGAAGCACTGGGACGAGCTCGCCCGGGGTCTGAAACCTGCTCTCACCGCCCCGACCGCGGCTGCCGCCGAGGCCGCCTTGGCGGCGGTGAAGGAGAAGTGGGGCGCCCCGTGCCCGGCGATCAGCCGCCCGTGGCGCGGGGCGTGGGCCGAGTTCGTGCCGTTCTTGGACGACGACGTGGGATCCGCGGGGTGATCTGCTCGGCCAACGCGATCGAGTAGCTCCAGTGGAGGCGCCCTTCCGCTCCACCGGCTGCTCGGGCCACCACGGCCGGCCGTGGTCGGTGCGGGCGGCGACCCACTCCCGGACGCCTGACGCACGGGTCCGGCTCCGGAGGTGCGTTCATCGTCGATGCTCTCCGTCGCCGAGCTGGCGCCGGATGTCGTCCACGTCGTAGTAGCGGTGTTCCTCCACGATCTCGCCCTCGGGCCCGAACCGGCAGAACAACGCCACCGTGAACCGCAACCGGCGCCCGGTGGGCGGACGCGTCCCGGTGGCCAGGACCAGCGGCCCGGCGTGCACCCCGGAGATCGTCACCTGCGCCGCTGCACAGTCCTGGCCGACGACGACGCGGCTCAACTCCCCGCTCACATCGGGCAGCGCGATCATGAAGGCCCGGGCGTCGTCCTGGACGGGTTTGCGCCCCCGTAGCGGCTGCCGGTAGGCGGGGTGGACGACACAGGTGTCCTCCCCGTAGAGGGCGGCCACGCCCACGGCGTCGTGGGCGTTGAAGGACGCCGCCCACTGGGTGATCACTTCTCGGTGCTCTTCCGCTTCTGAGGTACTCACAGTGCGTGTTCCTCTCCTGAGGTGCTGCCCGGCGCGGGGTGCTCTCCCAGAGTAGGAGGCCGCGGACGGGGCCCCCAGCACCTCACCCGATGTTCCCCGGACCGACGTCTGCGGGACATGTCGAGCAGACGTCGTGACGTCCAGAAGAAGGTTCTTCCGGCGCCGCGGCAGTCGAGGACGGGGGTGCACCACCTGGCAGAGCCCTCAGTGAGGGTCAGTGCGTCCGGCTCAGGTCCAGGTAGTGCTCCCCGGTGCAGCGTTCGGTGCGCAAGAGCTTCTCCAACGGTCCCTCGTAGGTGCTCAGGGCCCGGCGGAACAGTTCGGCCACACTGTGGGGACCCACGCCGATCTGTACCCCGAAGGGACCGTGTGCCTGCGCGGGGGCGACCACGACGCTGTCAGGATCGAGTCCGATCGCGTGGCCGTCGGGATCCAGTAGCTCGCCGATGAAGTATTCGTGGGTGAGCTGATCGGCGTAGACGGTCAGGCGCACAGCCTGTGGGTGGTGGTGGTGCAGATGGTCCATGAGGAGCCCGAGCAGCTTCTTGGCGTAGGTGCGTTTGGCCTTGAGCAGTTTGATCTCGGCGGCGGTCAGGACGGATTCAGCGCTCATCGGGTCACCTCAAGAGGCAGGAGACGGGGGCGGCGACCAGGGTGAAGGTCCGGCGGGGCTGACGGGATCGTCGTGGGCGTACCGCTGCCGAAGGTTGTCGGCTGCTTCTCCAGCGCCGACACCGTTGGTGGCTCCGGTGCGGGCCGCGGACGCCGTGCGGCACATGCGGGGCTGGAGGTCACCGGTGCCCGGCCACGGTCCCAGGCCTCCACGCGGTCTCGTGGGCGCACCGGCTCGAGGTCTTGGACGCCGCGCACCCCGGCATGTGCATCGCTCTCAGTCATGGCATGCCTCCCACCGGTTGGCGCCAACAACGCATCCAGCATGCCCGGGGAAGATGAGCGTCAGGCATCCAGCGGGTGGCTGGTGGATGCACGTGGTCGTGCCTCCGCATTGCCCGTGACCAGCGCCCGCGATGGCTCTACACCGCCGTCCAGGTGTCCCGAGCAGGTGTTGCCGGAAGATCGACGGCCGCGGCAGCTCTCCGCGGAACAATCGTCCACGACCTTGCGGCCCACCTTGAACACGCGCGACGGCCGCGCTGTCACGCGCACGGGGTGGCCGGCATGAAGCATCTCACCGACAGGAAATCCCGCCGGGGTGCGATGCGGGCGGGCTCAGTCTCCGACGGCCTCGCGGCCGCGGGCCACAATCAATGGGTCGGGCGGGTGGACCACCTCCGGGTCCTTGTCCTC
>NZ_JBHZTC010000035.1:0-14500 GCF_042879195.1 Kocuria nitroreducens
TTCCCGATGCTCGTGGACCAGTACCGGCTCGGCAGGCTGGACCTGGACGGGTTCGTCACCGAACGGATCGGCCTGGGCGACGTGGAGGAGGCCTTCGCGAAGATGAAGGCCGGCACCGTGCTGCGCTCCGTGGTGGAACTGGACCGTGCCGCCACCGGCGCGCAGGGGCGCGACGCCGAGCAGGCGGACGACGCGGAGACCGGCGTGGCCGCACCGGCCGGAGCGGCCCGATGACCGCGCGGCAGGCCGCCGTGCCGCGCACGGACGCCTCGGGCCGGGTGCGTGTCGAGCAGCTGGTCACCGCCGGGACGTTCTCCCTGGACGGAGGCACCTGGGAGGTCGAGAACAACGTGTGGATCGTGGGCGACGACGAGCAGTGCCTGGTCATCGACCCGGCCCACGACCCCCGGAAGGTCGTGGAGGCCGTGGGCGGGCGGGCCGTGGCCGGGATCCTGCTCACCCACGGCCACGACGACCACATCCGCGCCGTCCTGGCCGTCGCCGAGCAGCTGCGGGCACCGGTGTACCTCCACCCGGAGGACACGATGCTCTGGGAGCAGGTGTATCCGACCACGCGCTTCGACCGCATCATCGGCGACGGTGACGTCTACACGGTGGGCGGGGTGCGCCTGACCGTGCTGCACACCCCGGGCCACTCGCCCGGCTCGGTGTGCTTCTTCGCCCCGGACCTGGGCGAGGGCGGGGTGCTGTTCTCCGGGGACACCCTCTTCCAGGGCGGCCCCGGAGCCACCGGCCGGTCCTACTCCGACTTCCCCACGATCGTCGACTCCATCCGCGACCGGCTGCTCACCCTGCCCGAGACCACGGAGGTGCTCACCGGCCACGGGGACACCACCACCATCGGGGCCGAGGCCCCCCACCTGCAGGAGTGGATCGACCGCGGCCACTGAGGCTGAGGACCCGGCTCCGGCCGGCGTGCAGGACGATCCCCTCGGAGGCACTCGCCCCCGGGGGGATCGTCCGTTCGTGGCCCGGGGCCGCGAACGGACGGCGTCCCAGCTCGGTCGGGACATTCGGCTCCAGCGGGTGAGCCGGGAGGCCTGGGCGCGACGGGCTGCGCCGTGACGCGACCCGACGGCCGGGACACTCCGCACTGCCGGCGTGAGGGCTCGTGCGGCCCGGACCTCCTGAGGTCTCTCCATGCGGTACGTCTTCCTACGGCCTGCCGCGAGGAGTCGTACGGGAGTCCGGACCGTGAGAAGGGCCTCCGTGATGGGGTGCCCATCACGGAGGCCCTCCCGGCGCCGTGTGCCGCCGGTCTCCCGACCGGCCTGCGGCTCAGCGCAGGACGACCGTCCGGTTGCCGTGCAGGATGACCCGGCCCTCGCAGTGCCACTTCACCGCGTTGGACAGGGCCTTGCACTCGGTGTCCCGCCCCGCGGCCACCAGGTCCTCCGGGCCGTGGGTGTGGTCCACGTCCACGAGCTGCTGAGCGATGATCGGCCCCTCGTCCAGCTCGGCGTTGACGTAGTGCGCCGTGGCGCCCACGGTCTTCACCCCGCGCTCGTAGGCCTGGTGGTACGGCTTGGCGCCCTTGAAGCTGGGCAGGAACGAGTGGTGGATGTTGATCACACGCCCCTCCATCCGGGTGGCCAGCGAGTCGCTGAGCACCTGCATGTAGCGGGCCAGGACCACGAGGTCCACCTCGAAGCGGTCCACGAGCTCCAGCAGGCGGGCCTCGGCCTCCGGCTTGGTGTCCGGGGTGACGGGCACGTGGAAGAACGGGATGCCGTGCCACTCGACGAGGCGCTGGTGGTCCCGGTGGTTGGAGACGACCGCGACGATGTCCACGGGCAGGTCCCCGGTCCGGGCGCGGAAAAGCAGGTCGTTGAGGCAGTGGCCGAACTTGGAGACCATCACCAGCACCCGCCGCTTCGACCCGTGCTCGCTGAGCTCCCAGCGCATGTCGAAGCGCTCGGCCACCGGGGCCAGGTCGACCCGGAGGGCGTCGGGGTCGAGGCCCTCCTCCGTGGCCGAGGCGACGTGCACGCGCATGAAGAACTGTCCGAGCCGCCGGTCGTCGAACTGCGTCAGTTCCACGATGTTGCACCCGTGCTCCAGCAGCACACCGCTGACGGCGTGCACGATCCCCGGCTTCTCGGGGCAGTCGAGGGTCAGCACCAGCTCCGTCGCGGGAGGCGCCGTGGACACGGCCTGCGGCTGCCGGAGCTGCTCAGCATTCGATGACGTTGACGGCCAATCCACCACGGGAGGTCTCCTTGTACTTAATCTTCATGTCGTTTCCGGTCTCGCGCATGGTCTTGATGACCTGGTCGAGCGAGACCGTGTGCTCGCCGTCGCCCTGGAGGGCGAGGCGCGCGGCGTTGATGGCCTTGACAGAGGCGATCGCGTTGCGCTCGATGCACGGGATCTGCACGAGTCCGCCCACCGGGTCGCAGGTCAGCCCGAGGTTGTGCTCCATGCCGACCTCGGCGGCGTTCTCCACCTGTTCCGGGGTGCCGCCGAGCACCGCGCACAGGCCTGCGGCGGCCATGGAGCAGGCCGAGCCCACCTCGCCCTGGCAGCCCATCTCCGCGCCGGAGATGGAGGCGTTCTCCTTGATGAGGATGCCGACGGCCGCCGCTGTCAGCAGGAACTCCACGACGCCGTCCTCGTCCGCGCCGGCGATGAACCGGGCGTAGTAGTGCAGCACGGCGGGGATGATGCCCGCCGCCCCGTTGGTCGGGGCGGTCACGATCCGCCCGCCGGAGGCGTTCTCCTCGTTGACCGCCAGGGCGTAGAGGTTGATCCACTCCATGGCCTGCAGCGGATCGGACGCCGGCCGGACAGGACAGGCGTCGGCGGCCGCCTCGGCCTCCCGCAACCGGGCCCGCAGGGCCGGCGCCCGGCGGCGGACCTTCAGCCCGCCGGGCAGCCGGGCCTCCGTGCGCGTGCACCCGTTCTCCACGCACTCCTGCATGACGGCCCAGATGTGCAGCAGGCTCGACCGGAGCTGCTCCTCGCTGCGCCAGGACAGCTCGTTGGCGAGCATGATCCCGGCGATCGACGTCCCCTCGCGCCGGCAGTGCTCCAGGAGCTGCCGGCCGGTGGTGAACGGAAAGGGCACCTCGGTGGTGTCCTGGACGATGCGGTCCGCCCCGGACACGTCACCGTCCACCACGAATCCGCCGCCTACCGAGTAGAAGGTGCGCTCCCGCACCAGCTCACCGTCCGTCCCGTAGGCGGAGAACGTCATGCCGTTGGGGTGCGCCGGCAGCGACTTGCGCCGGTGCATGACGACGTCCTCGGGGCGGTCGAAGGGGACCGCACGGAGCCCCGCCAGGCGCAGCTCCCGGCGCTCCGTGCTCGTCCGCACCTGGGCGTCGGCCGTGTCGGTGTCCACGGTCTCCGGGTCCTCGCCCTGCAGCCCCAGGATCACGGCCTTGTCCGAACCGTGCCCGTGACCGGTGGCTCCGAGCGAACCGAACAGCTCGGCCCGGACCCTGGAGACCGAGTCGAGGAGGTCGTCGCCGGCCAGCCCCTCCGTGAACAGCCGGGCGGCCCGCATGGGCCCCACCGTGTGGGACGAGGAGGGGCCGATGCCGACGGAGAACAGGTCCAGGACGGACAGGGCCATCAGAGAACCTCGGGGGCGGCGAACTCCGTCATGGCGTCCAGCAGCCACCGGGCGGTGTACTCGGCGAAGGAGGCCCGCGGCATGATCCGCCAGGTCTGCTCGGCAGTCCGCCACAGCACCACGGGCACGGGTCCCAGGGTCGTGGAGACCGCGGTGCCGGGGCCGAAGGCCCGTGGGTGGAGATCCAGGTGGCAGCCCTTCTCCAACACGGCCCGGGCCGACGGCCCGTCCAGCTCGAGGGTCGTGCGGTTGGCCGAGAGGTCGACGACGGCGCCCCGCTCACCGCCCAGCGCGGCGATCAGCTCGGGGACGGCGGGGTCGGTGGACAGCCCGGGCGAGCCGGCCGGCGGAGCGCCGGCGTCCTGGGGCCCGACCAGCAGGAACTCGTCGGGGCCGATCCACACCACGGCCGTGCCCCCGGGGCTGCCCGTGACCCCGCCGTGACCGGTCGGCAGAGGCACACCGGCGGCGGCCTCGACCGCCTCGGCTGCGGGCGAGCCGGGCGCCACCCGGATCCCGACCATGGTCAGGAACGGGATCTCGCGCAGACCCACGCCGCGTGCTCCGGCCACGGAGGCACCGGACATCTGCTCTCGCAGGTGGGCCAGCGGGCTGCGGCGGAGGCGGGTGATGTCGGACAGGAGCTGCTCAGCCATCTCGGCGGTTCCCTTCGGGGTCGTAGAGCACGGGTTCTGCGATGACGACGTCCACGAGCTGCCCGTCGAGCGGGGCCTGGAGCGTCTCACCGATGCGGTTGCGGCCGTTCTCGACCAGGGCCAGTCCGAAGGTCCGGTCCAGGGCGGCGCTGAGGTAGCTGGAGGTGACGTGGCCGACCATCGGCACGGGCCCCTGCTCCGGGGTGATGGGAGTGCCGTGATCGACCAGCTGGGCACCCTCCGGCAGCCGGAACGTCCGGTCCACCGGCAGGACCGCCACGAGCTGCTTGCGGTCGGGGCTGGTGGCGCTGGGGCGGTCGTACGAGCGCTTGCCGATGAAGTCCTTGGTCTTGGACACCACCCACTCCATCCCCAGGTCCTGCGGGGTGACGGTGCCGTCGGTGTCCTGGCCCACGATGGGGAAGGCCTTCTCCGCGCGCAGCACGTGCATGGTCTCGGTGCCGTAGGGGGTGATGCCGAACTCGGCGCCGGCCTCCGCGACGGACTCCCAGACCGACAGGCCGTACCAGGAGGAGACGTTGATCTCGAAGGCCAGCTCCCCGGAGAAGGAGATCCGGCAGATCCGGGCGGGGACCCCGGAGGCCAGGACGGTCTCGCGGAAGGCCATGAACGGGAACGCCTCGTTGGACAGGTCCAGCTCGGGCGCGAGCTTGCCGATGACGGCCCGGGACTTGGGGCCGACGACGGCCACGGTGGTGTACTGCTCGGTGACGGAGGTGAACACCACGTCCAGCTCCGGCCACTCGGTCTGGGACCACTCCTCGAGCCAGTCCAGGACCTTGGCCGCACCACCGGTGGTGGTCGTCATGAAGTAGCGGTCCTCGTCCAGGCGCAGGGTCACGCCGTCGTCGAAGACCATGCCGTCCGGTGTGCACATGACTCCGTAGCGGGCCATGCCGGGCTTGAGCTTCTTGAAGGCGTTGGTGTAGACGCGGTTGAGGAACTCGCCGGCGTCCTGGCCCCGGATCTCGATCTTGCCCAGGGTGGTGGCGTCCATGAACCCCACGGATCCGCGGACTGCCGCGCACTCCCGCAGCACCGCGGCATCCATGTCCTCCCCGGCCTGCGGGTAGTACCAGGGTCGCTTCCACTGCCCGACGTCCTCGAACAGGGCCCCCTGGGCCACGTGCCAGGGGTGGACCGAGGTCAGCCGCACCGGGTCGAACAGCTCGCCGCGCCGTCGCCCGGCCAGGGCCACGAAGGCCACGGGGGTGTAGGGCGCGCGGTACGTGGTGGTGCCGATGCCGCCCACGTCGGTGCTGTTCAGGGCGGCGGCGATCACGCCGATGGCGTTGACCCCGGAGGTCTTGCCCTGGTCGTTGGCGGTGGAGATGGAGGTGTAGCGCTTGACGTGCTCGACGCTGCGCATGCCGGCGCCGGTCGAGCGCAGCACGTCGGCGACCGTCTGGTCGCGCTGGAGGTCCACGAAGTGGCGCTTCCAGTCGGAGGACCCGTCCTCGGACCCGGGCACCAGCCACAGCGGCCGGACGGGCGAGGACTCCGTGCTCTGCGCGTGCGGGGTCTCGGGCTGGGGCTCGAAGCCGGCCCGGCGGGTGGCCTCGGCGCCGGCGAGGGCACCCTCGGTGAGGCACCACGCCAGGTCGGTGGTGCCGTTGACCGAGCCCGCGGTGTGCTGGCCCCGCACCGGGGCGGCCGGCACGAACGCGGCGAGGCGCTCGTCCCAGCTCAGCTTGCCCTGGCGCTGGCTGTGCAGGTGGACGACCGGGGTCCACCCGCCCGAGACGGCGAGCAGGTCCGTGTCCACGGTCGTGGTGGGACCGGCCGGCGTGCCGGACTCGTCGAGCCCGGCGACCGTGACGGCGCTGATCCGCCCGTCCTCACCGTCGCCGGCGGTGTCCACCACGGCGCTGCCGGGAAACAGGCGCACCCCGGTGCTCGCGGCGATGTCGGCGGCCCGGCCGTGGACCTCCGGGCGCGAGTCGACCACGGCCGCGACGCGGACGCCGGCGGCGGCCAGGTCGGCCACCAGGTCGTAGGCGGAGTCGTTCGTGGTGGCCACGACCACCGCCTGGCCGGCGGCGACGGCGTAGCGGTTGAGATAGGTGCGCACCGAGCCGGCGAGCATGACGCCCGGACGGTCGTTGTTCGCGAACACGACCGGCCGTTCGTGCGCGCCGGTGGCGAGCACCACCTGCTGCGCTCGCACGTGCCAGATCCGCTCACGCGACACGCCTGGTCCGGGGGCGTCGGCGAGGTGGTCGGTGCGCCGCTGGACGGCGACGACGTAGTTGTTGTCGTAGTTGCCGAAGGCCGTGGTGCGGTGCAGGACCGTGACCTCGGGCTCGGCCGCCAGAGCGGTGAGGGTGCGCTCGGCCCAGGCGCGGGCCGGCAGGCCGTCGACGACCTCGTCGCGGCCCGACAGCAGGGAGCCTCCCGCCTCCGGCTGCTCGTCCATGAGGATCACCCGGGCCCCGGAGCGGGCGGCCTCGCGGGCCGCCGCCAGCCCGGCGGGACCGGCCCCGACGACGAGGACGTCGGTGTGCACGTGCTTGTGGTCGTAGAGGGCCTCGTCCTGGCGGGGATCGAGCTGCCCGAGGCCGCGCAGGTAGGACGCCCGCAGGCCGTCGGTCAGCTCCACCGTGGTGGCCGGGAGCATGGACTCGTCGACGTCGGCCCCGGTGCGTGCGGCGACCTTGACCAGGGCGTTGGGCTCCTCCACGCCGGCGGACACGATGCCGCGCGGACGGCCCAGGTACATCGAGTCCCCGCAGCGGATGCGTCCCGCGGCGAGCAGGGCCGAGGCCAGGGTGTCGCCGGCGAACCCGGTGTGCTCCTGCCCGTCGAGGGTGAAGCGCACGGGCTTCGTGCGGTCGATGCTGCCGGCCGTGCTCTGCTGCGCCGGCAGGCGGTGGGTCTGGGCGCTCACTTGACGCCTCCGATCTCGGGCTGGGGCTCGCCGATCCTGTAGACGGCCTTGATCTCATAGGTCACGGTGTCGCGGACGACGTTGAACCAGCGGCGGCAGCCGACGGCGTGGGCCCACCGCTCCGCGAGCAGGCCCTTGGGGTTGTTGCGGTAGAAGAGGTACTCCGCCCACTCCTTGTCGGAGAGCTGGTTGGGGTCCTCGGGATAGGGCACGTGGGCCTCCCCGCCGTACTGGTACTCGGTCTCGTCGCGCGGCCCACAGTTGGGGCACTCGATCAGCAGCATGGTGGTCCGGCCTCCTAGTGGGCCACGGCGGCGGCGCCGTGCTCGTCGATGAGGACCCCGGTCTCGAAACGCTCCAGGGCGAAGGGCTCGTTGAGGGGATGGGGTTCGTCGTTGGCGATGGTGTGGGCGAAGGAGTAGCCGGCACCGGGAGTTCCCTTGAACCCGCCGGTTCCCCAGCCGCAGTTGACGTACATCTGGTCCACGGGCGTCTTGGAGACGATCGGCGAGGCGTCCAGGGTGACGTCGACGATGCCGCCCCAGGTCCGCAGCACGTGGGCGCGGGCGAAGATCGGGAAGAGCTCCACCGCGGCCGCCATCTGGTCCTCGATGACGTGGAAGGCGCCGCGCTGGCCGTAGCCGTTGTAGGCGTCCACGCCGGCGCCCATGACCAGCTCGCCCTTGTGGGCCTGGGAGACGTAGACGTGCACGTGGTTGGACATCACCACGGTCGGGTGCACGGGCTCGTGCAGCTCCGAGACCAGGGCCTGCAGCGGGTGGGACTGGATCGGCAGCCGGAACCCGGCGAGCTCCGCCAGGACGGAGCTGTGCCCGGCCCCGCAGAGGCCGACCTTGCCGGCGTTGATCCGCCCGCGGGAGGTCTCCACCCCCACCACCCGGTCGCCGTCCATGACAAAACCGTTGACCTCGCAGTTCTGGATGATGTCCACGCCCAGCTCGTCGCACTTGCGGGCGAAGGCCCACGCCACGTGGTCGTGCTTGGCGATGCCGGCGCGCGGCTGGTAGGTCGCCCCCATCACCGGGTAGCGGATGTCGTCCCCGATGTTGATGATCGGGCACAGCTCCTTGACCTGCTCCGGGCTGATCCACTCCGCGTCGATGCCGTTGAGCTTGTTCGCGTTGACCCGCCGCACGGACTCGCGGACGTCCTGCAGGGTGTGCGCCAGGTTCATCACCCCGCGCTGGGAGAAGAGGAAGTCGTACTCCAGCTCCTCCGGCAGGATCTCCCAGAGCTTCAGGGAGTGCTCGTACATCGCCGCGGACTCGTCCCACAGGTAGTTGGAGCGGATGATCGTGGTGTTGCGGGCCATGTTCCCGCCGGCCAGCCAGCCCCGCTCCAGCACGGCGATGTTGGTCATGCCGTGGTTCTTGGCCAGGTAGTAGGCGGTCGCGAGCCCGTGGCCGCCGCCGCCGACGATCACGGCGTCGTAGGAGGTCTTCGGGTCCGGGTTGTGCCACAGGAAGTCCGGGTGCTCCGGCAGCAGATCAGCCATCACAGCGCTCCGTTCAGAACGGGAGTGGACAGGTTCGGGTAGAGCGGGAACCGCTCGGCCAGGGCGGCCACCCGGTCGCGCAGCTGCTCGGTGATCTCCTCGGTGAGCTCACAGGTCAGGGCCGTGGCGATGATGTCGGCCACTTCCGTGAACTCGGCGGCGCCGAAGCCGCGGGTGGCGAGGGCCGGGGTGCCGATCCGCAGGCCGGAGGAGACCATGGGCGGACGCGGGTCGAAGGGGACGGCGTTGCGGTTGACCGTGATGCCCACGCGGTGCAGGCGGTCCTCGCCCTGCTGGCCGTCGAGCTCGGAGTTCCGCAGGTCCACGAGCACCAGGTGCACGTCGGTGCCGCCGCTGACGAGGTTGATCCCGGTGGCCATGACTTCCGGGGAGAGCAGCCGCCGGGCCAGGATCCGGGCGCCCTCCAGGGTGCGCGCCTGGCGGTCGGCGAACTCCTCGGTCGAGGCGTACTTGAAGGCCACGGCCTTGGCGGCGATCACGTGCTCGAGGGGGCCGCCCTGCTGGCCCGGGAAGACGGCGGAGTTGATCTTCTTCGCCAGCTCCTTCTTGGACAGGATCACCCCGCCGCGCGGACCGCCGAGGGTCTTGTGGGTGGTCGTGGTCACCACGTCGGCGTGCGGGACGGGGTTGGGGTGCAGCCCGGCCGCCACGAGTCCGGCGAAGTGGGCCATGTCCACCATCAGGTAGGCGCCGACCTGGTCGGCGATGCGGCGGAACTCGGCGAAGTCCAGCTGCCGGGTGTAGGCCGACCACCCGGCGACGATGAGCTTGGGCCGGCGCTCGAGCGCGAGGCGCTCGACCTCGGCCATGTCGATGCGGTGGTCCTGCTCGGACACGCCGTAGGCGGCGACCTTGTAGAGCTTGCCGGAGAAGTTCAGCTTCATCCCGTGGGTGAGGTGCCCGCCGTGCGCGAGGTTCAGGCCCAGGATGGTGTCCCCCGGGTCCAGGAGCGCCGACATGGCGGCGGCGTTGGCCTGGGCCCCGGAGTGGGGCTGGACGTTGGCGGCCTCGGCGCCGAACAGCGCCTTGAGGCGGTCGATCGCCAGCTGCTCGACCACGTCGACGTGCTCGCAGCCGCCGTAGTACCGCCGGCCGGGGTAGCCCTCGGCGTACTTGTTGGTCAGCACCGAACCCTGTGCCTCCATCACCGACACGGGAGCGAAGTTCTCCGAGGCGATCATCTCCAGCGTGGACTGCTGGCGGACCAGCTCCTGGTCGATGGCCGCCGCAATCTCCGGGTCGGCTTCGGCCAGGTGAGTGTTCAGATCGGGCATCCCTGAGCTCCTAAACGGATCGCGTTGCAAGGCTGATACGAGTTTGATATATCAGCTGTGGTTCAAAGGTATGCTAAGGGTGTCGGGGGTGTCAATGGATGACGGACAGCCGCCGTCAACTGCGGCCGCCGGCCACGATCCGCCGGTCCCGATCCAGGAGGGAAGTCATGAGCGCCACCATCACCGCGTCCTGTCCGGAGGCCCCCGTGTCGCTGGCCGACCAGGCCTACGGGCGGCTGCGCGACCGCCTCACCATGCTCGAGATCCGCCCGGGCGCCATGATCCACGACGCGCTCCTCGCGTCCGAGATGGGCATCGGCAGGACCCCCGTCCGGGAGGCGCTCAAGCGGCTGGAGACGGACCACCTGGTGGTCTCCTATGCCCGGAGGGGGACGTTCGCCACGCAGGTGGACATCACGGCGCTGTCCGACGTCTCCGAACTCCGCCGGCACCTCGAACCGCTCGCTGCGCACAAGGCCGCCCTGTCGGCTCCGCCGGCCCTGCGGCAGCAGATGCAGGATCTGGTCCGCACTCTCGAGGAGCTCGCCGGCGGCGATGCGACGAACCGGACGTTCATGCGCGCGGACCTCGACGTGCACCGCCTCATCTACCGGGCCGCCGGCAACGACCACCTCGAGGAGACGCTGGTCCGGCTGGACAATCTCGCCACCCGCATCTGGTGCCTCGTCCTGGATCGGCTGCCCGGGGTATCCGGGCACGTGCACGAGCACGTGCAGCTGCTGGAGGCGATCACCGCCGGGCGCGCCGACGAAGCCGCCGGCCTCGCCCTCGACCACGTCACCAGCTTCGAACGGACCATGCGGATCGTGCTGTGAACCGGTCCGGTCCCGGACGGCGCCTCCGCGGCGAGGACCGGGGGAGCGCGACGGAGCACCTCGGTCATGTGCCGGTCCGGATCTGCCGGTGCATGACGCTACGGTAGGGGAAAGGTCCTTCCTGGGGAAGTCCGCTCGCGGTGGCTCCCCGACGCCGACGGAAAGTGCACACCACGTCATGTCCACCACGTCCCTCCACTCCCAGGGCGAGCCGCTCTCCCTGGCCGATCAGGCGTTCCTGCAGCTGCAGGACCGGCTGATCTTCCTGGACATCCCCCCGGGCGCCCCTCTCAACGAGGGACGTCTCTCGCAGGAGCTGCAGCTCGGGCGGACACCGCTGCGCGAGGCGCTCAAACGGCTCGAGTCCGAGCACCTGGTGGTCACGTACTCCCGTCGCGGGACGTTCGCCACCACCGTGGACATCACCGCCCTCTCGGAGATCTCGCAGGTGCGCGAGGTGCTGGAGCCCCTCGCCGCCCGTCTCGCGGCAGAGCGGCGCGGCGGGGACGCACGAGCTCAGCTGGAGGGTCTGCGGGACCGGCTGGACGGGGCCGGCACAGCGTGGCTGGACAGGGACGAGGCGTTGCGCTGGGACGTGCAGATCCACCGAGCGGTCTACGCGGCGGCCGGCAACTCCCACCTGCAGGTCACGCTGGAGCGCTACAGCAATCTCGCCACCCGGATCTGGTGCGTGGTCGCGGACCGCATCCCGCAGCTGCAGGAGCACATCACCGTCCACAGCGAGCTGCTGAGAGCGGTGCTGGCCGGCGAGGCGGAGGAGGCCGGGGAGATCATGCTCACGCACGTCAGGGATTTCGAGACACAGATCCGCCAGGTGCTCTGAACTGCCGGGGGACCGCACGGAGGACGGTGCTCCGCACCGGCCTGAGTGCGGTCCCCCGTTCAGGCCGAAGCGCCCTGCCCCGACGCCCGGACGGACGCCGTCTCCCCGCCGGCCTGCAGCGCCGCCTGTGTCGTGTGCAGCAGAAGGAGGGCGGTCGTCACGGTGCCCACACCGCCGGGGACCGGCGTGAGGGCCGCGGCCACCTCGGTGGTCGAGACGGGCTCCACGTCGCCGACCAGGTCGCCGTTGTCGAGGACGTTGGTGCCCACGTCGATGACCACCGCGCCGGCCCGGACGAGCGCTCCGGTGAGCAGACCTGGCCGCCCGACCGCCGCGACGACGACCTCCGCCTCGGACGTGTACCGCTCGAGCGGCCGGGAGCGCGAGTGGCAGACGGTGACGGTGGCGTCCCGCTGGAGCAGCAGCTGCAGCAGCGGCTTGCCGACGACCGTGGAGCGGCCCACCACCGAGACGTGCCGGCCGGCGAGGGGAACCTCGTAGTGCTCCAGGATCTCCACCACCGCCCGGGCCGTCGCGGGGGCGAAGGCCTCCTGGCCCACGGTCAGGCGCCCCAGGCTCAGAGGGTTGGCGCCGTCGACGTCCTTGGCCGCGCTGATGTGGGCCACCAGCTCGTCCCCGTCCACTCCCGGTGGCAGGGGCGTCTGCAGGATGATCCCGTGGACGTCCTCGTCCGCGCTGAGCAGCGTGAGCGTCGAGATGAGCTCGTCCGCGCCGGCGTCGGCCCCGAGGTCGACGACGGTGCAGTGCACGCCCGCCTTGTCCGCGGCTCGTGCGATGGAGCGGACGTACCACAGGGTCGCCTCGTGGTCGGTGGCCACCACGACCGCCAGACCGGGGACCGCTCCGCGTCGGCGCAGGGTGGCGACGTTGCCGTCGGTCTCGGCCCGCAACCGCTGTGCGACTGGGGCCCCGGTCAGCCGGTGCGCGGTCATGCCATCACCTTCTCGCGCACGCGGTCCGTCACGGCCTGGGCCGACAGGACGGCGTCGTGGCCGTCCTGGAGCTCGTCCGCGAAGTCCGCCCGGGTCCTCTCGTCCGTGATCGCGCTGATGTTCATGTCCAGCGTGATCAGGGCCGTGGCGATGGCGGCCCGGGCCGCCTCGGAGGCGGCGGCCACGTCGCTGATCACATGGGGGTTGCTGAACTCGGCCAGCTCCCGGCCCAGGTCGATGACCTCCGTCGCCAGGCCGATCAGCGCCCGCGGCGGTGCGGCCGCCGCGATCGTGGCCTGCTGGACGGCCAGGGAACGAGCGGCACGGTCCTCCTCCGAGGCGGAGGGCAGGCGGTAGGCGGCGATCACGGCTGCGAAGGCCTTCTCGTCGTCGTCGGCCAGGCGCAGCGCCTCCGGGATGATGTCGTCGGCGCGGGCGGCGATCCGGAGGGACTGCTCTTCGTGCTGGGCGTACCGCGCGCCGGTGGTGTATCGCGCCACCATGGCGATCAGGGCAGCTCCCTGGGCCGCGTGCAGGGCTGCGGCCGCCCCACCCCCGGGCGTGGGCTCCCGGGATGCCAGACGTTCCAGGTAGTCGTTGAGGGTCTCCGAACCGATCATGGTCTGTTTCCTTCGGTGGGCGTGGATGGACTGCGATGGGTGGCGGCGGATCCTGCCGGTGGACAAGACGCTGCGGCCCCGCCCCCGGTGTCGAAGCAGGCTCGGGGCCGCACGGCTCAGCGGAAGACGACGGTGCTGGAGCCCTCCAGGAGCACGCGGTGCTCGCAGTGCCAGCGGACCGCGCGGGAGAGGGCCAGCGCCTCGGCGTCCTGTCCCACGGTGGCCAGGGCGCGAGGGTCGTGGGTGTGGTCCACCCGGATGACTTCCTGCTCGATGATCGGTCCCTCGTCCAGGTCCCCCGTGACGTAGTGGGCGGTGGCCCCGACCAGCTTCACGCCGCGCTCGTAGGCCTGGTGGTAGGGGCGGGCTCCCTTGAACCCGGGCAGGAAGGAGTGGTGGATGTTGATGGCCCGCCCCTCCAGCGCGCGGCACAGGTCGTCGGAGAGGATCTGCATGTAGCGTGCCAGCACCACCAGGTCGACGTGGTGCTCCTCGACCAGTTCCAGCAGCCGCTGCTCCGACTCCTCCTTGGTGGCCGTGGAGACGGGGATGTGGATGAACGGCAGGCCCGCCGCCTCGGCCATGGGACGGAGATCCTCGTGGTTGGAGGCCACCAGGGCGATCTCTCCCCCGAGGCCCCCGGCCCGCCACCGGAAGATCAGGTCGTTGAGGCAATGGCCGCTCTTCGACACCATCACCAGCAGCCGGGGCGGGGTCTGGTCGTGGATCCGGTGGCGCATGCCGAACCGCTCGGCGATGGGGCCGAAGTTCCGCTGCAGCGTCTCGTGGGTCAGCTCGAGCGAACCGCTGAAAGCGGTGCGCAGGTGGACGAGCCCGTGCACCGGATCGTCGAACTGCTGGTGCTCGTTGATGTTGGCCCCGTGGGCGAGGAGGAACTCCGTGACGGCGTGGACGATCCCCACCTGGTCCTGACAGGTGAGGGTCAGCACGAACTGTGACGGCGCGTTCCGGCGGGTCGACCCCGCGGGGACGACAGCCGGCTGCACGACGGAGGAGAGGGTGTCTGCGAGGGTCATGGAAGGCTCCTGCCTGGGTGTTCGACTGCTGGGTGTGACGGACGGACCGGTGGGGTCCCAGGTCGGCCCGGCACCGCGTCGACGGGCTCGATGCGGTGCCGGGCCGACCATCAGCCGCACGGCGGATCCGGGTCCCGCCCGGGGGACGGTGCCTAGTTGCCGGACGCCGGGGTGGTGTCGCTGAGGGTGTCGGTGATCCAGTCGTGGAAGGCGCCGATGTGGTGTTCGGAGGGGACG
>NZ_JBHZTC010000036.1:0-13757 GCF_042879195.1 Kocuria nitroreducens
ATAGCGACGAGCCTTCCATGAAGGCCTTCGGCTAGCGACGACAACTGGAAACCAAACTGTAGGTCAGGTCAAGGTGTCACCTGTTCGTGCATCAGTCCCGATCGCGTGGCAACAGGGGTTGGGGTCCCAACCCGGGCAGGAGGTTGTCCGCAAGGACAGCGGTCAGGCTCGGCGAGCCTTCTAAGCGGCGGCCTCGGCACCGATGGTGACGGTGGTCGTGGTCACCCCGGTGGTGGGCTCGGTCACCGGCAGGACGAGGCCGGGAAACTTACGGGGTGGTGCGTATTCCCCGCCGCAGGTAGGGAGGCAGGTCACCAGCTCACCGGTGTTTCGCGGCCCCGGCGTCCTGTAGCACACCGACTGTCCCCGGCCGCTCGAACACCGGTGTGCTTGTTCTGCGACAACGCGCCCGTTCTCCGGAGTCTAGGAGGTGGTGGGGTGGAAGACGTTGTCGTAAAGCACTCCGGTGGCTGCTCCTTGGACGAACTTGTTGAGCAGGTCGATGGCCCAGTCCTGCTTGGTCCAAGTGGTGGGCTGGTACAGCCCCAGGGCGGTGTTGAGCAGCACGTCCGTGGTGTAGACCGTGGCGAACACGACAGCGATGGCCTTGGGTCCGCGCAGACCGGTGTGGGCGGTGATGCCGTAGGCCGTGCCCCACATCGTTCCCAGGGCGAAGTGGGTCACCCAGTTCAGCCGCTGGCGTGCCTGCGGAGTGTCGGGGTGAAGGGGCAGGATCTTCTCGGCGAAGTCGGCCGGGGCGTAGCTGGCTTCGCGCCCGGACAGGGGAATTTCCACGAACGTCTGGAAGGCCGTCATCACCACGGTCCCGGCGACACCGGCCACCATGCCCCGGGCGATCGATTCCACCAGGGACGGTTGCTTTGCCTGCGACATGCTCCGGATTCTCGTCCGACCGGACCCGGTCTGCAATCCTCGCGCCGACCATGACGTCCCGCCTCGGCAGAGCGCTTCGGGTCTGCCCTGTCGGGCGCCTTGTTGGCCGGCCGGCAGCCTTGGCGCACCAAGTGGTCGGTGAGGTGGGCCTAGCGGTATTCGGGGTTGGGGTGCAATCCGAAATCATTGCCCTTCTCCCAGGCCCGGGGCAGGTTGCCCCAGGCGGGAATGCCACCGGCCTCGCGCAGGATCCGGGCCAGGTGCATCAGGTTCCAGGTCATGAAGGTGGTGTTGCGGTTGGTGAAGTCGTTCTCCGGTCCTCCCGAGCCCTCATCGAGGTAGCTCGGGCCCGGTCCGACCTCCCCGATCCATCCGGCGTCGGCGCCCGGGGGGATGGTCACCCCGATGTGCTGGAGGCTGTAGAGGATGTTCATCGCGCAGTGCTTCACCCCGTCCTCGTTGCCGGTGATCAGCGCCCCGCCCACCTTGCCGTAGTAGATGTACTGCCCGGCCTCGTTGGTCATCGACGACATCGCGTAGAGACGCTCGATGACCTGCTTGGTCACCGAGCTGTTGTCGCCCAGCCAGATCGGGCCGGCCACCACGATGATGTCCGCCGCCTTCACCTGCTGGAAGAGCTGCGGCCAGGCGTCTTCGGCCCACCCGTACTCGGTCATGTCCGGGTAGACCCCGGTGGCGATCGGGTGGTCGATGGGGCGGATGATCTCTACCGCTACCCCGTGGCGGCGCATCAACCCGGCACTGAGATCGACCAGCCCGGAGGTGTTGCTCAGCTCGGGGCTGCGCTTGAGCGTGCAGTTGAAAAACACCGCCCGCAACCCCGCAAAATCCCACTGGTGACCCGACGCCTTTTCGTGAGCGTTCATCGCAACGGCCCCTTTCGTCTGACCTGAGGCGCCCGGCCACGCCCACCTGATCCTGGCCCGGCAGGGGCACCGCGCACCGTGGACGACGTACCCACCCAGGGGCCGGGTCATCCACCGCTAGCCAACGCCTGGTGGCCGGCGGAGAGAAAACTCCACTCCAGCCCTGAGACCAGCCTCCCACGCGGTGGCCCTCCAGAACAGGGCCCCCGGCCCCCCCCTACCGTGGATGCCGCGTGGTGGCTGGCGGTTGGCTCAGTCGAAGACGCTGGGCGGGTGCCGCAGCCAGGCGGGCCGGTGGTCAACGACGCACCCCATCAGTGGCGATTTTCGCGCAGCAGGCGTTTCGTATCGTGACTCCGATTCACTGTCTTGTCAGGATCACGGGCGCAGGCCCTGCCGTCCGATGCCGGACCCAGGGCAGCAGCAGACAGCTTTGTTGCGCTCAGCTGTCGGCGGGCAGGTGGCGTTGCAGCCACAGGGTCAGCCACATCTGCAGCCGCAGTTCCTCCCAGGACGGGGCGTTGACGACGAGTGCGGCCGGCCCGTACCGGTGGACCGACTCGACGCCGTCACGGTCGGTGAGCTCGGCGATCATCCGATCCACCAGCGCCGAATGATTCTCGGCGATGTCGGCGCGCAAACCGACGTCGAAACAGTCCACCTCGGGTACGACGGTCACGTACGGTTCCTCGGCGGTGGCCGCCTCCGGGCCCTGCCCGCGCAACGCGGAAATCGTCCGGCGCACATGCTCGACCATCTCCACCCCGCTCATCGGGTCACGTCCTTGGGCGGACTGGTAGGCGCTGTAGATCGGCAGACCGGGAAGGAAGACCTGGTGCTCGGCTCCCGCCAGCACCGGGCGGTGGAGCATCGGGAAGTCGTTGATGCGGTGATGCCCGATCTGCCACGACGCCTCAGGGACGGCGGTAGTGAGAATCTGCCCCAGGTAGGAGGCGAACCCGTCGACCAGGGCCAGGGACTCGGCCGGCGGGTGCGGGTCCACGAGCATCCCGTGCCGGGCCCAGCTGGGCCAACCGGGTCGGGTCGGGTCCTGGGTCAGTGATCTCGGGTCGACCCCGAGCTCGGTGACCCGGGTAGTGATCCATTCCCACACGGAAACGACGGAGCCGACGGTCCCGTCGAGCTTCTCCTCGGGGTTCAACCCGTGATCGGCCCATCCCGTGCGCAGCTGCTGCAGGGCCGGGTCACGCTCGGCCAGATATTCCTCCAGGGCTGCGGCGGCCTGGGTGATCGTCATCCACTCATAGAGCAGCTCCGTCATGAACGTCACTGTACGTGTCCCGCTCAGTACCCTCAGAGGCCGGCTGTCGGCGGTGGAGAGCTCAACACGCGGACCACCGCTCACCGGCATGTGAACCAGGGCAATCCATGCATCAACCGGGGCAGGTGGCACTGGCTGGGGTCGGCGTCTTGGCGGTCCGCCGAAGCGTCGTTGTCACCGGCAGGGGCGGTGCACAGGGGCCAGTAGGGGTAAGGGCCGATCGGGTGCAACTTGGGGGCGGCTTCCTCCTGGCTGCTCCTCGTACTGGGTCCCCGGCGCGCTGAGGGTGGCGCCGATCCTACGGGCGGGTCGTCGGCCGCTGTGCAGGGCGCTCGGACCGTTGCCGGTTCAGTTGCGCGGAGACGACCATGGCGCCGTGGCTGGCCAGGACGCCGCCGGCCCACAGGGCTTGCCCGTCGAAGGCGTCGCGGGCATCGGAATACAGGTTCAGCCCGACCGTCGTCTCCGGGTCCTCCAGCACAGGCAAACGGTAGGCCAGAAGGCTGGCCACCCCGAGTCGCTGGCTCACCCGGGTGCCGAATCGCGCCCATCGGGGCTCTTGGGACAGGTTGGGAACCAGGTGGACGGTGCCCGCCAGGTCTGCCTCCACGCCCGGGCCCGAGCCGAGTTCGTGCTGGAGGGCATCGGCTTGCTGGGCCACGGGGGCGGTGGCCACCAGGGTGCGGAGTTGCCCTTGTCGCAGGACGGTGACGCTGGCCCACCGGGCACCGGGGAGATAGTGCACAGCGGCCTGGGCTACTGCGGCCACCGCGGCGCCACCGGAGAGCGTGTGCAGTCGTTGGTTCAGCCCGGTCAAAACCCGGTTGATCTCGGTGAGCTGCGCAGAGGAGTTGCTCATCGGGAAGAGGGGACTGCTCATGCTGACCTCCAGAGGGTGCGAATGGTTCGGGGTCGCGTCAGTGGTCCCACCACCGGTGTCATGGGACGGGCACCCAGCTGCTGGCGCAGTGGAGGCGACGGTGACGCGCCCGTGCAGACATGTCCCCCGATCCAGGTGCCGTGCAGGGGATAGACTGCCGACCCCCTGGCCGCGTTGTCCCGCCTGTGGCGGTGCCGGTTCCGCCGCGGGAGTGCCTCACCGACTTGCTGTGAGAGCTCCTGCGCGCCGGTCGCTGGCACCAGGCCGGGTTTCCTCTTCGGCCACTGGGGCCGGTGCCCGCCGTGGTGAAGGACATCAGAACGTGAGGCTCTGCCCCGGTGGGGTGGACGGTACTTCCACTCATATCGACAGTTCGGAGCGAACCCCTGCGCGGACGGGTAGTCTCACCAAAATGTTCACCCCGAGGTGAACAGCGGTGGCCGCTGGAACGCCCAGGAAACCGGGGGCAGGCGGATCGAAACCGGCAGCCGATCGTGCATCAGTGCTGCCCGTTCCGCCGAGGCAGCCCTGCTACCGCCGTCTCACGGGGGGTCCAGTGTGCACATCGTGCACGTCTGCTTCACTTCACCGCCGGAACCGATGAAGACGCTGGGAGTGCCCTCCTGATCCCAAAGTTGTGGCGGCACCCCGATAGCCTGGGTTAAAAGCTGAAACCCCAGCGATGTGCTCGATCTTTCAGAGCAGGGATCGTTCTGGGGTCTTCGCCATTCAGTCTATCCACCGTGAAGTGAGGCATCAAGTGCCCTTCGTTCCCAGCCAGGCTCAACTCGAAGGGTGGGTCAGTGCCGACCGGCTGTCCAAGTACGCCGCCGCTCCCGAGGACACGGTGACGCTCTACATGTGGAACGCGGAACTAACGGGGGCGTTCTTCGAACTCATCGGACATGTCGAAGTGCTCCTGCGCAACGTCGTCCACGCCCAACTGGCCCCGCACTCCACCCACGGCGCCTGGTACGACGACCCGTACTACCGGTTCAACCAAAAATCTCAGCGAGAAATCGCGACGGCGAAAGGACGTGCAGGCCGCGGCGGCCGCCAAGCCACACCCGGCCGGGTCGTGGCGGAGCTGACCTTCGGGTTCTGGCGCTACCTGCTCACCAGCCACCATCAGTCCACCGTGTGGCCCCGCGTCCAGGGCGGTTTCCAAGGGGTGCCCCGGCACGAACGGAGCCGGCAGGAACTGGAGACGGTGGTGGCCCGAGTGCACGACCTGCGGAACCGGGTGGCTCATCACGAACCGATCTTCCACACCAACGTGGCCCAGCACTTCGCCGATCTCACCTTCATCGCCGGCTACGTCGACGCCCAGGCACCCCAATGGCTGTGGGAAACCTCACGGGTGCACGCCCTGATGGTCTCTCGCCCCGGACGGCCATGAGCTCGTTAACCCTGCCGGCGATCCTCTACTGTCGGTCCGTGCTCAGCCGGCTCGACACATCACCTGGCGACGCTTCGACGGAGTGAATACAGGTGAACAGCCACTTGGGGAAGTATCGAAGTCATTGCCCGGAACCTCACGATGTGTAGAGAACCCAGATGAAGTCGTTGTTGACATAAGGCCCCTTAACGGCGGACCGCGTTGCCGTGTGGGTCCTTTTTTGGCCGACCGCCTGTATCTATCGTCACTGGTGTGATTCACCCGGTGCGGTGACCAGGTGCGTGCGGATCGGGCGCACGCCCACTGCACGCACCCCGCCTCGCCCTAGCGTTTCGAGGTCTTGCGGCGTGTCGGCGGAACGAGTGGGACTCGCTGGCGCCGAGGGTGGAGTGGTTGGGGAGGTCAGGCGCGCACGATGCGGGCGATGGCATCAGAGACTTCCTTGAACTTGGCGTCGGCGGCCTCGCCTCCGAGCTGGGCGGCGTCGGCGACGCAGTGCTTCATGTGGTCATCGAGCAGTCCCAGTCCGACGTTGCGCAACGCGGAGGTCAGGGCCGAGATCTGGGTGAGGATGTCGATGCAGTACTGCTCCTCATCGACCATCCGGTGAATGCCCCGGGCTTGGCCCTCGATGCGCTTGAGGCGGGCCAGATAGCGGTCCTTGTCGCTGATGTAGCCGTGGGCGGCCTGACACCCGAGGGCAGATGTGTCGGTGGTGGACTCGGGGACAGGGGTGGTGTCCATGGTGATGTCTTCGTCTTTCGGTCGCGTTCGTGTGGGCGGGCGGCCCTGGACCGGCTGTGGAGCTGGCCCGGGGGCCGCCGGGGCCAATGGTGCTGCGCGGGGTCAGGCCCCCGCGTACTTGACGGGGTCGGTGCCGAAGACTCGGGCGCAACGAGGCAGCAGAACCAGTATCGCTGACCCTGGTCGTCGCAGCAGAGGCCGTGGGTCCGCACGACCGAGGCGCCGGATGAGCTCAGGTACCAGGCCATCGCACCATCGGCCGGGGCGGGGCTGGTGATCAGGTCCGGCGTCGGAGCGGCGGCGTCCTCGTTGATGTGGCCCTAGCGGCTTCGGCGGAGAAAGGGTCGCGGGCACCGCCACTCCGCCGGGTTCGGTGAGCATCATCGTCATGGCCGCTGTGGCCGCGC
This sequence comes from Kocuria nitroreducens, assembly GCF_042879195.1. NCBI lineage: Bacteria > Bacillati > Actinomycetota > Actinomycetes > Micrococcales > Micrococcaceae > Kocuria > Kocuria nitroreducens. The sequence continues at coordinate 6,494 of NZ_JBHZTC010000036.1, forward strand.
TGGAACTGCTGATCAAGGGCGAGAGGCACGGATTCGGTTGGTCGTACGCCAGGCCGCGTGGATCCTGCAATGGGCCTTCCTACTCAGCAGGCAGGCCCATTGCGGCTCCGCTGCGTTCACAGGGTGCGTATGCCGGCGCACTGGCAGGCGGCCAGAGTGCCTTCTGCGATGCCGGCCTCCGTATCCATGACCATGTTCATTTGAGGCGTGGGTCGTGCCGGCGTTGCAGGAGCGGTCACGGCTGCGCGTCCGTCGTGGGCCGGCCACAGGGAGAGGGCGCCGGCGGCGCCTGCCGCGGCGAGGACCGCCAGGACGGACCAGGTGAGGGTGAAACCGGAGTACGTGCCCAGCCAGCCGGCGATGGGGTAGGTGATTAGCCAGGCGAGGTGGGACAGCGAGAACTGGGCTGCGAAAACCTGGGGTATCCCGTTCGGCTCCACCGCTCCGCGAAGGACTCTGCCGGTCGGGGTGACGATCATCGCCATACCGCTGCCGATCATGATCCAGGTGATGGCGGTGCCGACCCAGGTGACCAGGCCAGCGGCGGTGAGGGTGACCGCAGCCAGCGTTCCGACCACGAGGACCGCAGCACCGGTCATCATGACAGTGCGGTCAGTGATCCGGTCTAGAACGCGCGGCAGCGCGAGGGCGGCCAGCAGCGTTCCGCCCCCGGAGGCGGCGAGCATCCAGGCAACATCTGATTGCGAACCGCCCAGAACATCACGGACGTAGTTGACGGTGTTGACGATGACGATCGACCCGGCCGCGGCGACTACCAGGTTGAGCGCCATGATCCCGCGCAGTCGCGGTGTTCTGACAAACATTTTGATCCCTGCCGCGGCCCGGTCCCATGCCTTGGTGTGGGCGCTGGGGCGGGCATTGGGGATGCGGGTGGACAGGACGAGCACGGCGGAGAGGACGAACCCGACGGAGGTGCCTAGGAACAGCGAGTTGTAGGTCATGAAGCTCAACGCGATGGCCGCCAGCACGGGGCTGAGCAGGCTCTCCATGGTGTAGGCCACCTGGGAGGCGGACAGAGCACGGGTGTACTGGGCTTCGTCGGTCACGATGTCAGGAATCACGGCCTGGAATGTGGGCGTGAACGCCGCCGAGGCGGACTGGAGCAGGCCGATCAGGACGTAGATGTGCCAGACCTCGGTGATGAACGGCAGCGCGAGGACCACCCCGGCGCGCACCACGTCGAGGACGACCAGGAACATCCTTCGGGGGAGCCGATCGACGTAGGCCGCCGCGAGGGGGGCGATGACCACGTACAGGACCATCTTGATCGTCAGGGCGGTGCCGAGCACCAAAGCGGCGCGCGGGCCGGCGAGGTCGTAGGCGAGCAGCCCGAGAGCGACCGTGGTCAGCCCGGTGCCGAACAGGGCGATGATCTGGGCGCTGTACAGGTGGCGGTAGTCGCGGATCGCGAACAAGCGCATGGTTCGTTCCTTCCATCTTCGTGCTGGGGGGGGGGGCACGGTCTCGCGCCGGGGACGCCCCCAGGGTGCGAGGTTGCAGTGTCCTTACGGACCGGGGTGGTGGTCTGGTCTCAGGCCGGCGAGGAGGTTGAAGGCGCCGGTGAGGATGTTGAGGGCGACGATGCCGACGACGTCGGCGATCTCGCGATCGCTGTAGCCGTGGTCGCGCAAGGCGAGGATCTGCTCGTCGGTGATGGTCGTTGGCTGCCGGTAGATCTGGAGTGCGAGGGTGGTGATCGCTGCGATCGCGGGATCGGCAGAGGTCCCGGCGCGGGCGCGTTCGATCTCTTCCTCCTCCACGCCCACGGCGCGGGCGGCGTTGACGTGGGAGTCCAGGCACAGTGCGCATCCTTGCTGGGCTTTGATCGCGATCGAGATGCGTTCGCTGACCTTGCGGTTTAGCTTGGCTCGTTTCATGGCCCGGCTGAGCTGGAGGTAGCCGCCGAGAACAGCTGGTGAGTGCGCCATCATGGAGACCATGTCCCCGATCTGTCCATGGCGGGAGACCAGATCGGACAGCAGATCGCGGGAGGTGCCCACCGCCGTGTCGGGTGTGAGTCGGGCAAGGCGAGGCATGGTGGTCCTTCGGGTTCGGAGGGCGTGTTCCGGGGCGTGGGTGGCATTCATCGGGTGCTCTTTCCTTCTGGGGCGTTGCCGCCGCGGCCGGATGATCTGTGGTGTGGGTGGTGGCTGCCGGCGTCGTCGTGTCCCGGTGCGGCCCGGGAGGCCTCGCTCGAACCGTGGGCGGGGCCGGTGGCCTGCACCGTGAACTGCGCGGTTCGTACGACGCCCTCGGACTGGAAGTCCAGGTGCAGGCGGTAGAGACCGGCCGAGGGCGCGGTCGCGACGAAGAGGATCTCCGGGCCCGGCGCGGTGATGCCGTCACCGGGCTCGCCCACCGGGTGGACGTGGAGATAGGCCAGATCCCCGACCCGCAGGGCCACCAGGTGCCCGTAGGCGGCCAGGTATGGCTGCAGATCGGCGACCGGCTCACCGTTCCTGCTGACGCTGAAGGTGAGCTCGCTGGGTTCGCCCGGGATAAGTTCCCCGTCGAGGCTGACGGTGTACTGCCCGGCCTGGGCGGTCCGGACGGGCTCGGGGAGCGGTTGCGGCTCATAGTGGCCGGCGACCGAGGCGTCGATCCCCAGTGTCATGGGGCCGTGGCCGCTTGGGTGGAAGTCCGCGAAGATTCGCCAATCCCCAGGCGTCAGGTCCAGGTCCCCTCTCCAGGTTCCCGTCTCGTCCATTACCGGGTGCACGTGCTGGAAACCGGCCGTGTCGCGCCGGACGGCGATGAGGTGCAGTTCCTTCTCGTGAGTCGGGCTGAATCCGGTCAGCGCCCGCCCGTCGGGGCCGATCACCCGGAAGGTGACCGTCTGCCGACGGCTGGCGAGGATGGTCGAGTCCAGCTCGAGGGTGTACCCGTGCTCGGAAACCAACAGGCCTCCGGGTTGAGTGCTGCCGTGGTTGCTGTGGCCGCCGTGGTGGTTGTTCATCGTGTCTCCATCTGTGTGAGGTGCGTTCTCGCTGACTCCCCGGAAGGGCCCGTCGGGGCTGCCGACGCCGCCATGAAGTTCGTGGTCGTCCATCAGAGTCCTTTCGCTGGGCTGTCCCGTGGACTGGATACTCACAGAACCATATACCCCCCTAGGGTATTTCCAATGGAGGAAATGGCCCTCCCTTGCGGGGGCAGTTGGGGCCTGAGGGGAAGGGGGGAGCTCGCGTTCCTGTTTGACAGATATACCCATACGGGGTATATCTCGGGGTGTACAAGTACCCCCTAGGGGTACCACAAGGGAAGGATGCCGCCATGACTACCACTGAGTTCCAGGTGACCGGGATGACCTGCGGGCACTGCGAGCTGTCGATCCGCGAAGAGGTCCAGGAGGTCCCCGGGGTGCAGGCCGTGGACGTCAGTCACCGGACCGGCACGCTCGTGGTCACCAGCGACCAGCCCGTCGACGAGGCAGCGGTCCTCGCCGCGGTCGCGGAAGCCGGCTACCAGGGGGTGCGGTCGCAGTGAATGCCGCCGGACGACTGGGGGTCTATGCGGCCGGGGTGGCGGTGGTGTTCACCGGCGCCTTCGCCGCGGCCGGAGCCGTGGTGCCTGAAGACGCGGTCACGGCCTGGACCCAGCAGACCGAAGGGGCCCAGCACCCTGAGGACGGGCATGAGGAGGAGGCCGTCCCGGCGGCTTCGGCCGGCACGGCCCCGGAGGAGTCCCCGGTCCGCGGCGTGGCCGTGGAGCAGGGCGGTTACCTCCTCCAGGAGGTCTCCGCCCCGGAGGCCGCCGGGGAGGAGAAGGAACTGTCCTTCACGATCACCGGCCCCGACAAGGCGGCGGTCACAGATTTCGAGACCTCCCACGAGAAGAAGGCGCACCTGATCGTGGTGCGCTCCGACGGCACCGGCTACCGCCACGTGCACCCCGTGATGGACGAGGCCGGGCGCTGGTCCATCCCCTGGCAGTGGGAAGTGGCCGGGACCTACCGGATCTACGCCGACATCACTCCGGCCGGCGCGGGCGAGAACCTGACGCTGACCCGCACCGTGGAGGTGGCCGGAGCCCTGGAACCGGCCGCCCCGACGGTGTCCGCCACCGACGAGGTCCACGGGTTCGAGGTCTCGGTGGAGGGCGAGCTGTCGGCCGGGTCCGCCTCGGAGCTGACCCTCAATGTCACCCGCGACGGGCAGCCGGTGACCACTTTGGAGCCCTATCTGGGCGCCTACGGGCACCTGGTGGCACTGCGCGAAGGTGACCTGGCCTACCTGCACGTCCACCCCGACGGTGCTGAGCCGGTCGCCGGGGAGGTCTCCGGGCCGGGTGTGGAGTTCGCCACCACGGCCCCGACCCCGGGCCGGTACTACCTCTACTTCGATTTCCAGGTTGATGGGAAGGTCCACACAGCCCAGTTCGCCCTGGACACCACCGAATCCACCGACACCGCCGCTGACGAGCACAGCGGCCACTGATCCACTGGTCCGTCACTGATGGGCGAGACCGGACAGATGACCCGCATCGAGAGAAAGAAGCACTCCATGTCTGCATCTTCGGCCCAGCCGCAGGCGCTGGGCACCGACGTTGAGCTTGAGATCGGTGGGATGACCTGCGCCTCGTGCGCCAATCGGATCGAGCGCAAGCTCAACAAGCTCGATGGTGTCACCGCCACGGTCAACTACGCCACCGAGAACGCCCGCATCAGCGCCCCGGCCGGCTACGACCTGCGGGATCTGATCGCGGAGGTGGAGAAGACCGGCTACTCCGCCGCTGTGCCCGCCGCACGGCAGGAGCAGCAGGAGACCGGGGCCGTTGAGCGCCCCGATACCGAACTGCGGGCCCTGCGCCACCGGCTGATCGGTGCCGCGGTGCTGGGGATCCCGGTGATCGCCATGGCGATGATCCCCGCCCTGCAGTTCACCTACTGGCAGTGGTTGTCCCTGACGATGGCCGCCCCGGTGATCGTCTGGGCCGGGTGGCCCTTCCACAGGGCCGCCTTCACCAATCTGCGCCACGGTACGGCGACCATGGACACCTTGATCTCGATGGGCACCACCGCGGCGTTCCTGTGGTCGCTCTATGCCCTGTTCTTCGGCACCGCCGGCACCCCGGGCATGGTGCACCCCTTCGAACTGTCGGTGGCTCCCACCGATGGGGCGGCCAACATCTACCTGGAGGTCGCCGCCGGGGTGATCCTGTTCATCCTGGCCGGCCGCTACTTCGAGAAGCGCTCCAAGCGCCAGGCCGGGGCCGCCCTGCGCGCCCTGCTGGAACTCGGGGCCAAGGACGTGGCCGTGCTGCGCAACGGGGCCGAGACCCGCATCTCCACCGACCAGCTGGCCGCAGGAGATGAGTTCGTGGTCCGTCCCGGGGAGAAGATCGCCACCGACGGTGTGGTCCTCAGCGGCTCCAGCGCGGTAGACGCCTCGATGCTCACCGGTGAGTCCGTGCCCGTGGAGGTCGCCGAGGGTGACCCGGTCACCGGGGCCACCGTCAACGCCGGGGGCCGGCTCGTCATCCGCGCCACCCGGATCGGTTCGGACACCCAGCTGGCACAGATGGCCCGCCTGGTGGAGAACGCCCAGTCCGGTAAGGCCGAGGTCCAGCGGTTGGCCGACCGGATCTCCGGGGTGTTCGTGCCCATTGTCATCGCCATCGCCGCGGCCACCCTGGCCGCCTGGCTCGGCGCCGGGTTCCCGGTCACGGCCGCGTTCACCGCTGCGGTGGCGGTGCTGATCATCGCCTGCCCGTGCGCCCTGGGTCTGGCCACCCCCACCGCGCTGCTGGTGGGCACCGGGCGTGGGGCGCAGCTGGGCATCCTTATCAAGGGCCCGGAAGTGCTGGAGTCCACCCGCGGCATCGACACGATCGTCCTGGACAAGACCGGCACCGTCACCACCGGCAAGATGACCCTCGGTGCCGTGCACACCGCGCCGGGCATCGAGGAGACCGAGCTGCTGCGCATCGCCGGGGCCGTGGAGAACGCCTCCGAGCACCCCATCGCCCAAGCCATCGCCCGCGGTGCCACCGACCGGGTCGGGGTCCTGCCCACCCCCGAGTCCTTCCAGAACCTGGCGGGCAAGGGTGTCCAAGGCGTGGTCGAGGGCCACCTCGTGGCCGTGGGCCGGGAATCCCTGCTGGCGGAGTGGGCCCTGGCTATGCCCGCCGACCTGGCTACGGCCAAGGCAAATGCGGAGGCCGCCGGGCAGACCGCCGTGGTCGTGGCCTGGGACGGGGCTGTGCGCGGAGTGCTCGTGGTCGCCGATGCGATTAAGGACACCAGTGCTCAGGCCATCGCCCAGTTGCGCGCCCTGGGCCTGACCCCGGTGCTGCTCACCGGTGACAACCAGGCCGCGGCCAAGGAGGTCGCCGCCCAGGTCGGGATCGAGCAGGTCATCGCCGAGGTGATGCCGGCGGACAAGGTCCGGGTGGTCACCGAGCTGCAGGAGCAGGGCAAGGTCGTGGCTATGGTCGGTGACGGCGTCAACGACGCCGCGGCCCTGGCCCAGGCCGACCTGGGTCTGGCCATGGGCACCGGCACCGACGCCGCCATCGAGGCCGCCGACCTCACCCTGGTCCGAGGGGACCTGCGCGCGGCCGCTGATGCGATCCGCCTGGCCCGCAAGACCCTGTCCACGATCAAGACCAACCTGTTCTGGGCCTTCGCCTACAACGTGGCCGCGATCCCGCTGGCCGCTGCCGGTCTGCTCAACCCGATGCTCGCCGGAGCCGCGATGGCCTTCTCCTCCGTCTTCGTGGTTACCAACAGCCTCCGCCTGCGCACCTTCACCACCCAGGCGACCACCCCGTCATCGGCCGCCTTCCGCCCGAGGGCGCGGCAGCCGATCGACGACTGAACCCACCCACCCACCGAAAGGAACACCACCCATGGGAAACACCACCGGAAGCTGCTGCGGCGGCCACGCCACCGACGACACCCCCACCCAAAAGCTGGCCCTGACCACCAGCCCCGCCCAGGCCGATGACGCGATCGCCCAGTGCCCGGTCATGGCCGGCACCCCGGTCGACACGGCCGCCGCCGAGGCAGCCGGGCTCTTCCGCGACTACCAGGGCCAACGCTACTGGTTCTGCTGCGCCGGTTGCGGCCCGGCCTTCGACGCCGACCCCGCCAAGTACGCCCACGCCGGTTGATCCCGGCCCCCACAGGTTCTGCGCCACCCGTGCCGACTATCGAGCCGGCACGGGGGGGGGGGGCCTCTATGGTTTTCGTCAAGCGGCCAGGGCCACGGATGGCGAGGTCTGAGGCTCGGTGGGGTCTTGGTAG
>NZ_JBHZTC010000037.1:0-12085 GCF_042879195.1 Kocuria nitroreducens
TCACTGGTCACAGGAGCATTCGTCTGTCACGGCCCGCCCGCCGCGCCCCTCAACATCGGCGGATCCAGGCTGAGACTGCCCCGAGCCGTTCTGGCCGTCCTGGTGGGACTGTGCTTCGGCCTGGGTGGGGTCACCTTCCAGACCATGCTGCGCAATCCACTGGCCAGTCCCGACATCATCGGCATCAGCGCCGGAGCCGGCGCCGCCGCCGCCTTCGCCATCATCACCCTCGCCCTGGGGGCCACCGCAGTGTCGGTCTTCGCCATCGTCGTCGGGCTGGCAGTGGCGCTACTGGTGTACCTGCTCTCCTTCAAGGACGGCGTCGTGGGCACCCGCCTGATCCTGATCGGCATCGGCATCGCAGCGATGCTCGACAGCATCACCGCCTATGTCCTCTCACAGGCCGCCCAGTGGGACCTCCAGGCAGCGATGCGCTGGCTCACCGGCAGCCTCAACGGCACCCAGTGGGGACAGGTCGTCCCCGTGCTCATGGCCCTGACCGTGCTGGCGCCGGTGCTGCTGAGCCAGTCACGCAACCTCTCGATGACCCAGTTGGGCGACGACACCGCCTCGGCACTGGGGGTGCGCGTCGACCGGACCCGGCTGGTGCTCATCATCGCTGCGGTCGGGCTGATCGCCTTCGCCACCGCCGCGGCCGGGCCCATTGCCTTCGTCGCGTTCCTCTCCGGGCCCATCGCGGCCCGCATCGTCGGACCCGGAATCTCCCTGTTGATCCCCTCGGCACTGGTCGGGGCGCTGCTGGTGCTGCTCGCCGACTTCACCGGCCAGTTCGCCTTCGGCACCCGCTACCCCATCGGTGTCGTCACCGGTGTGCTCGGCGCCCCCTATCTCGTCTATCTGCTCATCCGCACCAACCGCGCGGGAGGATCACTGTGACCGCCACCCACTCCCTGCACGTCGAGGACCTCAGCCTCGGCTACGGCGACCGCACCGTCATCGACCACCTCGATCTGCTCGTGCCCCCGGGTGAGGTCACCGCCATCGTCGGACCGAACGCCTGCGGCAAGTCCACGCTCCTGCGGTCCCTGTCACGGCTGCTGGCGCCCCGGACCGCTCGGGTGGTGCTCGACGGCAAGGACGTCCACCGGATGCCGGCCAAACACCTGGCCCGCACCCTCGGCCTGCTGCCACAGTCGCCGATCAGCCCGGAAGGCATCACCGTGGCAGATCTGGTGGGCCGCGGCCGCCACCCGCACCAGGGCATGTTCTCCCGCTGGAGCGCCGAGGACGACACGGCCGTCGCCGCCGCGCTGGACGTCACCGAGACCGCCGAGCTGGCCGAACGCTCCGTCGACGAACTCTCCGGCGGCCAGCGCCAACGCGTGTGGATCGCCATGGCGCTGGCTCAGCAGACCGATCTGCTGCTCCTGGACGAGCCCACCACCTTCCTCGACGTCAGTCACCAGATCGAGGTCCTCGACCTGCTCACCGACCTCAACCGGGCGCGCGGCACCACGATCGTGATGGTGCTCCACGACCTCAACCTCGCCGCCCGCTACACCGACCACCTCATCACTCTGAGCGCAGGCCGGCTCCACGCGGCCGGCCACCCGGCCGAGGTGCTGACGGAGCACACCGTCCAGGCCGTCTTCGGTCTCGAGAGCCAGATCATCACCGACCCCACCTCGGGCAGACCACTCATGCTCCCCATGGGCCGTCACCACAGAGCCGCCGCCCTGCCGTCCAGCACTGCGGCCACCTGGCCCGGAGCTGTCCCAGGATCGAGACAGAGGCCATGAGGGCGCCCCTTCTGCCTTGCGTGAGGCGTCCCTTCTGTCCTGCACATGGTGGATGAGGTGTTGACGGCCGGCGGAGGTCGTCGATGTTGGTCCCGGACTCGGAACCACCATCGACGAAGGTCCACGCAGGCCGCGTAGCACTGGGGTCTCGAATGTCGGACGCGGCTGCGCCACGGCTACCATGCCGCCATGACGCCTCAGTCCCGGCACCACTCGCTCGACTACGTCGAACTGACCGTCACCGACTTGCCCGCGGCGAAGGCCTTCTACACGCAGGCGTTCGGTTGGCGATTCGTCGACTACGGCCCCGAGTACGCGGGCATTGCTTCCCCGGCCGATGACGGTGCGGAGGTGGGAGGACTGCTGGCCGCTTCCGAACCCCGCCCCCGCGGCGGCCCATTCGTACTGCTCTACTCCGACGATCTCGAGGAGACCCAGCGGGCCGTCGTCCGGGCCGGTGGCCGCATCGTGCAGGCACCGTACGCGTTCCCGGGGGGCCGGAGACTGCACTTCGCCGACCCCAGCGGCAACGAGCTCGGAGTCTGGGCGGAGTGAGAGTCGGCCACCAGCCTGTCCGGGCTCGTCCCGGGGGCGACGCCGATGCCGTCAGAGGTCCAGGCATCGACCGCACCGAGTGAACCGCACTCAGGATCCATCTGCGTCCGTCGTCCGCACGTCCCGCCCCAATGTGGCCACCACCGCAAGAACCCGGGGTGCCGTCCGGGCCTCGAGGTGATCGCCGGTCCGCAACGCACCCGGATCGTCGCTCGGGCCCCGTTCCGAACCCTGGTCCGGCTCACGACATCCCGCCCCAGCACCCAGCACGTCTCCTCCTATTGAGCCACCGGGTCTCGGGTCGTGGTGTTCCCGGGGGTCGGGGTGACCGCATCACGACCTCCGGGGAACTCCGGGGCTCGCATGCTCAGAGCCACCATGACGGGGCCAACTTGGCGTTGACTGATCAGATCCTTGACGTGGACGCCATCGAGCTCCCGGTAGAAGGCGTCGCGGGCCTGTGTCAGGGCGAGGCGCAGCCTGCACTCATTGTCGAGCGGGCATCGTCCGCCGGGCGATTCGCACTCGACCATCGCTGAGCCGGCCTCCAGCTCTCGCAGGATCTGGCCCACGGAGGCGTCCAACCCGGCCGGGGTGATCGACACGCCTCCGCTCCGCCCGCGGGTGGAGGTGAGCAGGCCCAGGCCGACGAGGCGGCTGACGGTCTTGGTGACGTGGTGGTACGGGGCGCCCACTCCCTCGGCAATGGCACGAGTGGTCATCTGTTGCCCGTCGGCGACAGCGCCGGTCAGCAGCAGCACTCGGAGGGCGATGTCGGAGAAGGCAGTGAGTCGCATGGTGACGCCCCTTCCCCCTTGATCGCGCTGTGTCGCCTGCTCGGGGCGGCACCGTCGGATGCAACAGCGCAACCATTATTCCACGCGCGGGTCCACGTGCTCTGGGGAGGTCCTGCAGCCGGCCCGATCATGGACCCCGGACGTGCTGGGCCGAAGGAGCTGGACTTCGTCCACCTCGGCCGGCAGACCGCTCGAGGTGTGCTGTGCTGCCGCTCATCGTTCCGCCATGAGGCGCATCACTCGTCTCGTGACCTCCGGCAGGGGTCGCCGTGTGGCTGTGGCCGTTCGACGTCACCTGCCGGCTGCCGTGGCGGCGAGAGATCACGAGTGCTCTCGTTCGTCGATCTTCCCGCCGTTGCGCACGGTGAAGGAGAGCAGGAGGGACGCGACCGCGAAGACCGCCAGCAGCGTCAGGCCCACGAAGTAGCTGTTGTTCTCGGCGTTGTAGGTCGCACCCATGACCAGCGGCGGGAAGTACCCGCCCAGGCCGCCGGCCGCGGCGATGATCCCGCCGATGGTGCCGACGTCCTTGGCCGGGGCGGCCCGGCCGACCCAGCCGAAGACTCCGCCGGTGCCCAGACCGAGGAAGAGGGCCATGAGCAGGAAGGCCGGGCCGTAGACGCGTTCCTGTCCGGGTTGGAAGGCCACGATCATGGCGAGCGCGGCGGTGCCGGCGAGGGAGAGCACCGTGACGGTCTTCGGCCCGATCCTGTCGGCCAGGATCCCGCCGACCGGGCGGGCGATGACGGCGGCCAGGGCGAAGCCTGCGGTGCGGGTGCCGGCAGCGGTCGCATCGAAGCCGTACACGTTGTCGAGGTAGGTCGGCAGGTAGTTGGAGAAGGCCACGAACGCGCCGAAGACGACCCCGTAGAGGAAGCACAGCTGCCAGGTCACCTTCAGTGTGAATGCGTGTCTGATCTTCGGCAGGACTGGCTCGGGGGTCTTGGCCGCGTGCACCGGGGAGTCCCGCAACCCCAGCCAGCAGATCACGGCCGTGAGGGCGACGAGCACGGCGATGGTGATGTGCGCGCCCAGGTAGCCGATCCCGGCTACGAGGCGGGGGGTCAGGAACGCCGAGACGGCCGTGCCGACCATGCCGGCGCCGAAGACGCCGGTGGCGAAGCCCTTGCGGTGGGACTCGTACCAGGCCGAGCAGAACGGGATGCCGATGGCGAACACGGTGCCGGCGATGCCCAGGAAGAGCGCCACGGCGACCAGCATCCCGAAGTTGTCGAGCTGCCCGACGAGTCCGACGGCCAGCACCAGCGGGGCGGTGGTCCCCAGGATGACGGTGAACATGACCCGCCCGCCGTAGCGGTCGGTCAGAGCGCCGACGGGCACCCGGCAGACGGCGCCGACGAGGATGGGCATGGCCACCAGCACGGAGGTCTGGGTGGCGTCGAGCTCCATCTGCTGGGCGTAGCGCTTGGAGAGCGGACCCACGATCGTCCAGGCCCAGAAACCGACCGCGGACGCGAGCGTGGCCAGGATCAGATTGCGCAGCTGCCCGGCCCTGAGGTCCGGGGCGGAGGTGCCGGAAGAGGTCGCGGGGGAGGTGGATGACATGGCTGTCCTCGTGCGGTCGAGAGGCGGGCGAGAAGTCAGTGGCGGCCGGCACGGTTGCGGCCCGTGGGTGCCTTCGTGCTGCCCCGGACCCGGTCCTGGGTGCCCACGGGCTCCCACCCTCGGCGCACGGGCGCCAGACCGGTGGGGCGGCGGTCGCGGGAGCGGTACACGATGTAGGGGCGGAACAGGTAGTGCACCGGTGCGGTGAAGGCGTGCACGAGGCGGGTGAAGGGCCAGAGCGCGAACAGCGCCATCGCCCACAGGGCGTGCACCTTGAAGCCGAGACCGGCGGCAGCCATGGCGGCGACGTCGGGCTGGAAGATCCAGATGGAGCGGAACCACGGGGAGACGGTCTGTCGGTAGTCGACCACGGTGGTGTCGAACAGGGACAGCACCGTGGTGCCCAGGCCCGTGAGGAGCGCGCCGACCAGCATGACGTACATGAGCTTGTCGTTCTTGGTGGTGGCCATGAACACGGGTCCGGTGGTGCGCCGACGCCAGATGAGCAGCACGATCCCGACCAGGGTGCCCACCCCGGCGATCGTGCCGATGCCCAGGGCCATGATGTGGTACAGGTGCTCGTTGATCCCGACAGCGTCGGTCCAGGTGCGGGGAATCACCAGCCCCATGACGTGCCCGGCCAGCACCGCGAGGATCCCGAAGTGGAACAGCGGGGAGGCGATGCGCAGGATGCGGGACTCGTAGAGCTGGGAGGAGCGGGTGGTCCACCCGAACTGGTCGTACTTGTAGCGCCAGATCGAACCGCCGATGATCAGGGCCAGCACGACGTAGGGCAGGGCACCCCACAACAGGACGTCCCCCACACCGATCTCAACGGTTTCGGGAGGCGGGGCGGTGGGGATCATGGGCTGTTCCTTTCGGTGACGGGCAGCAGCCGGGGGTCGTAGGGGTCGAGGCCGACGGATTCGGTGGGCGGGCCGTAGCCGGCCATCCGCATCACCGCGTCGCGGTCCTGCGGGGAGACCCCGGGCAGGGTGGAACACACCAGGGCGAGGGCGCCGCGGTGCGGCAGGCCGTCGTCGCGCAGCGCGAGCCGGAGCAGCTCCAGGGACGGGCGGTAGCGCTGCAGCAGTTCGTATCCGTCCTCGGGGGAGACCTTCGCGGTGAACTCCAGCACCAGCGGCAGGTAGTCCGGCAGCTCCGATTCGTCCAGCTGCGCCCCGTGGGAGCGGTAGATCTCCTTGAACGCCGCCAGGGCCTCCCCACGGCGGCGGGTGTCCCCGTCCGTCCAGTAGGTGAGGTGCAGGCTGTGCCGGCGGGACAGGTCGAACTCCTGGACGTAGTCGGCCTGGACCTGCTCCAGGGGCCGGGCGGTGCACCAGTCGACCAGTTCCTCGATCTCTGCCACCGGGGCTCCCACCTCCTCGAGAGCCGTGCGCAGGGTCGGCAGCATCTGTAGCAGGGCCCGATCCGGGTAGCCCAGCAGCACGGCGGCGGCCTGGCGGACCACGGCGCTGCGCCGGGGGTGAGGGTCGATGTAGGCGCCGGGGTCCAGGGTGCCCGGTCCGGCCTTGCCGAGCAGCTTCTCGAGCAGGCCCATCAGCCCGCCCCGTTGCCGTCGCGGGGCGGGAACAGCCCTTGAGGTCTGCCTCGGCCGTCCCAGTTGAGCAGGTTGACCCGGCCGCCCAGCTCCTCGTTGCCGGTGGGGTCCTCGCCGCGCTGACGTGCCTGCAGCGCGTTGAAGTTCTCCACCGCCATCGGCGTCGGCCTCCCCGAGGCCTCCCCGAACACCCCGGTCTGACCCATTCCGGGCCCCCCGTCGACGTCGAGGGAGCAGCCGATCTCCTCGAGGTTGTGCGCCTCCTCCAGATGCGCCGAGGGGATGACGTAGCGCTCCTCGTACTTGGCGATCGCCATCAGCCGGTACATCTTCTGGATCTCCGCCCCGGTCATCCCGACTGCTTGTGCGATCGCCTCCTCGGGGTCCTCGCCCAGGGCGATGTCCCGCATGTAGGAGCGCATCGCGGCGAGCTTGCGCAGCACATCGCTGACGATCTGGGTGTCCCCGGCGGTGAACAGCTCGGCGAGATACTCCACGGGTATGCGCAGCGACTCGATGGCCCCGAACAGGTTTCCCGCGTCCTCGCCGTCGTGGCCCTGGTCCTTGAGCAGATCCACGACCGGGGACAGCGGCGGGACGTACCAGACCATGGGCATGGTGCGGTACTCAGGGTGCAGCGGCAGGGCCACCCGCAGCTCCTTGGCCAGCGTGTGGACAGGGGACTTCCGTGCCGCGTCCAACCAGTCCTCCGGGATGCCCTCGGCCCGGGCCGCGGCGACCACGTCCGGGTCGTGCGGGTCGAGCATGAGGTCCAGCTGCGCCTCGTAGAGATCCCGCTCCTCGGGTGTCGCAGCGGCCTCGGTGACCCGGTCGGCGTCGTAGAGAACGATGCCGATGTAGCGCAGCCGTCCCACACAGGTCTCGGCGCACACCGTGGGGATGCCCACCTCGATCCGGGGGTAGCAGAACGTGCACTTCTCCGCCTTGCCCGACTTGTGGTTGTAGTACATCTTCTTGTAGGGGCAGCCAGTGACGCACTGCCGCCAGCCACGGCACCGGTCCTGGTCCACCAGCACGATCCCGTCCTCGACCCGCTTGTAGATCGCCCCGGAGGGGCAGGAGGCCATGCAGGAGGGGTTCAGGCAGTGCTCGCAGATCCGGGGGAGGTAGAAGGCGAAGGTCTGCTCGAAGTCGAACTTGATCTTCTCCTCCGACTCCCTCCGGACCTTCTCCACGACCGGGTCCAGGTGGCCCAGCTCGGACACACCCCCGAGGTTGTCGTCCCAGTTGGCCGACCACTGGATCTTCATGTCCTCGCCGGTGATCAGCGACTTGGGGCGGGCCACCGGGAAGTCGGTGCCGGCCGGGGCGTTGATCAGGTTCTCGTAGTCGTAGGTCCACGGCTCGTAGTAGTCGTTGAGCTCGGGCTGGACGGGGCTCGCGAAGATGCCGGCGAGCTTCGCCCAGCGCCCACCCGACTTGAGCTTGAGGTTGCCACGTCGGTTGAGCTCCCAGCCGCCCTTCCACTTCTCCTGGTCCTCGTACCGGCGGGGATACCCCTGGCCCGGACGGGTTTCGACGTTGTTGAACCACACGTACTCGGTGCCGGCGCGATTCGTCCACGCCTGTTTGCAGGTGACCGAACAGGTGTGGCACCCGATGCACTTGTCGAGCGCCATCACCATGGCGACCTGGGCCATGACTCGCATCAGTACTGGACCTCCTGGGAGCGCTTGCGGACCACGGAGACGATGTCGCGCTGGTTGCCGGTGGGCCCGAGGTAGTTGAAGGCCCAGGACAGCTGCGCGTAGCCGCCGATCATGTGGGTGGGTTTGACGAGGATGCGGGTCACCGAGTTGTGGATCCCGCCCCGGCGCCCGGTCGCCTCGGACTTCGGGACGTCGATGGTGCGCTCCTGGGCGTGGTGGACGTAGACCACCCCGGCCGGCATGCGGTGGGAGACGATGGCCCGGCCGATGTAGACGCCGTTGGTGTTGAGGCACTCGACCCAGTCGTTGTCGGAGACCTCGATGAGCGCGGCGTCCCGGGGGCTCATCCACACCGTGGTGCCGCCGCGGGAGAGGGAGAGCATGAACAGGTTGTCCTGGTACTCGGAGTGGATCGACCACTTGTTGTGCGGGGTCAGGTACCGCACGGCGATGGACAGCTCCCCGCGCTGCCCCAGCTTGGGCTCCCCGAACAGGCGGTGCATGTCCAGGGGAGGGCGGTAGATCGGCAGGGACTCGCCCATGTCCTGGAGCCAGTCATGGTCCAGGAAGAAGTGCATCCGCCCGGTGAGGGTGTGGAAGGGCTTGAGGCGTTCGATGTTGATGGTGAACGGGGCGTAGCGCCGCCCCCCGGTCTCGGAACCGGACCACTCCGGGGAGGTGATGACCGGCACGGGCGCGGCCTGGGTGTCGGCGAAGGTGATGCGCTTCTCCTCCGAGCCGCGGGCCAGGTCCGCCAGCTGCACCCCGGTGCGCTTCTCGAGCGTCTCGAAGCCCTGCACGGCCAGTTCTCCGTTGGTGGTGCCGGAGAACAGCAGGATCGCCTCGGCCATCCTCGCGTCGGTGTCCACGGCCGGACGGCCCGCCGCGGCCCCGGAGTCGAAGACCCCGTGCTGGCGGGCGAGCTGGCCGACCTGGTGGGAGACGTCGTAGGTGATGTACTTCGTGGTGAACCCCAGCTTCTCGGCCAGCGGTCCGACCGCCAGGAACTTCTGCCCGACCGCGGTGTAGTCCCGTTCCACGATCTTCAGCTCGGGCAGGTTCTTGCCCGGCACCGCCGGGACGTCGGTGCCCTTCCAGTCCGGGGCGTGGCCGCCGGGCTGGGCGAGCTCGCCCGGGGTGTCGTGGGTCAGTGCGGTGGCCACCATGTCCTTGCGCACCCCCAGGTGGGTGCGCGCCTGCCGGGAGAACTCCTCGGACAGCAGCCGGAACAGGTCGTAGTCGGTCTTGGCCTCCCACGGCGGGTTGATCGCCGGGGTGAAGGCGTGCACGTAGGGGTGCATGTCGGTCGAGGACAGGTCGTGCTTCTCGTACCAGGTCGCAGCCGGGAACACGACGTCGGACAGCAGGGTGGAACTGGTCATCCGGAAGTCGGCCGAGACCAGCAGGTCGAGCTTGCCCTCGGGCGCCTGCTCGTGCCAGGTCACGTCCTGCGGCCGGGACCGGGAGTGGTCGGAGCCCATGACGTTGTGGTGGGTGCCCAGCAGGTGCTTGAGGAAGTACTCCTCGCCCTTGGCCGAGGAGCCCAGCAGGTTCGAGCGCCACAGCACCAGGGTGCGCGGCCAGTTCTGCGGGGCGTCGACGTCCTCCACGGCGAAGCGCATGTCCTCGGCCTTGAGCCGGTCCGCGACCCAGGCCGCCTCGTCAGGAGCTTCTCCGCGTGCCACGCCCTCGGCGGCGGCATCGGCCACGTCCAGGGAGTTCTGGTCGAACTGCGGGAAGAACGGCATCCACCCCAGCCGGGTCGACTTGGCGACCACGTCGGCGGTGTGCATGCCCTTCAGGTGGCCCTGGGCCAGTGGGGACTGCAGAGAGTCGGAGGAGTAGCCGTCAGAGCGGAACTGGTCGGTGTGCATGTACCAGAAAGCGGTGCCGATCATGAACCGTGGCGGGCGGGTCCAGTCGGTGGCCGCGGCCATCGCCGCCCACCCGGTGATGGGGCGGGCCTTCTCCTGGCCCACGTAGTGGGCCCAGCCCCCGCCGTTGCGGCCCTGGCAACCGCACAGCATCAGCATCGCCAGGATCGCCCGGTAGGTGACGTCCCCGTGGTACCACTGGCAGATGCCGGCTCCCAGGATGATCATGGACCGGCCCTGGGACTTCTCCGCGTTGGTGGCGAACTCCCGGGCGATGCGGGTCACCGCCTGCGCCGGAACCGAGGTGATCTCCTCCTGCCAGGCCGGGGTGTAGGGGGTGGCGGCGTCGTCGAACCCGTCCGCCCACTGGCCCGGCAGCCCGGCCCGGCCCACCCCGTACTGGGCGAGCATGAGGTCGAAGACCGTGGTCACCGTCCGTCCGGCCACCTCGGTTACCGGCACCCCGCGCTGGATCACCGAGCCCTCACCGGTGGCGTCGGTGAACGCGGGCAGCTCCACCCGACTGGTGGCCCCGGCGTAGGAGGCCGCGTCCGTGATCGACAGCGCCGGGCGCACCCCCTGCAGGTCGAGATTCCACTTCCCCTCGTCGGCCTCGTTGTAGCGGAAGCCCATCGACCCGTTCGGCACCACCGGTGTGCCGGCGTCCCGGTCGATCAGCACCGTCTTGAACGCCGCGTCGGAGACCTTCGCCGCGCTCCCGCCCAGATCGGTGGCGTTGAGGAACTTGCCCGGCGCCACGGTGCCATCGGGGCGCTGCTCGAGGGTGACGAGGAAGGGCAGGTCGGTGTACTGCACCACGTAGTCCTCGAAGAACGGGACCCGCCGGTCCACGAAGTTCTCCTTCAGGATCACGTGACCCATGGCCATGGCCAGGGCGGCGTCCGTGCCGGCCTGGGCCGGCAGCCACTCGTCGGCGAACTTGGTGTTGTCCGCGTAGTCGGGGCTGACCGAGATCACCTTGGTGCCGCGGTAGCGGGCCTCGACCATCCAGTGGGCGTCCGGGGTGCGGGTGACCGGGATGTTGGAGCCCCACATCATCAGGTAGGTCGCATCCCACCAGTCGCCCGACTCGGGCACGTCCGTCTGGTCCCCGAAGACCTGTGGGCTGGCCACCGGCAGATCGGCGTACCAGTCGTAGAAGCTGTTCATCACCCCGCCGATGAGGTTGATGAACCGGGCCCCGGCTGCGTGGGAGACCATGGACATCGCCGGGATCGGGGAGAACCCGGTGCACCGGTCGGGGCCGTAGGTCTTGATGGTGTGCACGTGGGCGGCGGCCGTCATCTCCAGGGCCTCCTGCCAACTGGAGCGCACCAGCCCGCCCTTGCCGCGGGCCTGCTGGAACGCCCGGCGCTTCTCGGGGTCACCCACCACCGTCTGCCAGGCGAGCACCGGATCCCCACCGACCTCCTGCTTGGCGGCACGGTACATCTCCAGCAGCACCCCGCGCACGTAGGGGTAGCGAACCCGGGTGGGGGAGTAGGTGTACCAGGAGAAGGCGGCGCCCCGGGGGCAGCCCCGGGGCTCGTACTCGGGGCGGTCCGGGCCCACCGAGGGGTAGTCGGTCTCCTGGGCCTCCCAGGTGATGATCCCGTCCTTGACGTAGACCTTCCACGAGCACGAGCCCGTGCAGTTCACCCCGTGCGTCGAGCGGACCACCTTGTCGTGGCTCCACCGGTTCCGGTAGAAGGCATCACCCGCTCGGCCGCCCTCACGGAACACCGCGCGCCGATCGGGACTCTCCTCCCACCTCGTGAAGAACTGCCCGAGCTTGAGCAGCGCCTCGGAAGCGGGACCATCGGTTCGCGGCGAAACGGGAGGAGTAGCCATGCGCCCCAATGTAGTGGAACATAGTATTTGCTGTGCAAGTTTAAGTGCGGATGTGTCGCGGAGTCGTTCGGACCATGTGATCCTGGATCCTCGCGTGAAACCGGAGGACTCGACCGGCCCTGCTCGGCAGGTTGAGCGCAGCAGATGCCCGGTGGCAGTGGCATGTCGGAGAAGGGGAGGGTGTCGAACATGCAAGCAGTAGATGCGGTGCCGAAGGGCGGATGCACTTGCGGGTGGCCACCACAGAAGACGATGGAGGCGGTGACATGAGCGTTTCCCTGGGTCTGCCCCAGATCCGCGGCACCGGTCCGGGTTCCAGCCCGGCCCCGGCCGGGGCGGGGCTGGTGGACCGGTACGGGCGCCGGGCCACGGATCTGCGGCTGTCGGTGATCGACAAGTGCAATCTGCGCTGCACCTACTGCATGCCCGCTCACGGGCTGCCCTGGCTGCC
>NZ_JBHZTC010000038.1:0-9919 GCF_042879195.1 Kocuria nitroreducens
CATCCTGTGACGAGGAGCCCGTTCCTCATCTCAGCGACGCACCCGCGCCAAGAACCTCATGCCCCACAACACCTAGAGGGTCACACGCACCAGTGACGAAAACTCTTTTATCATCAACGTCATATATCAGTGCGGCAGCCCCGAAACTCATGCCCCGGACAAAGATTAATAACATCAACATGGTCACCCCACTGCCTTGCAGCCACCGATCATGTATCGTCCAACTCCAGCTAAATCCGTCACGGAACAGTGATCGGCGCCGGCTCCAACTTTGTCATTTCTAACGGGAGTGTCTTCCGTGTTGAGCGATGCAGCTTCTGAGATGCGTGAAGGTACAGCATGCTTGAGGGCCGAATCTGTCGGTGGCAACCCGATGTGGGGCGGACCACCGTGTGTAAGCCTTCTATACAGGCGTGTCTGTAGCCGTCGGCTACGCCAGAAGCGGCTCCAGTTTGTCCCAGAGCAGACTTTTCAAAGACTCAGCAAAGGTGGCCGTCAAGTGGTGCCCGTCGCGGTAAACAAGTTCATTACCGATGATGGACGGACAGTCGGCCGAATTACACAAATAGTCAGAGAAGTCCAAATATGTACCACCTGCCGCCAAGGTAGCGTCCTTCTCGGCTAGAGCTAGGTCGGGATCGGTGGCCTGTTCGCGGCTGCGTACGCAGTCGGAGGCATCCTCGAGATTGGCGGAGAGACAAACCGCAGGGCTTTCGCCCATGTCCGGTACGTCAGCAATTACGACGACCTCGGATGATTCGGGCAATGCCTTAATCGTGGTGGAAAGCCCGTTTGCCCACTCCCTATGGGGGTCTCCGGTGGTGCCGTGATAGGCGCCGTTTCCGTAGTTGGCAAGAATCACGAGATCTGGGGGGGTGCTGTTGAGCCGTTGGATAACACCAGCCCGCCACTTGTCGCACGCATGGTAAGGCGCATTATTCAAGTCCCGTGGAACAGTCACCGAGTGGCACTCACTTTTGGTGTTCGAATCCAGACGGATTTCTCCATTTTCGGCAAATTGGTGAAGGGCGGGAAACCACGACGCGGCGTGAGAGTCCCCGATAAGGGCTACAATTGGGGCATCCGAGTTTGTCCCATACTGGCAACCGGAGACATCAGTAGATTGATAGGGGCGATGACACCCATTGCGGTAGATAATGGCGTTATCGTCGGGCGCATCCCGCAAAGCCGGTTTTAGGTTTGCTGGAACGTAACTCGTGCCTGCCGGGAACAAGCTAATGGACGTTGGGGTCGCCCGCATCCCAGATGTCAGCGTATCCATGCGGGTCACTCCCATGCCCGCGATTGAGAGTCCCGCAAGGACGACGGAAACCATACCGAAGTTGACGACGGAACGCAGCGGCGGAATGGACGCCAGTCGATGAGACCTTCGGACCGGGTCTTCGATGTATCGGAACAAGAGGTAGGCCGCAGGTAGTGACAGCATCCCGAGGACTACGGTCTGCCACAGCGACATGGTGTTGTTCCAGCCGACGACGGACTGCGGCACAATAAGCATCGGCCAGTGCACCAGGTACAGGGAGTAAGAAATAAGTCCGATGAACAGCATGGGTCGCATGCTCAGCAGCTGGCTAGGGCCGTAGTCTCCACGTCCACCAATGATCAAAGCGGCGGTCGCAAACACCGGTGCAGCGGCATAGAAGCTTGGGAACGGCGTAGCTGAGTCGTATAGGAACGCCACGAGCAGGAGCCCGATTAATCCGCCCCAGGCAAGTGCGCCACCCATGACCCCCGTCAGCCGGTGCCCATGGGAGCGCACCAGGAACGCCACTAGTGCCCCAACCCCGAGCTCCCATGCCCGGGTCGGGAGGGAGAAGAACGCCCACGGTTGCGAAACCTGCATCATCACAAGGCCGGCCAAGAAGGACAGGACAGTAAGCAACAGGGCCCCACGGAACAAGTTTCGTTCCGACCGCTGGAACCAGCGCCATCCGAGAAGCAACAGTGCCGGCCACACGAGGTAAAACTGCTCCTCGATGCCTAGAGACCAGTAGTGCTGGAACACCGAAGGGTTGTCTTCCGCCAGATAGTTCGTGCCCTTTAAGGCGAACAGCATGTTGGGCGCGTACAAGGCGGTAGCTACAGCCCCCTCGAACACGCCCTGGTACAGCATCGGCGGCATGAAAAGCACGGAGGCCACCATGGTGAGGGCCACCACCACAAAGGCTGCAGGAAGGATTCGCAGTGCACGCTTCGCGTAGAACCTAGGCAGCGAGATATGCCCCGTTGTGGTGAGCGTTTGAAGCAAGTGTGTGGTAATCAGGAACCCAGATATAACGAAGAACGCATCTACCCCAATGTACCCCCCTGGCACCCACACAGGAGCTGCGTGGTAAATCACTACAAGCAGGACTGCGACAGCGCGGAGACCTTGTATATCCGGTCGGAAGTGAGATTTTTGGGCCTGCGTTAGCGTCGTAGCATGAGGTGTCAGAGCGACCAATGGGGGGTTCCTGCCATGGAGGGGGGATTGCTTCAGCCGACACTTTACCGTCATGCGCGCTTGTAATCCTCTTATGACGCTCCTGGATTTTTTCGTGTTTCCTGCGACAGATGGGTCTCGACCACATGTGAGACCGACGAGGAGCAGCCGGCATCTGGCTTTCGACGCAATGCATAGTGGACACACCGGCCAGCCATCGAGGGAGCGTAGGCGTGCGGGCGAAGAAAATGGCGTCCCTCGGACAGCAGCTGGCTACTGCCGGAAAATTTCGGTACCAGCAGGCGCGTGGCAGAGAACGATCTGGCAGAGGCGGAAATCAAGCCAATGTAGGACCACATCGCGAAGCGTTCGTGGGCCTACCGTTCGCCTGCATACATGTCGATGCATCAGCGGAGATCAACGTAGAGACCAACGAGCACCTAATCCTCCTGGCAGACTTGCCGGAACACAGCACAACGCATGTACACCTGGCCATGGTCACTCCCGCCCGCGCTTGCGTACGCGCGTCTCCAGGATTGGGCTCTCGACGGCCTTGGCATCGGTGATGCCCGCAGACGATCCCACATTTTCAGCAGACCATGCGCATCCAACCGAATGACGCCACGTCGCTAACCGCAAATTTTTGCCGCTGCTCGCGTCGAAGACGCCCTGCACATCCGAACGACGGCCGTGACGACCTGGCGGCACTCGAGCCGAGTGGGCCTGAGGACGCGGCTCATGCGAGCCACGAAGACGCTCAAGTACTAGGAGATCAGAAGCCAGGTGCATCCACAGCTGCACAGAGTAGGCCAACGTCACGTCCCAGGACACGTGTCACGACGCTACATCGGTGCCTTCACAAACTAGACTGTGTGCACATGAATGAACACAGGCCGTGAAGGATTTAGACGCTCAAGAGGCGGTTCGACACATGATCGCATCCAAGCACTCAAGCTTGGAGACGCCATCGACTGACCGGCAGTTCCCTTGGCGATTGCCCGGCTTCTGCGTACGCCAGCGGGCGCTTATTGGTGTAAGAGCAATTTGAGCCATTGAGAGACCGACAAAGCCTGTCCAACAGAGCCGCCCTTTCATCAAGGAATTTTTGTGACAAATCCAAAAACTTTTAACATTGCCATTGGTTGCATTGGAGTCTTTGGTGCGTCCGTCCTGGCTATTATGGGCAGTTTCATTATTGCATCGTTGGTATTGGCTCTCACCCTGAGCTTACCCCCACTTGTAAGAGCCGGAGTATCCACCGCGCTGGCGGGTAGCGCTATCGTATTTTACGCCAGCTCGGGCTACATACTGGCCTATGCGCCAGGGCTTTCTGGCCTTTCATTGCCAGTATTGTTGCTGGTTGTTATGGGTGGCCTGCATGGAGCTATGCTTATATTTAAACATAGAATTTCATTTAGTGCTCCGGCAATTTTTGCCATACTTTTTGTTTTTATTTCACTAATGGCTTTTGTAGCCTCATTAGGTTCAGGTTCATACTTTGCGGCACGCGCTGGATTATCGCTTATTTTTCCCTTAGCGGCCGCTTGCGCAGTCGTAGGGGTAGTCGCGTCCGCGCCCTCGGTATATGAGCGAACTCTTCGTCGCAATACTATAGCACTGGTTACAATTTTTTCAATTCTAATAAATAGCATTGCAGCAGTACGACAGGCCATCGGTGGATTCACCGCAGGAGAACAACGCTTAGTCGACGCCAGCGAGTCCACCTATTTGGTGGGACAGGAAATTCGCTCAATGGGTCTTATGCAGACAAATCAAGATTTTAGCTTGCTTTCCAGTTGTTTGGTCGCGGGCTTTCTTCTAGCCGGCCTGTATGCCACGGGCCGCCTGCGACTATTGTTATGGCTTGTGGCAACTACACTAGGATTTGCAGGTTTACTTGGCCTTAATCGTACGGCACTTATTGCATCTATTTTTACAATACTATTTTCATTGACTTTTTGGGGCAAGGGAAAAATTATACCGCGGATAATTAAGTATACGATTACAGGGGCATTGGTAGTATTTCTAGGTGGGAGTTTGCTTTTCCGCTTAGAGGACGATCGAATCGCGGCCGCCGCCTCCCGGGCACTCACCTTGACGTCCCTTTCCCCTGATAAATCGTTCAATGAGAGAATTGGAAGCGTTTATCCTCGAGCCATCGATAGCATTATCAATCATCCCCTGGGCTTGGGGGCTGGAGCCGCTGGACCGATCTCACAGGTCTACCCTGAGTTGGCTCCTATGGGTTCGTTCCAGACCGACAACGGCTACCTGATGATCGGTGTGCAATTAGGCATTTTTGGCCTGATTTTTTTTGCCCTTTTTCTTGTAGCTACCGCGTTGTGGCTGGTTCAAGTGCGATCGGTTTTTACAGTGGGCGCCGCAACGACATTGGTCGCCTTGATGGTGGCGATGATGTCTGGTCAGTATTGGGCACTGACCGCACCTATGGCGCTACTCGCCTCGTGGGTGGGATTGGGGATCTCGGAGCGTCTTGCCCCGGCGAAGTCCGATGTTCCCCAGCGCGTGTCCTCATCTCACAGTGGTTACATATGAACTTGATTATGGCTTAGGACTTTCGCCTAATGTTACAACCAGATCTGCATTGGCAATTCGTAGTGTGTGTTCTCGGTTGCATGACAAACACGTAACATTTAGGCACAAATATTAGCGATTCGCAGCAAGCGTCCGCTACTTAGCGGTCATGGTGAATTGGGGAATAGAAAGGGTTTTTTGTGGCACACATTGAAGACATGCAAAAAGCGGATAAGCCCGAAAGAAAAGATCTAGTGCGCGTTATTCGCACTTATTGGCGCGGGATCACAGTTGTTACGCTGTTAATTTTAAGCATGGCCGTGGTTTGGTCACTTCTTCAGTCGAAGACTTATACGTCTACCGCTACAGGTCTCGTGGTGGCTCGCGGTGAGGATGATCTAGCGAGCGCACTGGCGGGCGACAATTTGGCGCAATCCAAAGCAGTGTCCTACGAATCTCTGGCCTCATCCGTAGCTGTGGCTGAAGCCGTGATTGATGATCTTGGGCTACAAGAATCGCCGGAGACACTACTACAAAGTGTCAGTACGGACGTTCCAGCGAATACTGTTGAAATACGGGTTACGACGGAATCCGGCACTCCCCAGGGTGCATCGGATCTGGCAAATGCATGGGTTAGAGCGTTGTCTTCTCAGGTTGACTCACTGGAGGTTTCCTCTGGTAGCGCCGGTGCCGGTAGCCGAGTTGATCTACTAGCCCTTGGCAATGCTTCTTATCCATTAGATCCCTCGTCACCCAATATCAAGCTTAATGTTGCACTTGGTTTTCTTGGAGGCAGCGCATTAGGTTTCGCATATGCATTAGCACGTGACAGCCTGGACCGACGTATCCGCTCAGTTGACGAGATCCGTGACGGCTTCGGCGTCTCGGTTCTTGGTGTCATCCCCACCGACGACCGGCTGTCCGACCACCGCGCCATCGTCGAGACCGGCATCTCCGCCGGCCGCGGGCACCACGAGTTCGCCGAGGCGCTGCGCGAGCTGCGCACCAACCTCAGCTTCGTCTCGGTGGACAACCCACCGAAGATGATCGTGGTGACCTCGTCCCTGCCGGGCGAGGGCAAGTCCTCAATCACGGCGAACCTGGCGGTGGCCATTGCCTCGACCGGGCGCAACGTCGTCGTCGTGGACGGGGACCTCCGCCGCCCGGTGATTACCGACCTCTTCGGGCTCGTGGCGGGCGTGGGCGTCACCGACGTGCTGACCGGGCAGGTGCAGGTGCAGGAGGTCCTCCAGACCTACGACACGTTCCCCAACCTGCAGGTGCTCGGCGCCGGGAAGACCGCGCCGAACCCCACGGAGCTGCTGTCCTCGAAGGCCATGCACACCATGCTCGAGACCCTCGCCGAGGACGCCCTGGTCCTGGTGGACGCTCCCCCGCTGCTGCCGGTCACCGACGCCGCGCTGCTCACGGCCTCCGCCGACGGCGCGCTCATCGTGGCCACCGCCCAGAAGACGACCACCGACGAGCTGGGCAAGGCCCTGGAGAACCTACACCAGGTCCGCGGCAACATCCTGGGCGTGGTGCTCAACCGGGTGCCCACCACCGGTGCGGACGCCGGGTATTACGGCTACTACGGCAAGTCCTACTACGCGGACTCGGACGAGCAGCCGGCGCCGGGAACCGGCGCGCAGCCGGTCGTGGCCGCGCCCTCGGCTCAGCCGTGGGGAACTGCATCATCCCGCACTGAGCGCTCCGTCAGCCAGGAGCCGGCCACGCCGCGGACGCAGCAGGAACCCACGGCTCCGTCGGCCGAGGACGCGGCACCCGCGCCGAAGCCCGTGGCCCAGGCGGACGCCGATGCTGCGTCCACGCACGAGACCTTCGGCCTCGAAGCGTGGAACCGGTCCGGCACGTCCACCGGGTCCACGGCGACAGGGCACTGACCACAGTCGATTCCTGATCCACCGGTCCACGGGGCGCCTTCCTTCGGGAAGGCGCCCGTGGTGCATGCCGTGGTCCACGACGCCCGCTGGGATCCGGCGGTGAAGCCATACGGCACTGTGATGGCGACAGTCCTACGGTGGCCTGGATCAGGTGCAAGTCGTCCTCTTGAAGGCGCCGTGCGGCCTCACTACCGTGGAATGTGAACGGTGGGAGCAGCCATGGCACGAATCGTCGGTCGTCACATCGCACGGCGTGGGTGGGAGTCGCTTCGTCACGAGTCGGGTTGGAACCATCATGAACGTCCCTGAGAGCTCCGTCGTCCATCCCATCACCATCGGAAGCCCCGAGTTCTTCGCCGATCCCGATGCCCACTATGCGTGGTTGCGGGACAACGCCCCGGTCTACCGGGGACGGATGGCGTACGTGGGTGAACAGGACCTGTGGATGGTCTCGCGCTACGCCGACTGCCGGACGTTGCTGTCCGACGCACGGTTCCAGCGCTCACCCGGCGGGCGAGGCCCTGCACTGCTGGACCAGCTCCCCGAGTCGGTGCAGGAGCCGATGCGGTTGCTGACCACCTCCAGCTTGATCCTGATGGACGATCCCGCGCACCGGCGGCTCCGCAGCCTGGTGGCCAGATCGTTCACCCCGCGGGCGATCGCCACGATCGGTGACCGGGTGAGGAAGCTTGCCCACAGTCTGCTCGACCGATTGGAGCCGGCCGGGGACATCGATCTCCGTGCCGAGTTCGCCCTGCCTATCCCGTCCACGGTGATCAACGAGATGGTCGGTGTTCCGCTCGCCGACCGGGACCGGTTCCAAGAGGGTGTGGACTCCCTCATCACCGGCATGGCCGAACTCGGTGAGGCCAGCTGGGCCCGGGACGTGAACGCGCTGACCGATCTCGTTCGTGACCTGATCGAGCACAAACGCTCCGCACCCAGCGAGGACATCCTGACCGGACTGATCCACGCGGAGGAGGACGGCGAACGCCTCAGCGACGACGAGCTGCTCGCGATGGTGTTCCTGCTGGTCACCGCCGGCTACGAGACGACCTACAATCTGATCACCAACTCTGTCGTCACGCTGCTGGACCACCCGGAGCAGCTCGACCGGCTGCGCGCAGCACCCGAGGACGAGGCACTCTGGCGCACCGCCGTCGACGAGCTGCTGCGCTACAGCAGTCCTATCGGCAGCACCGAGCCGGTCACCGCCGTCACGGACGTCACCTGGCACGACACCACCATCCCGGCAGGGGCCTCCGTCGTTCCGCTGCTGCACGCGGCCAATCGCGACCCCCGGGAGTTCACCGACCCGGACCGGTTCGACATCGACCGCCACCCCAACAACCACCTCGCGTTCGGCCACGGCGTGCACTTCTGCCTCGGGTCGAACCTGGCCCGGCTGGAGACCCGCATCGCACTGAGCATCCTCGTCCAACGCAACCCCGGACTGCGGCTGGCCGTGGACCGTTCCGCACTCGACATCGAACCCCTGCCCCTCTGGCTGCGCTACCGAGCCCTGCCCGTCCACCTGGGCTGAGAGGACCTCATGCGTATTCGCGCCAACCGCAACGTGTGCATCGGCTCGGGCAACTGCGTACTCGTCGCCGCTGATCTGTTCGACCAGGACGACGACGCCGTCGTCGTCCTGCTCACCGACACGCCCTCGGCCGCGCGGGAGGATGCAGCTCGGGAAGCGGTCGACAGGTGCCCGTCCGGTGCGCTGAGTATGGACGAGCAGTAGACGGCCTGCCGTGATCGCCCGGAGCGAGCGACCACAATCTGAGCTTGCCGACTAACCCTTGACCGGCTGATGATCTGTGCCGACGGGGTCCGATTTGGTGATCTTGCCGACGTCGTGGTGGGTGGCTCTGCATCGGTTCGCCGCCCCGGAAGGACGTCCAGCTCCCGGGCAGCTGGGTTTCGGCGCGCTGGCCGTCTGACCTGCCTTCGCGCGCAGGTGCCGGAACCCCCGCCGCACCCGCGCCGGAGTCAGCCGTTGCCCAGATGACCATTTTCAACGTGGTGGAGCGGGCCAGCGTCGAGGGCTTACACCTGGTCTCATAACCCCCTTGCTTGGCGCAGTCGGCGGAGGTTGATGAGGGTGACAGCGAGCAGCAGCAGTGGGAGCAGCGTGGTTGTGGTGCGGTCGTAGCGCAGCCCGAGTCGCTTGAAGCGGAGCACCCAGGAGATGGTGCGCTCCACGACCCAGCGGTGCCGACCCAGGTGATTCCGGTCCTCGATGCCACGACGGGCGATCCGCACCTTGAGCCCGCGGCGGTGCAGGTACCGCCGGCACCTGGGGTAGTCGTACCCCTTGTCCGCATGCAACTTCTCCGGCCGCCGCGGGCGCCGGGGCCGGCCTGGGCGCCCGCGGCGGCCGCGCACACCGGGGTTGGTCTCCAGGAGGGGCTCGAAGAGTCTGCTGTCGTGGGTGTTCGCCGCCGATGCCAGCACGTGCAGGGGCAGACCGTTGCGGTCGGTGAGCAGGTGGTACTTCGTGCCCGGTTTCCCACGGTCGGTGGGATTGGGGCCAGTCAGCTCACCCCCCTTTTGGACCGCACCGACACCCAATCCACGCTGGCCCGGGACCAGTCGAGGATCTCCTCCTCGGAAAGCTCCTCGAGCACGGCCCGGTGAAGCTTCTCCCAGACACCGGCTTCCTGCCACTGGCGCAGCCGGCGCCAGGCGGTGTGCCCGGACCCACACCCCAGTTCCACCGGCAGGTCCCGCCACCGGCACCCGGTGTGGAGCACGAACAGGATTCCTTCCAGGGCCGCCCGGTCCTCGATCCGCGGCCGCCCACCCGGACCTCGGGGCGGCGGCTGGGCAGGGATCAGCGGGACGATCAGCTCCCACAACCGGTCATCGACCATCCACTGGTGCTTTCTCGTGGCCATGCAGGCATGGTCAGCCACCCGGACGAGAGCGAGCAACGACCGATCAGGTTTTGAGACCAGGTGTTAGCTTGCCGTTTAACCCTTAATACTGATGAGCGTGCCGGATACAGGCTGGGGTCTGGCATGAGGGCGGC
>NZ_JBHZTC010000039.1:0-9538 GCF_042879195.1 Kocuria nitroreducens
GCCCACGGCGTAGCCGGTCAGGATGACGGCCCAGACGATGAAGAACCCCGAGAACACTCCGGTCACGGGACACTCCTCTGGATCGGTGCACCCCGCGGCGCCGGCGACCGCCCGTGGCGGGTCACGGCTCAGCGTCGAGGGAGGGCGCGCACTCGGATGGTGCGCGGAACGAGGAAGTCGCCGCACGTGCTGAGCAGGCGTGCGGCGACTTCCGGTTCGGTGGCGCTCAGGCGTCGATCTTCTGCTCCTCGTCGGCCGTGGACGAGGCGCGGCGGCCCCGGATGGTCCGCAGCAGGCCCGGACCCACGCCCAGGACGATCGCGGCGATGGTCAGCGTGAGGGAGATCGGCTGCTGGAAGACCACCAGCAGGTTTCCCTCGCCGTGAGCGGAGGTCTGCACCAGGGCCTTCTCGAGCAGCGGCCCCAGCACGAGCCCCAGCACCAGCGGGGCGACCGGGAAGTCGAACTGCTTCATGAAATACCCCAGCAGGCCGGCGGCGAAGACCACCCACAGGCTGAAGACGTTGTTGCCGATCGCGTACGCCCCGATGAGGCTGGTGAAGATGATCACGGGGTACAGGAAGCTGTAGGGCAGCCGCAGGGCCTGGGCGAACACGGGCGCCAGCGGCAGGTTCAGCACCAGCAGCATGAGGTTCCCGAAGAAGAAGGAGACCAGCAGGCCCCACACCAGCGCCGGCTGCGATTCGAACAGCAGGGGCCCGGGCTGGAGGCCGAAGACGATGAACGCGCCCAGGAGCACCGCGGTGGCGCCGCCGCCGGGAATGCCCAGGGCCAGGGTGGGGATGAAGCTGGCGTTCGCGGCGGCGTTGTTGGACGCCTCCGGAGCGGCGACGCCCTCGATCGCGCCGCTGCCCATCTCGTCGCGGTGCTTCGAGACCTGCTTCTCGATGCCGTAGGACATGAACGTCGCCAGGGTCGCGCCCGCACCGGGCAGCACGCCCAGGCCCAGCCCCACGCCGGAGCCCCGGAGGGTCGGGGCCACGGCACGGCGCAGGTCCTTCTTCGTGACGATCATGTCCCGGAAGCGGGCCCGGATGGGCTTCTCGCCGCCGCGGCGGATCTGGTGCAGCACCTCGCCGACGGCGAACAGCCCGATCATGACCTCGATGAAGGGGATCCCGCTGAGCAGATTGACGTTGCCGAGGGTGAAGCGGTCCGTGGAGAAGCCGCTGGCCACGCCCACCGTGGAGATGAGCACGCCGAGGGCGGCCATGCTGAGCCCGCGCACGGCGTTGTCACCGGAGAAGGACACGATGGTGGCCAGGCCCAGCAGGATCACCGCGAGGTTCTCCGCCGGGCCGAAGCGCAGCGCGAAGGATGCGATCGGTGCGGCCAGCAGCATCAGGAAGACCAGCGAGATGATGGCCGAGACGAAGGACGAGATGGCCGAGATCGCCAGCGCCGCTCCTGCGCGCCCCTTGCGCGCCATCTGGTAGCCGTCGAGGGTGAGGACCACGCTGGAGGAGTCGCCGGGGGTGGAGATGAGGATGGAGCTGATCGACCCGCCGTACTGACAGCCGTAGTAGATGCCGGCCAGCATGATCAGCGCCGTGACGGGCTCCATGGTGAGGGTCACGGGGAGCAGAATCGCGACACCGGTGGTGGCACCCAGGCCGGGCAGCATGCCGATGAGGGTGCCCAGGGCCACACCGATGAAGCACCAGAGGAGATTCTCGGGCGAGACCGCGGTCTCCAGGCCGAGCATCAGGTTGTCGAGCACGGTTCCTCCTAGATGAACCCGAGCGGCCCGGTGGGCACCGGGACGTGCAGGACCTGGACGAAGACGACGTAGGCGAACACCACGGCGCCGAGGGCGGTGAGCACGACCGGGACGACGCGGCGCCGCTCCACCCAGAGGGTGAGGGTCAGCACCAGCAGCCCCATGGACAGGAGCATCCCGAGCACGGGGATCAGCAGGATGGCGGCCCCGATGGCGCCGAACACCTTCCAGACGGCCGCGGACTGCTGCCGGGCGGTGCGCCCGAAGGTGTCCAGCTCGCCCGGGTCCCCGTCACCTGTGGCGTGGGACGCCTCCTCCTCGACCGCCGCCACCTGGTCCATCAGGGAGGAGCCGCTGTGGCCCTTGGGCCGGGCGAGGAACAGCTTGGCCACCTCCACCAGGGAGAAGGTGAGGACGAGGCCGCCGGCCACGGCGGGCAGGAACCCCGGTCCGATCAGACCCCGCTCGGTGATGGCTCCGTATCCCAGGCCGACGACGAGGGCGACCGCGCCGACGACGGCGAGCAGGACGTTGCCGACGACGTCCGAGGTGGCCGGGCGCGGGCGGGTTCCGACGTCACTCAACGCCCAGACCCTGCTTGAGGTTCTCGTTGTACTCATCGAGGTAGGCCGTGAAGTCGTCCCCGTAGAGGGGCGCGGCCTGCATGAAGTTGGACTCGATGTACTCGGTGAAGGCCTCGGTCTGCTCGAACTCCTGGCCGGCCTCGATCCAGTACTGCTTGGCCTCCTCTTCGATGCCGCCGGGGGCGATGTACCCGCGGAACTGGGCGAAGGCGACGTCGATGCCCTGCTCCTGGCCCGTGGGGATGTCGGCGAGCAGGTCGTACTCGTAGCGCTCGGGGGCGAGGGCGCACAGCGCCTTGAGGTCCCCGGACTCCAGCTGGCCGGCGATCTCGCCCGGGTTCAGGGAGGCGACGTCGACGTGACCGCCGAGCAGGCCGGCGAGGACCTCGCTGCCGGACTCGTAGGGCACCCGGTCGAACTCGACGTCCTGGTCGTCCTCGATGAGGCTGAAGACGATCTCGTCCAGGCTCGTCGCGCCGGAGACGGCGGCCACCACACGGCCGTCGCGGGCGGCGTCGACCACGTCGGAGCAGGTCTCGTACGGCGAGTCGGGGGTGACCGTGACGAGCGTGTAGTCGTCGCCCATCTTCATGATCGGGGTGAAGGTGTTGTAGTCGAACTGCACGTCCTGGACCAGGGGCAGCGCCATGAGCGCGGTCTCGGTGGCCAGCAGCTGGGTCGGGTCGCCTTCCTGGCCCATGAAGTGCGAGTAGCCGACCGCACCGGACCCGCCCTCGCGGTTCTCCACCGTGATGGTGGACCCGGTGACGTCCTCCAGGCCGCTCGCGGTGGCGCGGCCGGCCAGGTCGGAGCCGCCGCCGGCGCTGAACGGCACGGTCATGGTGATGCGCTCACCGGGCGAGTACCCGTCGGCGTTCTGGTCACCGGAACCGCCGTCGGCAGAGGAGCAGGCGGTCAGGGCCGCCATGCTGAACGCGGCGACGGAGGTCAGGAGCACGGTCTTCTTGGTGTACATGGGTTCTCCTCGTCGAGGGTCCGGAGCGCGAGGTCCGGGTGGAATGGGTGGATGAGCGAAAAGTGGTTCAGGAGCGGCGGTCGGCAGCCGTGCGCTGCCCCAGCGCCGTGATGATGTCGAAGGCGCGCTGGGTCGGGCCGGTGTGCGCGATGCCCTTGCCGACGATCTCGTAGGCCGTGCCGTGCGCGGGGGTGGCGATGGGGACCGGCAGGCCTCCCTGCACGGTGACGCCCTGGTCGAAGCCCATGAGCTTCATGGCGATCTGGCCCTGGTCGTGGTACATGGTCACGACCCCGTCGTACTCGCCGTCGCGGGCCTTGATGAAGATGGTGTCGCACGGATAGGGCCCGGAGGCGTCGATGCCCTCCTGCTGGGCCAGTGCCACGCCCGGTGCGATGTGGTCGATCTCCTCGCGCCCGAACTGCCCATTCTCCCCCGCGTGCGGGTTGAGCGCGCACACCGCCAGCCGGGGTGCCTCGATCCCGGAGTCCCGGACGACCGAGTGCAGCAGGCGGATGGCCTCCAGCACCGAGCGGGCGTTGATCTTCTCCGCGACGTCCTTGAGCGCCACGTGCGACGTCACCCGTGAGGTCGTCAGGCCCGGGACGAAGTTCAGCTCCGAGGTGGTGCCCTCGTAGCCCAGTTCCATGGCGAACCAGCGCAGCTCGTCCTCCTCGTTCATCCCGGCGAGGTGCAGAGCCGTCTTGTTGAGCGGGGTGAACATGATGCCGTCCACCTCACCGTCCTTGTACATGCCCAGGGCCTTGAGGAGGTCGCTCTTCACGCGCTCGCCGGCCTCCTTGCTGACCTGGCCCCGGGGCACGGAGCAGTCGGCGAGGTCGCTGCCGACCACGGCGGCGTGCTGCTCGTCCGGGGACGCCGCGAGGGAGACCTGCACGCCTGCCTCCGAGGCCGCGGACTGCACCTCCGCCTCGCTGGCCAGGACCAGGACGTCGGCGCGGGCCAGGTTCGCCGGATCGGCGAGAAGCTTGACGGCCAGCTCGGGACCGATGCCCGACGGGTCGCCCATGGTCAGGGCGATCCGGGGACGCGACGGGCTGGGAGTGGAGGTCATGTTCTCTCCTCGGAGCAAGAGTGGTGAGTCGGTCTACGAAAGGGGTAGATCAGGGATCCTATTGGATCTATGGAAGTCATAGTGTCAGAGGTCACAAAGCCTGCGCAAGGGCTGCGGCAAAAATTATGTCGTGCCGGTCACACTGTGGGGTCGGAACCGCCCTCGTCCGCCACCGCGCGGTGGCGCACGCCCTGGAGATGCCGCCGCATGGCCTCCACCGCGCCCTGCGGCTCTCCGGACTCCAGGGCGTAGAGGATCTCCGCATGCTCGTGGAGCGCCACCTCCGCGTCCGAGATGCCGTGGCCCACGGCCTGGCGCAGGCGGTGCACGTGGGTGCCGAGACCCTCCAGCATCTGCAGCAGGTACCGGTTGCCGCTGCTCTGCATGATGACCGTGTGGAAGCCCCAGTCCGCGTCGAAGTACCGCCGCATGCTCGCCGCCGTGCGGTTGGCGTCCGAGTTCCCCAGGGCCCCCATCTCGGCGATGATCCCGGCGTGCCGGGCGTGGGCGGCCCGCAGGGACGGCACCACCTCGGCGGCACGGCCGGCGGCCCGCTCCATGGCGGCCAGCTCCACGACCATGCGGGCGTCGACCAGTTCGGCCATCTGGCCGGAGGACAGCGGCGGCGCCACGCGGTAGCCCTTGAGGGCGGCGCGGGACACGAGCCCCGTGTGCTCCAGCTGCACCAGCGCCTCCCGCACCGGAGTGGGAGAGACGCCGAGCTGGCGGGCCAGCCCGTCGATGCTCAGCGGCGAGCCGGCCGGCACGCTGCTGTCCAGGAGCATCTCGAGCAGCGTGTCGTACACGTCGTCCCGGAGGACCTTGCGGCTCAGGTGCTGCTTGGGTGCGGTCTGCGGCTCGCCAGTCATGCCGTGAAGTCTATGTGCTGGAGGTGTTGTCTTCATCACACAAGATCCTATAGCATCGAGGAAAGCCCGTTCGAGTATCCCTGGAGGCATCCATGTCCCTGAAGTCGTCCCCCACCGCGCCGGGCGCCCAGCGCACGCCGGACCCGTCCGCGCCCTCCGTGACGAAGTCCTCGGCCTCGTGGCCGGTCGGCGCCTCCGTCATGTCCTTCCCCGGGACCCTGGCGGACGGGACTCGGCGCACCGATGCCCCGGCGAGCAGCTGGGGGCCCGCACTGCGCGAGGTGGCGGCCGCAGGCTTCGAGCACGTGGACCTCACCGACTCCTGGGTGCAGCCGGGCGACCTTCCGGCCGCGCGCTGCGACGAGCTCCGGGACGCCGCGGCGGAGTTCGGCCTGTCCTTCAGCGCGATCTCCGTGACCCGCCGGAGCGTGGTGGACCCCGACGCGGACGTGGCTGCGGCGAACCTCGACTACTCCCTGCGGACGGTCGAGGCAGCGGCCCGGCTCGGGCTGGACGTGGTGTGCCTGGGGCTGCACCGCCCCTTGACCCCAGAGCAGGAGCAGGCGCTGTGGTTCTGGCACGCCCCCGGGGCGGAGGACCCGGACGACTCCGCCGTGCGGCGCACCGCCATCAACCGGTTCCGCCAGGTGGGCGAGCGAGCCGGCGAGCTCGGCGTGCAGATCTCCCTGGAGATGTACGAGGGCACGTACCTGGAGCATGCTCAGGCCAGTGTCGACTTCGTCGACGAGATCGGGCTGCCGAACGTGGGCCTGAACCCCGACATCGGCAACATCGTCCGCCTGCACCGCCCCGTCGAGGACTGGGAGCAGATGCTCAGGACCATGCTGCCGCGCACCAACTACTGGCACGTCAAGAACTACTACCGGGACTTCGACCCGGCCACCGGGGCCTACTTCACGGCGCCGGCGCCCATGGAGCTGGGCTACATCAACTACCGGCGTGCCATCGAGATGGCTCTGGAGGTCGGCTTCGACGGCCCGTTCTGCGTCGAGCACTACGGCGGGGACGGCCTCTCCGTGGCCGCCCAGAACCGCGACTACATCCGCCGCATCCTCGCTGTGAAACTGGGAGAGTGACATGACTCGGCTGACCAACGACCCCAAACGATTCGCCGATGAGGCCCTGCAGGGCTTCGTCCTCGCCCATCCCGATCACGTGCAGCGCGTCCACGGCGGCGTGGTCCGCTCCACCGAGTCGCCCTCCGGACAGGTCGCCGTGGTGCTCGGCGGCGGTTCGGGCCACTACCCGGCCTTCGCCGGCTGGGTCGGACCCGGCCTCGCGCACGGAGCCGCCTGCGGCAACGTCTTCGCCTCCCCGTCGGCCTCCCAGGTGTACTCCGTGGCGCGGGCCGCCGACAACGGCGGGGGCGTCCTGCTCGGCTTCGGCAACTACGCCGGCGACGTCCTGCACTTCGGTCAGGCCGCCGAGACGCTGCGGGCCGAGGGGATCGACACCCGGGTGCTCACGGTCAGCGACGACATCGCCTCCAACACCCCGGACCAGCACGAGGACCGCCGGGGGATCGCCGGAGACCTCATCGTGCTCAAGATCGCCGGTGCCGCCGCCGAGCAGGGGCACGACCTCGACACCGTCGAGCGGATCGCGCGCCGCGCCAACGCACGCACCCGGTCCCTCGGTGTGGCCTTCGGGGGCTGCACCCTCCCAGGCGCGGACGAGCCCCTCTTCACCGTTCCCGACGGCACCATGGCCATCGGCCTGGGCATCCACGGCGAGCCGGGCATCTCGGAGACGTCCCTGGGCAGCGCGGTGGCCGTCGCCGACCTGCTCGTGGACGGTGTGCTGGCCGAGGAGCCGGAACGAGGCGTGGCGGGTTACGACGGACGCGCGGCGGTGCTGCTCAACGGGCTCGGGGACACCAAGTACGAAGAGCTCTTCGTGGTCTACGCGCGGGTGGCCGAGCGTCTGGCCGAGGCGGGCCTCACCGTGGTGGCGCCCGAGGTGGGTGAGCACGTGACCAGCCTGGACATGGCCGGGCTCTCCCTGAGCCTGACCTTCCTCGACCCGGAGCTGGAAGCCTGCTGGACCGCCCCCGCGGACACCCCGGCGTTCCGGCGCGGAAGCGCGTCCGGCCGGAAGCGGCGCACGGAGGTCCTCGACGGTGTCGCGCGGCAGGAGGTCGAACCCGGCACTCCGGACTCGCACCGGCTTGCCGCCGTCGCCACCGAGGTGCTGCGCGCCATGGCCGCGACCGCCGGCGCCTCCGAGCAGGCCCTGGGAGACCTGGACGCGATCGCCGGCGACGGCGACCACGGCCAGGGCATGGTCCTCGGCTCCTCCGCCGCACTGCGCGGCGCGGAGGAGGCGCTGGCCCAGGGGGCCGGCGTCCGCACCCTGCTGGTCCGCGCCGGGGAAGCATGGTCCGAGAACGCCGGTGGCACCTCCGGGGCGCTGTGGGGCTCCGCCCTCGCCGCCGCAGGCAACGCCCTTGCCGACGACCGGGGCGCCACGGGGGCCGACGTCGTGACCGCCCTGTGCGAGGGGGCCGCGGCGATCCTGGACCGGGGCGGCGCCTCGGTGGGGGACAAGACGATGGTCGACGCCCTCGTGCCCTTCACCGACCGGTTGACGGCCGCCCACGCCGGTGGCGCCTCCCTGTCGGACGCGTGGCGGCAGGCCGCGGCCGCGGCCACCGACGCCGCCGCCGCGACGGCCGGGATCACCGCCCGGCGGGGCCGGGCCCGCACCCACGGCGAGCACAGTCTCGGCCACCCCGATCCCGGGGCCACGTCCTTCGCCCTCCTCATGACCACCGCCGCCGCGTACGTCGGCGAGCACACCACCCCGACAGGAGCAGAATCATGACCTACCGCATCGTCATCGGCTCGGACGACGCCGGATTCGAGTACAAGGAAGCCCTCAAGAAGGACCTGGCCGGTGACGACCGTGTTGCCGACGTCCTCGATGTGGGGGTCACGGCCGACGGGCACACCGCCTATCCGCACATCGCCGTCGAGGCGGCCCGGAAGATCGCTGCCGGCGAGGCCGACCGCGCGCTGCTCGTCTGCGGCACCGGGCTCGGGGTGGCCATCGCGGCGAACAAGGTGCCGGGCGTCCGCGCCGTCACGGCCCACGACTCCTTCTCGGTCGAGCGCGCCGTCCTGTCCAACGACGCCCAGGTGCTCTGCTTCGGCCAGCGCGTGGTCGGGCTGGAGCTCGCCCGCCGCCTCGCCCGGGAGTGGCTCGGCTACACCTTCGACCCGGCCTCGGCCTCGGCGGAGAAGGTCGCGGCCATCTGCTCCTACGAAGAGCCGGCCGTTCGCCCATGACGCTCTGGGTGGGCACCAGCTGGAAGATGAACAAGACCCTGGCCCAGGCCCGGGACTACGCGCAGGCCCTCGCCGCGACCGAGGCCGCCCGGTGGCCCGGCGTCCAGCCCTTCGTCATCCCGCCGGCCACGGCACTGGCCACGGTCAGCGCCGTGCTCGGACCGGACTCGCACGTCATGGTCGGGGCGCAGAACGCGCACTGGGAGGACGCCGGGGCCTGGACCGGTGAGGTCTCCGTGCCCCAGGTCGCGGACGCCGGGGCACGCATCGTCGAGCTCGGCCACAGCGAACGGCGTGAGCACTTCGCCGAGACGGACGAGACTGTGAACCGCAAGGTCCGCAGCGTTCTGAGGCACGGTCTGACACCCCTCGTGTGCGTCGGGGAGCCCGACGACGTCTTCCGCTCCGGCGGCTCGGTCGAGCACGTGCTGGCCCAGATCCACTCGGCGCTGCAGCAGGTGCCGGACACGCGGGAGGTCCTCCTGGCCTACGAGCCGATCTGGGCCATCGGGGAGAACGGACGGCCGGCGACGTTCGACGACGTGGCGCCCGTCTTCGCCGCTGTCGCCGGTGAGTGCGCCGGCCGCGTGCGCGGGGTGCTCTACGGCGGTTCGGTCTCCCCGGACAACGCCCTGGAGATGCTGTCCGTCCCCGGCGTGGACGGACTCTTCGCCGGCCGGTCGGCGTGGGAGGTGGACGGCTACCTGCGCCTGCTCGACCTCGCCGCGGGCCGTGCCGCCGAGAACTCCCGGGCACAGCACCGAGCACCAGGACCGGTGCGTCCTGAGGAGCTCCGAGGCGTCCCTGCCCACCGGACCTCCTGAAGCTGCTTGACCCCGGACGCGCTGGAAGCGCCGTCCACGAACCGACGACGAGCAAAGGATTTCCTGACTGTGACCGATTTCGATGGAAACTTGACCTGGACCGATGTGGATCGGCGTGCTGTGGACACGGTGCGGGTGCTGGCCGCGGATGCGGTGGAGAA
>NZ_JBHZTC010000040.1:0-9199 GCF_042879195.1 Kocuria nitroreducens
GACCACCTCCACCTCTTCGACACCACCACCGGCACCCGCCTGCCCGACTGACCCCCCGGCGGGACCGGCAATACCACCCCCACCACCACGGCGCCCTCCCCGACGGAGAGGACGCCGTGGCGCGGCCGGATCTGGATCAGTCGCGGGCGGGGTGGTCGGCGAGCACCTGCTCGACGAGCTCGGGGTCGGCGTCCCGGACGTCCCAGTTGCCGGTGCGGTCGTGGTAGGCCCGTGCGGCCGCCGTCACGTTGTAGCGGCTGGCGTCGCGCGGCGGATCGGAGTGCTCGAGCACGTGGAGGAGATGCGTCTCGGCCTGGGCGAGCGCCTGAGGATCGTGCATGGCGGGTTCCTTTCGGTACGGACCGGCTCGTTGCCGGCCCGGATTGATCAGCCAACTGACGAATTCTAGCCGACGAGTCCCCGGGATGCACCGGTCACCCACGAGGTCGGCTCAGCGCAGGTCCAGCTCCTCCAGCTCCTCGTAGAGCTCGGCCGCGCGGCCCACCCGTCGTCGTCCCTCCTGCCCCGCGGCGGCCAGCACGCCGTCGGCGAGCACCGACACGAGGCTCATGGCCGCCGCGTAGGAGTCGAACGGCCCCACGCCGTCGAGGGGGCACTCGATCCACAGGTCCACGGCCGCCGCCTGGCGCCGGGCCGTGCTGTCCGCGAGGAGGACGGTCCGAGCCCCCGTGGCCGCGCAGACCTCCACCAGGCGCTCGAATCCGCGGGGCCGCCGCCGGAAGCCCAGCAGGACGACGACGTCGCCCTCGCCCACGTCCAGGAGCTCCTCGCCGAGGGTCTGACCGGGCAGCGGGGCGAGCCGGACCCGGCCCCGCGCCTGCTGCAGTTGCTGCTTCAGGTGCAGCGCGACCGGGTAGCTGTTGCGCAGACCGATGAGCAGGACCGTTCCCGCGTCCGCCAGCGCGCGCACGGCCTGGGCCGGGCGGTCCTCCCCTGCCGGATCCAGGACCTTGCGCAGGTTCTTGAGCTCCTGCTCCAGGTGCTGGCTCAGCCCCGGGTCGGCGTCCGGACCGAGGGGCACGCCCTGCTGGCGCAGGGTCCGGGCCGTCTCCCGGAGGTCGGTGAAGGACTCGAAGCCCAGATGCCGGTACAGCCGGGAGAGGGTGGCGCGGGAGACGCCGCTCATCTGCGCCAGCTCCGCCGAGCTGTACAGGGCGAGGTCGTCCAGGTGGTCCAGGATCAGGTCGGCGGCCCGCTGCTCCTGAGGCGAGAGCCCGGCGTAGTGCGCATGGATGCGCTGTTCGATCGACACCCTCCCCACCCTATCGAGCGCCGGGATCGAGCGCGGGAGAGACTCCGCGGCGGCACCGGGCCGCGCCCCGGTTGCTAGCATGACCAGGTATGAAGGGTTCCCCGGCCCCACACTTCTCCCTCGCGCCCCAGGACGGCCCCGCCCCCGGCGGACGGTCCGGCAGCGTGTCCATCCAGACGGCCTTCCCGGACCCCGTGCTCCTGGAGCTGCCGTGGGACACCCCTCTCGAGCAGTGGCCGGAGGACGTCCTCGCCGCCTTTCCCCGAGGCATCTCAAGGCACGTCGTGCGCTTCGCCCGCGCCGGCGAGAAGGTCGTCGCCGTCAAGGAGACGGTCCCCCACTACGCCCGGCACGAGTACGCGACCCTGCGCCGGCTGCAGCGCATGGGCATCCCGTCCGTCGTGCCGGACTCCGTGGTCACGGACCGGTACACGCCCGAGGGCGAACCCCTGCCGGCCGCCCTCGTGACGGACCATCTGAGCTTCTCCCTGCCCTACCGGGCCATCTTCTCCGCCGGCCCCAGCGCGGCCACGGTCGAGCGCCTCGTGGACGCGCTGGCTTCGCTCATCGTGCAGCTGCACCTCTCCGGCTTCTACTGGGGTGACGTCTCGCTCTCGA
Source organism: Kocuria nitroreducens (assembly GCF_042879195.1). Classification (NCBI taxonomy): domain Bacteria; kingdom Bacillati; phylum Actinomycetota; class Actinomycetes; order Micrococcales; family Micrococcaceae; genus Kocuria; species Kocuria nitroreducens. The sequence continues at coordinate 1,892 of NZ_JBHZTC010000040.1, forward strand.
ACACGCTGTTCCGCCGGGATGCCGGAGCGTTCGCCGCCTACCTGGTGGACGCGGAGACGGGCGAGATCCACTCCGAGCTCACGCGCGGCCAGCGGGAGTACGACATCGAGCTGGCCCGCACCAACGTGGCCGGGGAGATCATGGACCTGCTCGCCGGGGCGGCCGAGGAGGGGCACGACATCGCGGACGTGGTGGATCCTTTCGAGGTCTCGGACCGCCTCGTCGCCACCTACGACTTCCTGTGGCGCGAGCTGACGGTCGAGGAGTCCTTCAGCATGGACGAGCGCTGGCGCGTGGTGGAACGGGTGCGCCGCCTCAACGAACTCGGCTTCGACGTCGAGGAGGCCTCCATGGACACGGTCGACGGGCGGATCCGGCTGCGTCCTCAGGTCGTGGAGCCCGGCCACCACACCCGCCGCCTGCAACGGCTCACCGGCCTCGGCGCCCACGAGAACCAGGCCCGCCGGCTGTTGACCGACATCGCGCAACTGGGGCAGGACCTCTATCCGGGCCTGCCCGAGGAACTCGTGGCCCAGCTGTGGATGCGCGAGGTCTTCTCCCCCATCATGGAGGCGGTCACCCCGCCGATGCGCCGCAAGCTCGAGCCCGCCGAGATCGTGCACGAGGTGCTCGAGCACCGGTGGTTCCTCTCCGAGCGCGCCGGCAAGGACGTGGCGACGCACACGGCCGTGGAGAACTACGTGGCCTCGGAGCTGGCCCAGCGCCCGGACGAGCGGGAGGTCTTCTGAGCCGTGAGTCGGCCCGGACCGGTCAGGGCCGGTGCGCCTCCAGCACCCCGGTCAGGGTCCGGTGCACCCGCCGCGGCCAGTCCTCGCCCAGGCTCCCGTACCGGGCCGCGTGGGAGTAGGCGGAGCCCAGCACGAAGTCCAGGAGGACGTCGACGTCCAGGTCCGGGTTCAGCCGCCCCGCCGCCGTCTCCGCCGCGAAGAGCTCCTTGAGCCGCTCCACGCGCGGCCGGACCAGGTGCGCCCGCAGGATCCGGGACGTCTCCGAGTCCGGGTCGCTCAGCAGCGAGACCGCCACCCCGATGCCCATGTCGTGGAGCAGGAAGTCCAGCGCCTCGGCGAGGCCCTCGTCCCAGCTCGCCGGGGCACTCGGACGCGGCGGTGAGTAGGTGGCCACGGCGTCCTCGAGGGCTCCTTCGAGCATCTCCAGGCTGTTCGCGTAGCGGCGGTAGATCGACGTCTTGGCCACGCCGGAGGCCGCCGAGACCGCCTCGATGCTCACCCGGTGCGGTCCGCCCTCACGTAGGAGGGCGAGTGCCGCCGCGGTGATCTTCTTGTCGGTGGTGACGGTCCGCGGATCGGTCCGGTCGTCGTCGCCCATCGGTGCCCTCCTGCTCGCCGTCCGCCGCCGGAGCGCTCAGGCGGTCTTCCAGTCCTCGATGGGCCAGTGGTTCTTCCTGGCCAGCCGGTACAGGGGCAGGTCGGGGTTGACGGTGTAGGGGTGGCCCATGAGCAGCAGCCAGCTGGCGTCCGCGTGGGAGTCCCCGTAGCCGTAGGAGCGGGACAGGTCGTAGCCGCCCTGCTCGGCGTACTTCTTGAGCCACTGGGCCCGCGCCTCGTCGACCAGGGGCGGAGCGGCGAGGTAGCCGGTCATCACCCCGTCGCGCACGTCCATCCGGGCCGCCACGACCTCGTCGAAGAGGTGGGCGATCGGCTCCACGAGCAGGTCGATCGACCCGGTGACCAGCACCGTGCGGTGCCCCGCGGCGCGGTGCTCCTCGATCCGGGTCAGGGCCCCGGGGCGCAGGAGGCGCCGCATGTCCTGGCCGAGCGGCCCGGCCACCTGCTCCCGCACGGTCCCGGCCGGCACGCCCTGGTAGCGGCGCATGAACGCCCGGATGAACTCCCCGCGGTCCCGCTTCTCGGCCTTCAGGTAGGTCGGGGCGCTCGACACGAGGTCGGCGACCTCCGCGGGCCACTTCGCCGGGTGGAGCGTCCGGCGGCGCAGCTGCAGGTACTGGCGGATGACCGTGGAGTCCAGCACGGTGCCCTCGAGGTCGAAGACCGCGAGCACGTCCGTGCCCTCGCTGAGGTCCCGCCTGGCCGTGCTGCGCCGCTTGGACGCCGCCTGGAGCCGGCCGTAGGCCTTGGTCATCGTGGTCAGGGCCGGCAGGTGCACGTTGTGCCAGTAGTCGGCCCAGTCGATCGACCGGGCGTCGAAGGTCCGGTCCTCGGGCGTGCCGGCGGGCAGCGAGTCGTTGAGCTGCCGCGTGTTGGCGTCGTCGAAAATCATCTCGGTGCGTGTGTAGGACTGGTAGAGGTCCACGTAGGTGCGCAGGGAACCGAGGCCGGACTGCATGCGGTGCAGGGAGCTGGCCCACTCCCGGGTGCGGGAGGTCGCGGGCAGGGCCGAGGTGATCCGCCCGCCCACGGCGGAGAGCCTCTCCTTGACCGCCAGCGAGCGCTCCACGGCGTTGTTGGCCGGGAACTTCCACTCGGGCACGCGGATGGGCTTGCCATCGGCGTCATCCAGCGGGTGGGCGAGGAAGAAGGACCGGACGTTCTCGTACATCTGGTGGAACGGGAGGGGGTTGGAGGCACCCGAGCAGACCTGGTAGTAGGCGGGAGCGGGGTCCGACTGCCCGTCCGGGGTGACCGCGCCCGACGGGGCGCGGTGCCCGTCCGTGGCCAGCGCCACGATCGCATTAACCACGAAGTCGACGGGGATGACGTCGAGCACGGAGTCCGGCAGCCCCGGGAACTCCGGCAGGGCGCCCTTGGCGTAGGCCATGATCAGCGGGTCGGCCACCTTGTAGCCGTCGATCCAGCCGGGGTACGGGTGGCGCAGTGCGGACTCGATGATGGAGGGGCGGACCACGGACAGGCGGTGGCCGGCGCCCGCCCACTTCTGTTCGGCGACTCGCTCACCCAGGGCTTTCGTGAAGGTGTAGATGTCGGTCCAGCCGAGGGACTGCGCCCGGGTGCGCCCGTACTCGACGAGGCGGGTGCGGACCCACTCCTCCCGTGCGGCCTCCGCGGCGCGGGCCACCGATTTGGGGCCCTCCTTGCCGTGGCCCGCCGTGGCGTCGTCGATGATGGCCTGCAGCCGCTCCGGGGTGCGGGAGGCCATCTCGGACTCCTCCCGCGCCAGCTGGGCGGCCTTGTACTCGGCAGCCCAGTCGACGTCGTGGTCCACGGGCGCCTCGGGGCGCAGGCCCTTGGCGATTCCGCCGACGTAGCAGGTGGAGACGTGGATGACGTGCGGATCCTGCCCGGAGGCCAGGAGCGCGTCGTAGAGGCCGGTGGCGCCGCCCACGTTCGTGCTGAAGGCCTCGTGGATGGGCGGGTCGAAGGACACGGTGGAGGCCGAGTGGATCACCACGTCGAACGGCTCCGAGATGCCCGCGAGCGCCGAGAGGTCCCCTTCGAGCACCACGGTGCGCTCTGCGAAGACCCGCTTGGCCTCGTCGTCACCCACCTGCTCCCGCCAGGTGCGGAAGGCAGGCTTGCGCAGCAGCTGCCGCAACCGCTGCTCACCGCTGATGCTCCCCTTGGAGCGGACGACGGCGGTGACGTGCACACCCTCGTGGGCGGACAGCAGCCGTTCGAGCACCGCCTGGCCGAGGAAGCCGGTGGCTCCCGTGAGCAGGACGCGCGTGGTGGGGGTCTCGGTCAACGGTGTTCCTTCGGTGGTGTACTGGTCCGCCGTCGGTGCGGAGCGGGCGGGGGTTGCGGGCGGACCCTGCCCGGCGGGCGACGACGGCGCCCCTCGAGCGGACCGCACCCGGCTGCGCTACGGCTACCGTAGTGTAGCCTAGATCCCATGCTTACCGCTCTCGTGACCGGGGGGACGTCCGGCATCGGTGCCGCGTTCGCCGAGGCCCTGGCCCGCCGGGGAAATGCACTCGTCCTGGTGGCCCGCGACGCGGACCGCCTCGAGCAGACGGCGTCCAGGCTGCGCTCGGAGCACGGCGTGCCCGTCGAGGTCCTGCCCGCGGACCTCTCCGCCCGCGCCGACGTGGACCGTGTCGCCGCCCGGGTCGAGGACCCCGAGCGACCCGTGGACGTGCTCGTGAACAACGCCGGGTTCTCCGTGAAGACCTCCTTCGCCGACCCGGACACCGGCGCCCACGACCGCGCCTTCGAGGTCATGTGCCGGGCCGTCCTGGTGCTCTCCTCGGCCGCGGTCCGGGCGATGACGGCGCGCGGCTCCGGCTGGATCATCAACGTCTCCTCCATCGCGGGACTGGTCACGATGGGCTCGTACTCGGCGATCAAGGCCTACACGACGGCGTTCACCGAGGCCCTGGCCGTCGAGCTCCACGGGACGGACGTCCACGTCACCGCCCTGCTGCCCGGCTGGGTGCGCACGGAGTTCCACGAGCGTGCCGGCATCAGCGGCACCTCGATCCCCTCCTTCATGTGGCTCAGCCCCCAGCGCGTGGTCGAGGAGGCCCTCGACGACGTCGCGCGCGGCAAGGTCATCTCGATGCCCACCAAGCGCTATCGGCTCCTCGGGCTCGTCCTGCGCCACCTGCCGCGCGCCGCGGTGCGCCGGATCTCGGGGCTGGTCGCCTCGGCCCGCCAGAAGGAACGGGCGGCCGGATCGTGAAGCGCCGCAAGGACCAGGACCCGATCCCGGTGCGGCGCTCCATCGACGGCGGCGGCGCTCCCGCCGCCGGGCACGCCCCGTCCGCCCCGCCGGCCTCCTCCGCGCAGCTGGATCCCGCGCGCTTCCGCGACCCCCGGCGCCGTCTGGCCCGCCGGATCGCCCAGCGGGTGTTCCTGCAGGGGCTCGCCTACCGCACCGTGCGCCGCACGGTCGTGACCCATCCGGCGGCCGAGGCACTCGAGGGACCCTGCATCGTGGTGGCGAACCACTCCAGCCACCTCGACGCGCCCCTCGTCCTCGGTTCCGTGCCCCGGCGGGTGCGCCGGAACCTGGCGACCGGGGTCGCCGCGGACTACTTCTTCACCGCACCCCACAAGCGGCTGTTCACCGAGCTGATCTTCAACGCGTTCCCGGTGGACCGGACCGGCACGGGCGCGAACCGTGGACTGTCCAAACAGCTGCTGAAGGCGGGCGTCCCGCTGCTCGTCTTCCCCGAGGGGACGCGCTCCCGCACGGGTGAGATGGCGTCCTTCAAGATCGGCGCCGCCGGTCTCGCCAAGGCCGTGGGTGTACCGGTGCTGCCCGTCGCCCTGATCGGGGCGCACGAGGCCATGCCGCACGGCACGCGGTGGCCGCGCCGCGGTCGGCCCCGTGTGGTGGTGGCCGTCGGCGAGCCGCTGGTCGCACGGGAGAAGGAGCCCACCTCCTCGTTCAACGGCCGCATCGAGGCCTCGGTGCGCGCGCTCTACGCCGAGCACCGTCCGCGCATCGGCACCTGAACCACCCGCCCCCCGAGACCCAGGAGAAGACCGCGCAGATGGCACACGTGAAGCACATGAAGTGGTGGGGGTGGGGCGAGGAGGGCGTGCACTTCGAGTACGCGAACAAGCCCGCCTTCGCCCCGTTCGTCAAGAACGCCCTGGACGTGGACCTGCGGCCCCGGCAGCGCGACACCATCGACTTCTCCACGGTGAGCGTCCCCGCATCCCGCGCCGAGGACGCCCTCCTGCAGGCGCTGGCCGCCATCACCGGGGCAGAGCACCTGACCCTCGACGACGAACTGCGGATCGTGCACTGGGCCGGCAAGTCCGTCACCGAGCTGCTGCTCACCCGGGCGGGCGACTTCGCGCGCGTGCCCGACGTGGTCGTGTACCCCGGCACCGAGGACGAGGTGGCCCAGGTGCTGCGGCTCGCGGTGGAGCGCGACCTCGTGGTCATCCCCTTCGGCGGTGGCACGAGCATCTCCCGGAGCCTCCAGCCTGACCCCCATGAGGAACGAACGATCGTTTCCTTGGATCTGGGCCGGATGAACCGGGTGCTCTCGCTCGACGAGACCTCGGGACTGGCCACCATCCAGTCCGGTGTGCTGGGCCCGGACATGGAGGAGCAGCTCAACGCCCGCGGGTGGACTCTCGGCCACTTCCCGGACTCCTTCACGCACTCGACCCTCGGCGGCTGGGCCGCCACGCGCTCCTCGGGCATGCAGTCCGACAAGTACGGGGACATCGCTGACATCGTCCGGGGTCTGCGGGTGGTGCGCCCCGGCGGCACCGTGGTGCTGCGCCCCCTCCCCTCGACCTCCACAGGCCCCAGCCTGCGGGAGATGATCCTCGGTTCCGAGGGCAGGCTGGGCGTCATCACCCAGCTCGACGTGCACGTGCACCGCATCTCCGAGCACCGCGAGGTCATCGCGTACATGTTCCCCACGTGGCAGCAGGCGCTCATCGCGATGCGCGAGATCGCACGGTCCGGCGTCAGCACCACGTTCGCCCGGGTCTCCGACGCGCACGAGACCGCGTTCTCCCTGTCCACACAGAAGGCCCCGGCCACCCTCAAGAAGAAGGTCTCGGCCAAGGGGCAGGACCTGCTGTGGGAGGTCATGCGCCGCCGTGGCTGGGACACCGACGCCATGTGCATCGCCTACGTGTGCTTCGAGGGCAGCAAGTCCGAGGTCGAGCGGAGGAAGAAGGCGGTGGCCGGCATCGCCAAGAAGCAGGGCGCCCTGGTGCTCGGAGCGGGTCCCGGCGCGCTCTACGACCAGAAGAAGTTCGACACCCCGTACCTGCGTGACTTCCTGCTCGAGCAGAACACCATCGGGGACGTCTCGGAGACCGCCGCCCCCTGGTCCAAGCTCACCACGGTGCACCAGGCGGCCTACGACGCCGCGCAACGGGCCTTCGCATCGCAGGGCAAGACGGGGTGGATCATGTCCCACATGTCCCACTCCTACCATGCCGGGGCCTGCCTCTACTTCACCTTCGGCTACGAGATCGGCGAGGACCCGCACGGCGAGTACGCCGTCATCAAGAGCGCGATCCAGCAGGCCTTCATCGACGCCGGGGGCACGCTGTCCCACCACCACGGGGTGGGCCTCGAGCACAGCCCCTGGATGGAGCAGGACATCTCCCCGGAGGGCGTGCAGCTCATGCGCGGGATGTTCGCGGCCGCGGACCCGGGGAACAACTTCAATCCCGGCAAGATCGTCGGCTGATCCTCCCGGTCCTGGGCGAACGCAGGCCCCCACCGTGACGGTGGGGGCCTGCCCCGTGCGGGGCTGCTGCGAGGGGGCGTCTCCGGTCAGCGGGACGCACGGTGCCGTGCGCGTGGAAAGCCCGTGGTGCAGGGCGGGTGGAGAGCCACCATCAGTCCCTGCTGCGGTGGTGTTAATGTGGGGAGCCCCCGGCACGGGTGTGTCGGGGGCTCGACCCTGGTGGTGTGGTCCGGCGGTGT
>NZ_JBHZTC010000041.1:0-8371 GCF_042879195.1 Kocuria nitroreducens
GTCGTCTCTTGTCATGGGAGTCTTCCTAGGATCGGAAGACCCGAGTGTCAACAACCTCTGTCAGTTCTAGACATCCGTTGTCGGGCGCTGGATGCGCTGCGCGGCTTCGCGCAGCGCGGTCAGGGTCGTGTGGATCAGCCGCGCCCGGGCCAAGTGGGTGCGGGTGTGGGCAACGATGCGGCGATGGACCGTGGGATCGCTCAGCGGCCTCACGGCGAGATTCGCCGGCAGCCCGGTGAGCGCGATCCGGGGGAGCACGGTGATGCCCAGCCCGGCCGCGGCGAGACTGGTGGCTGCGTGGTAGTCGTCCAGGCGGGCGACGTAGTGGGGGCTGAAGCCGGCGGCGTGACAAGCCCGGGTGATGATGCGCCCGGTGGGACTGTCGTGGATGTCGTGGTCGATCCAGGGCTCATCACGCAACTCGGCCATGGTGACGACCGGATGCGCCACCAGAGGATGATCGACCGACAGGACCACGCAGAAGTCCTCCTCGAACAAGAAGTGCCGGTCGTAGCCCTCCAGGTAGGCAGGAGGCCCATCGAGGGATTCGATGCGCACGTCGACATCAGGCACTCGGCGACCTCGACCAGGTTGCAGTTCATTGATGCTGACTTCCACCCCTGCGTCCGGGAACTGTGCGCGCAAGGCGATCAGCACCTCGGGCATCCACGCCTGGGCCAGGGACGCGAAACAGGCGATGGCGATCTGCTCGGCCCGGCCCTGCCGAAGGTCCTCCACGGTGCGCTCGAGTCGCTCCAGGCTGTTCAGCGTGTCCGCACTGGCCTCGGCCAGATGCTGGGCGGCGGGAGTGGCCATGATGCCCCGGCCCTTCTTCTCGAAAAGCACCAGATCCGTCTCACGGGCCAGGGCGCGCAGGTGCTGACTGACGGTGGCCGGAGCCAGATGAAGGTTCCGGGCGGCCGCGTGGACCGAGCCTGCGGCAATGACAGCGCGCAGGATGGTCAACCGGTGCGGGTCGAGCATGCCCCCGATCGTACGCTTTCACCTGCCAACAGCGTAGGAATCATTGCTAGTGCTGACCATTGTCGTGGTGGCACGGTGGAGCACATCGGGGCCTGCACGATAGGCCCCCAGCACAGAAGGACGTACCAACATGACTGCATCGACGCTGCTCGCAGAACTGCTCTGGCCGCTGTTCGTCTTCGGCGCCCCCGTGGCTGTGTTCACCGGCATCGGGCGAGCCTCGAGGCCGGCGCGCGAACGTACACCGCTCACCCGATGGGGTTGGAGGGACCTGTACAGCAACTTCCGCCGAGGACTGCGCATCAGCTCCGAGAACACCCTCCTGGGCCGGCTCATCAGCGACGACTGCGCCCCGATGACCCAGGGCCCAACCGAACCGCCTCGGTCCGCCACACACTGAGCTGTCCGGCCACAGGCATGGGGCGAAACGGAACCCCTGCTGCAACGCCTGCAACGTGGGGCCACGTAGAGGTCACCGTGCACCGTGGACGTTGAACGTGGATGTTCTGGTGGGGTCAGCGTTCGACGAAGATGCCGTCGTCGTCGCAGTAGACGGTGGCGCCGGGGCGGAAGGTGGCTCCGCCGAAGCTGAGCTCGATGTCCTGCTCGCCGCTTCCGTTCTTGCTGGACTTGCGGGGGTTGCTGCCCAGCGCTTTCACCCCGATGGGGAGGGCGGCCAGTTCGCCGCGGTCACGCACGGCGCCGTGGACGATCACCCCGGCCCAGCCGTTGTCGGACGCGGTCCTCGCCATGGTGCCGCCCATCAGTTCGCAGGCCAGGGAGCCGCCGCCGTCGACGACGAGGACCGCGGCGATCATGCTCGCGGCCTTTCAGCAGTACGGTCTGCAGCCCGGCCCGCTGCTGTTCCAGCGCAGCCCCGACCTGGTCTGGGCTCTGCTGGCCAGCCTCTTCGTCGGCCTGGTGGTGCTGCTGGTGCCCAACCTGCCCTTCGCCCCGCTGTGGGCGAAACTGCTGCTGATCCCCAAGCACTACCTCTACGCCGGGATCACCGTCTTCTGCGCACTCGGTGTCTTCGCCACCTCCGCGGCCGTCACCGACCTGCTGCTCGTGCTGGCCATCGGCTTCGTCGGTTACCTGCTGCGGCGCTACGGCTTCCCGCTGGCCCCGGTGATGATCGGCGTGGTCCTGGGCCCGTTGGCCGAGACCAGCCTGCGCAATTCCATGATGTCCGCCGGCGGGCAGGTCGGCACCCCGGTGGGCAGCCCTATCACCTGGAGTCTCTACGGACTGCTGGCGGTCGTCCTCGCCCACACCGCCGTCCGAAGGATCCGCACCAGGCAACGACAGGACGTCTGAACCGGCGGCGCTTCCATCGGACGCCACCGGAGGCGGCCGCCCTCCCCCCTGGAGGAAGGGCGGCCGCCTCTCGGCATGTCTGCTCAGAGGATTCCCGCCCCGGGACGCCGCTCTCGCCGGCGGAGGCCCCGCTTGCGGCCTTCAGGACAGGGCCGCCCACACGAACTGTGGCCGTCAGGCGGGACGTCTCTCACCGACCGTACGTCGGTCGGCGGACGTCGGTCTGCTCATGCACCGCTGTTCACCGTCGAGACAGCACCTGTTCAGTAGGCCCTGAGGCCGCCGGCATCCCGACTCCAGCCCTGAACGCTTCCAAAGGAAGGTCCAGTACATGGTCGGGTGTCCTGCCGTGGCGAGGGTGGACTCAGGAGAAGACGTACTCGACGTCGGTGAAGTCGTCGGCCGCCAGGGCGTAGAAGAAGCGCAGACTCCGCGCGCCGGTGTTCCGGATGCCGTGCTCGCTGGAGCCGGGAAGAAAGACGCTGGATCCGGAGCGCACCGGGTGCTCCACGCCGTCGAGGGTCACCACGCCCTCCCCGGCCAGTACGTAGTAGGTCTCGGCCTGCTCGTGCCGGTGCAGAGCGAGGAACCCGCCCTCCTCGAGTTCGGCGACCCCGGTGACCAGCTGGTCGGTGGGGGTGGAATCGGCGGAGAACAGGGGGCGCCAGGTGAGCCTGCCGCGTTCGTCGCTCCAGCCCTCGACGGGGCGGTCGTTCTCCTGGAGCACGAGGGCCTCAGGGATGGCGGTGTGATCGTTTCCCATGTCCCCAGTACACACCATCGGGAAACCCGCCCACCCGCCCCCGGGCACGACGCAGGTCGACCCACTGTCTCGAAGCACGTGCGAAAAGGAACCGTCATCGCACCGTCGAATCGGTGGGTCGCTCACTGGCCCGACGGACTCGTGTGAGCCGCTCCGGGCCTTCGTGGAGGAGCCGGTCGGTGTTGATCAGCTGGGAGCCGCTCCACCGGGCGAACCGATGCCGGTGCGGATCAGCCGCTCAGAGAACGCACCACTCGTGCCGGCGAGCCGAGCACGACGGACTTCTCCGGCACGTCCTTCGTCACCACCGACGCAGCGGCCACGACGGCATCGTCACCGATTGTCACGCCCGGCAGAATGGTGGCGTTGGACCCGATCCACACATTGCGGCCGATCACGATGGGCGCCGGGTGCATGTCCGCGCGACGGCTCGGTGCAAGGTCGTGGTTGAGGGTGGCCAGCACCGTGTTGTGCCCGATCAAGCAGTCATCGCCGATGACCACTCCTCCTTGGTCCTGGAACTTGCATCCGGAATTGATGAAGATCCGCTTCCCGAGAGTGATGTTCTTCCCGAAGTCGGCGTAGAAGGGCGGGAAGACCGTCACGGATGCATCCACCGGTTTGCCGATGAGCCGGGCCAACAGCTCCCGCACCCGGGCCGGTTGCTGGTATCCGACGTTGAGGTCACCGGTGATGCGCAGGGCCTCCTGGCTGACCCGGTGCATGACCTCGTGCAAGGGCGAGTCCCCTGTGATGGTGCGGCCGGCGTTGAGCGCCTCCAGGAGATCGGTCAGTTCCATGGTGTCCTCTCAGTGGGGTCCAGGGCCTCGGGGTCCGCGAATCCAGGGCCTGGGGTGGCGGCCCAGCTCGTGCGCCCCGTGAACGTGTCAGTGGCTGCGCCGGAATGCGGAGCCCAGGTCAGTGTTCGGGTATGCCTGCGGGCCGGTCGGTGGCCCAGGAGGCGAGCAGCCGCAGCCGTTCGGCCGAGGGCGAGCCGGGCTCAGCGGTGTAGATCATCAGGGCCTGCCCGGGTTCGGCGGTGAGGGCCAGTTCCTCGTAGACCAGGCTGACCGGACACATGTGAAGCGGTGGACCTCGAGCCGCTCAGGCATCCGCTGTCCACGGATGGGCCCGTAGCTGTTCGGGCTGCCCTCGACCTGCGGCTGGACCCGTGGCCGCGGCCGGCTGGTCACGGGTGCTCGGGGGTGGCGGGGAAGCGTTGCTGGTAGGCCGGGACCAGGGCGGGGTAGTAGTCGCGCTCGAAGTCGATCGCGGCGACGTCCCCGCCCGTCTCGGCCGCCACGAGCCGGTCCAGGTAGTAGTCCCAGCCGGGCCCGATGTTGTGCGCCCACTCCGGTTCCGGCAGGATCTGGCCGAAGTGCAGCGTCGTGCCGCTCCCGTCCTCGGTGAGCCGGATCTCCACCCTCCAGTCGTGGTCCTGCCCGTCCAGGCCCTCGCTGCGGGCGCGCGTGCGCAGCAGCCGCGGAGGCTCGCAGACCTCGATGTGGTGTTCTTCCTCCGGCATCCCGTCCTCGGCGGTCATCCGGAAGGTGACGCTGCCGGAGGCCGGATCACCGCTCCAGGTGCCGATCCAGCGCCCGAGGCGCTCGGAGTCCGTGACGGCGGCCCACACGTCCTCGGCAGGAGCGTTGAAGTGGCGGGTCAGCACGATCCAGTCCCCGTCCTGGCGGGACTCGGGCCGGCCGGTGGCCTTCGGTGCGGTCATCCTGCATCCTTCCTCTCGGTGCAGGCCAGGCGGGCCTGCCGGTCGGCGGTGCGGTCGCGGCTGGTGCGGCGGACCTCGAGGTCGAGTCCGTCCAGGACGCGCCCCGGGATCCGTGGTGTCCGGGCGCTGAGCTCGGCGAGCAGGACGGCGACCGGCTCCAGCGCGGAGGGCACCAGCGTGTAGTGGCGTTCACGGCCCTGTGTGGCCCCGGCGACCAGGCCCGCCTCACCGAGCACCTTCAGGTGCCTGCTGACCGCCGGCCGGCTGATGTCGTGGTCGGCCGCGAGGTCGACCACCCGGGCCGGCCCCTCGGCCAGCCGCCGCAGCAGGGCCCGCCGCACGGGGTCCCCCAGAGCCGTGAACACGTCCACGACACTATGGTAACCTGTCAGTTACCACTACGCCAGACGCCGTGGACGAGGCCACCGCGGGGCATGCCCTCAGGCGGCGTCAGCACCTGGGGCCGCTGCGGGGCCGCTGCGGGGCCCCCGTGGGTAATCAAGACCAGGAGTGTCCCCCGGCTCCTGCGGCGCGGCGTCACGGCTCCGGTCCGCGTCAACGACGTCCTGCACTCGTGCGCCTGGCACACCGAACGGCAGGCGAGGTTCACCAGCCGACCCCTGCCGCGACGGGGCTGACGGATTCCGTCCGGAATCAGGCGCACCCACGGGGGTCGCGGCCGACCTCATCCCGAGGCAAGTCTCCTGGACCGCCGAGTGCTGGAACGGTGGCCTACTGGGGACGGGTCGCCGCGCCGTCGAGCCAGAGGGTGTCCCACTGGTCGCGGTGGGTCCCCGTGCCCCCGACATGCTTGCCGTTGATGCCGGGGCCCTTGGTGATGACGTGGACCAGTGCCATGGCATGCCCACGGCCGATGCCGTAGTCGTCTCTGAGCCACTCGATGATAGGGGTCGCCTTGGTCGAGGCGTCGAAACCGCGCTCGTGCGCCCGGTCGACGAACTGCCGCGGCGTCAACCCCGTCTTCGCTTCGATGCTGTCGAGATAGGCTTGAAACGACATCCGATCACCTTCGACTTTCGGCGCCGTCGCCCGGCGCGCTCCGGGGTATTAAGTCTGGCCACCGTCGTTCAGGTGGTCAAGGAGTCCACGCCTGGTCCCGCGTTTCATCGGCGCGGTGTGCCCACTGATGACCGGCGGGAGCCACCCCCAGCGCACATCACGGCTCTTGTCCGTGTGTCATCCGGCTCGCGGGCCCCGGCTCGACAGCAGAGCCCGCGGCGCAACCCCTCCTGCAGGGATCACCGGCGGGCAGCTTCGGGGGTGTGCCCTGAGTCCACGGGGTCTGTCGGAGTGGCTGTGGAATCAGTATGCGGCGGGTGGTGACGGCCGGGCTTGCTCCGCAGCGTGGCGCAACGCGGTCAGGGTCGTGTGGATCAGCCGCGACCGGGTGGGATGGGTGCGGGTGTGTGCGACGATGCGCCGGTGGACGGTGGGATCGCTCAGCGGGCGGCGCTTCTTGCAGACGAAGCGACCGACCATGAAGCACAGGCCCACCAGCACGAACGGGATGCCCCACAGGGCAAAGAGGAGCGACACGCTGCTGGCGACGGCCTGCCACTCCCGGTCGATCGCGAAGCCGCCCCACAACAGCCTGACAGGCACCAGGAAGAGGTCAACCGGCGCGAAGCGCGCCCGGGGGGTCGGGTGGTCCGACCCAGCGGAGCTGTTCGCCCGGTCGGAGGAGGGGGCGAAGTCGGCTCCGCGCGTCAGTCATAGCCCGGCGTCTTCCACCGGAGCCCGCGGCACACAGCGGCGACCCGCGGCTGCCTTCCTTGGACACATCGCCCCCACGGGCGGCGCTGAGAACAAGGACGAGCAGATGCCCCCGCTGAAGCCCGCAGGGAGACCCAACTGCACCGCCTTGGGCCGTGGGGCGGTGGTGGGCATGGTCAGCAGTCTGCGGTGACGCGGGGCCGGAGTGCTGGAGTTGAGCTCCGCTTGGCCTTGATGAACCCGTCCACGACATCCCACGCGGTGATGATCACTATCGACGCGGCGACGATGGTGCTGACCATCCAGCCCCCGCCCGTGACAGCATGCGGGCTCCAGTCGACGGCGTCGAGGAAGGCCGGATTGAGCACTTTGCCTCCGAAGACCAGGAAAACAGCTGGCACCGCGAACGCGAGCCCGAGCACGGAATTCACGACGGCGGCCGCCCAGGACCAGCCGTGGCGGTAGATCCAGGTGGCGAAGATCGCCTCGGCGGCGATCAGCCCGAGGAACCAGGGGAGCCAGAAGGACCACAGGGCGGGATCGAGGACCGGGATCGCGTCACCGTCGGTGTCCCGGACCACGGAGCCCACCTGCTGCCAGATGATCGCGCCGGCGAACAGGGCGAGAAACACCAATGAGGCGATCAGATCGGGCAGGCGGCCGTCGCGGGAGCGTTCTGTCAGCTCGGGCAGTCGATCGGGCGTCCATTCCCCGAAGGCCTCGGAAGTTCCGCTGCGCTCGAGGATGACGAACAGCACCGTGGTCCAGAAGCCGATGTGCACTGTCACATGGAGGGCGGTCGTGACCGCGCTGCCGATGGCGCCTCCGATGCCGCCGGAGCTGAGCAGTTGCATGACCAGCACGGCGATGGTCGCGATGGGAACCGCGGTGAAGGCAATGGTCTTGAGCAGCCTCAGCCACTCGAGGTAGTAGCGCGGGCCGACCAGCGTGAGCGGTCGGTCCGCGAAGTCAGCGGCGAGCCGTTCGGGATCACCCAGCTGGGTGAGCGCCGCGTGCTCGGCCTCGGATGCCTCTTGACCCGAGGCGAGGCGGGCATCGATGGCCTCCTCGATCATCTCCTTGATCTCGAGGCTTATGTCCGAGCGCTGGGACTCAGGAACGGTTCGTACGGCAGCCCAGATGTAGCGGTCGGTCAGGCTGGTCATTTCTCTTCCCCTTCGGCGAGGCGATGCAGCGATGCGGTGAGCCGGTCCCAGTCGGCTGTCAGGGTGGCGGCGAGATCCTCGCCGGCCGGGCTCGTTCGGTAGAACTTGCGGGGACGGGACTCGGCGGTGTTCCACTCGCTGGTCAGCAGGCCCTGCTTCTCGAGGCGGCGCAGGAGCGGATAGAGGGTGTTGGCGTCGACGTGGATGCCGAGGCGCTCGAGGGACTCGAGCAGGGCGTAGCCGTAGTCAGGGGTGCGCAGGCGGCACAGGCAGGCGAGGACGACGGTGCCGCGCCGGAGCTCCTGGAGGTGGCCCTGGGTGAGTTCATCCTCGTTCATGCATCAAACAATAATGTGTGACACACAACATCGCAACGGATCACGGTCCAGTTTGCCGAGGAGTCGATGGCGTACACCGGCCGATCATGACGAGGAGGCAGGCGAAGATGATCGACGACGCACGGCACGACAAACCCAGCAGCGGCCGTGCATGGGCAGGCAGGTCTCGACTCGAAGACGACCGGAAAGGTGCAACACGCCCGCAAGTCATACCCACCATGCGACCCGGTCCGCCGCCAGCCGGCCTGATGCCGACGACACGGTCATGGACGGACAGGTGAAGAGAGGAGGGGCGGCACGGCCCCAGCCGTTCCGCCCCTTCTGTTCCGCCTCAGGCACGGAC
>NZ_JBHZTC010000042.1:0-7666 GCF_042879195.1 Kocuria nitroreducens
GCCCGACGCCTTTTCCGCCAACTCAACGCCGCCGCGGCGGAATTGGGGGTTGACGGGATATAGAAGCTTCATAGAAGCTTCATTGAGATTCCCAATGCCCGGGCACGGTGCGGTCCTCGGCTTCGGCGGGGCGGTCGGTGATCGAAACCATCGGCTCCACGAACCGGCTTCTGCGTCGGGCCGGGTCGCGCCGGGGCCTGCGGGCGGCACGCCGGCAGCGCAGCACCGGCGCCGCCGCACGCGTCAGCCCGGTTCGGTCGGGGGCGTAGATCGCTTGGTAGATCGTCTCCGCGCAGACCCGCATCCGGGGATCGGCCGGGAAGTCGACAACCATCCGGTGACTGATCTGCTCCGGCGACCACTTCTGGTCCAGTCCCGTGGCAACGTAGCCGCGTAGCGCCGCCAGGACCTGCAGCTTGCCTTGTCGTGGCCGCGGCCGGCGGGTCACGGCCAGACGGTGAGCAGCATAGGGCAGGTACCCGGCAGCGGTGGCGGTGTTGCGGGCCAGCTCCCGCCCGATCGTCGACGGCGCCCGGCCCAGAACCCGGGCGATGGCTCGGACCGAGTCCCCTCGAACATGCAGGTCGTGGATCTGCTCCCGCTCTTCGAGGCTGAGGTACCGGCCGCTGATGGGGCGCTCGAGCCGTTGGAGGTCATTCGGGACTCCTCGCGTGTACGCGGTGCGCGGTGTCTTCACGTTCGCCAGTATTCCGGCCTGCCCGTACCGCACCACCCGACCGTCGGGATAGACCCGGCCGCCGTAGAACTGTCGGATGCCCTTGTCCCAGTCCTGGGCGCGGCGCTTGTCCACACCCACGCGGGCGGCGGCCTGGGCGCGACTGAGGCCCTCGGCGCGCACGCGCAGGAATTCCTCACGCTGGGCGGTGACGTCCTTGCCGGTAAAGATCCCGGCCTGATGGGCCCACTTGTAGCAGGTCACCCGCACGAAACCGAGCTCCCGAGCCACCGCAGAGACGTTCGGATTCAGCGCCAGCCGGCGGAAGAACACCGCCTTGTCCTGGGCCGTGTACGTCCGAGGAACCCCGCGGGCGGTGGAGGTCCCCGACTCGTGGCGCCACCGGTAACAAGTGTCCGGGCTCAGCCCCAGCTCGGCCGCGACCGCCCGGATCGTGCCACCTCGGTCCAGACGCCGGAAGAACTCTGCCCTCTCGGCCGCCTTGTACTGCCGACTCCGCTTCCGTGGTGACGAAGCACCCATCGTCGTAACTCCCTATCAGTCAGGGTGTTGCGACGACCGCTGAAATCTAAGCCAGGGAAGGCAAAATCTACTTCTGCGCGGTGCTCGACGCGTTCTCCCGAAAGATCGTCGGCTGGTCCATTGACAACCATCAGGACTCCTCCCTGGTGGTCAACGCCCTCGACATGGCCAGCAAGAACCGTCGGCCCACACCGGGGCGGGATCGTGCACGCCGATCACGGGGTGCAGTTCACCTCCTGGGCGTTCACCCGCCGCATCCGGGAGGCGGGCCTGATGCCCTCGTTCGGGACGATCGGGGATGGCTATGACAACGCGATGATGGAGATGCTCCTATCGGTGTCAAGAGGGCATCGAGGATGCCTCAAGGACCCGGAACAGGTGGCGGGCGTAGTAGCGCTTGAGACAGCGCATCGCCTCGCGCTTGGTCTTGCCCTCGGCGATCCGGCGTGCGAGGTAGGCCTTGGTGGGCGGATGCACCTTGGTGCGAATCAGCACGGCCTGGTGCAGGGCCCGGTTGAGCTGGCGGTCACCACCGCGAGAGAGCCGGTGGCGGGTCTGGGTCTGCCCCGAGGTGGCCTCCAGTGGAGCGGCACCGGCCAAACGGGCGAACGCGGCTTCGCTGCGGCAACGCCCAGAATGGGACCACGAGATCAGGATCTGCGCCGCGAGCAGAGTGCCGATACCGGGTTCCTCCAGGAGCCGGGGCGACATGGCCTTGACCAGCGGCAGCATCGCGGCTTCGAGTTCCTCGCATTCGCGAGTCAGTTCCGTAATGCGCGTGGCCGTGCTGCGCAACGATAGCTTGGTCGCGGCCAGTTCAGGGTCGGTGGCGGTATCAGGCCGCAGGCGCCGGCACCGGGTGAGCAATTGCCCCAAGGGTTGGCCGCGCAGTTCAGCACGCAGTTCCTCAGGAGCGGTGACGACGAGAGCCTTGAGGATGTAAATCGCCGCCACGCGGGCGAGCTTGGCGCTGTCACGAGCGACGATCAACGTGCGCAGCCCTTCTCGGGCGCCGCGGGCGCGTGGGGTGGACCAGCTGGAGCGCCCCAGGCTTTCCCTGGCCGCACGGACCGCGTCGAGGGTGTCGGACTTCGCGCCGTCCTTGGCGGCCCGCTTGGTGGGGTGGTCGAACTCGATGACGAACTCCCCGGCCTCAGCCAGCGCGGCGGCCAGGCCCGCGCCGAAACTGCCGCTGGACTCGATCGCCCACGCCCTTCGGGACGGGCTCGCATACCCTCCTGCCCATCGTTGCGCAGCCCGGTATCCCCGCCCCGTAGCCGGGAAGGTTTTGGCTGCCAGTTCGCCTTGGGTCTTGGCGCACACGACCGCGGCCGTGATGCGATCTCGGTCGGGATCCACGCCAATGACGTGATCCACCAGGTCCTCCAACATGATGTCCTCCATTTGCTCGACGGTGGCCGCCGGCGAATGAGGCAGGACTGTGATGAGTCACCCGAGGGGACAAGCTCCTGATCAAGCCATCGGTAGTCGGCGGGCGACGAGCGGACATATCTCTCAATGAGGACACCGGACCGGGTCGGTCGTTTTGTGAGTCACACCCGTCGACACCACCTTGCCGCGCGGCATGCCCCCAGCGTCACAATCATTTTGGTCCTCCATGCAGATCGAGCTGCTCAACCGGAAGAGGTGGCGCACCCGGATCGACCTGGCCAACGCGATCTTTGAGTACATCGAGATCTTTTACAACCGCCGACGGCGTCACTCCCAGCTGAACTACGAGTCCCCGGTCACCCACGAACTACGCTACGAAATACCTTCCATCCCTGCCTGATCTTCAGACCCCACGGGGTAAGCGAACCGTGGGGCAGGTCACTCTCCCCGGTGGTCAGCCCGCGGGCCGACAGCGAAAGCACGATCTGATCGATCCCGTCCAGGCGCCGCTTGCGCTTGGGCACGATCACCGGTGTGAGCGACCCGTCCCGGTCCCGCGGCACCTCGATCTCAACGGGGCCGATCTCGGTCAGCACGGTCTTCACCCGGGTCCCGTTGCGCATGTTGGCCGCGATCGGGGTCTGCCCGTGATCGTGTCCGAGGTGCTCGGTCAGCTCCGCCTCGAGCGCGGTCTCGAGGACGTTCTTCGTGCGCTGGTTCAGCAGGCCACCGGGACCCACCAGGCTCACGCCTTGCTCCTTGGCCTGGGCCAGCAGGCGTTCGGCGAGTTCCTTCTGATCGATGATCTCTCCCGTCACGGGATCGATCATCTCCTCTGTCCTGTCAGTCGTGAAGTCGGTCATTGCCGTCTCCTTTCGGATCAAGCCGGACCCTCACACACCGTTTTTCTTACAGTCCCCCGGATCCTGATGTACATGTTCTCGTGGCAGGCTGGGCCGCGACCGAAGCGTTCACAAGCCCGGCACCAGCTGCCGTCGTGTCCTGAGCTCACGGCGCGGCGCCTGGTGCTGCTGGACAGAGGGTGAGGCACGAGTGGTGGATGCCGTGGTGGAGTGGTTGTTCGAGCTGAGCGGGTGGCCGGTGTACGCGCTGGTACTCGTGCTGGTGTTCCTGGAGTCGGCGGTGTTCCTGGGGTTGTTCCTGCCCGGGGAGACCGCTCTGCTGATGGCCGGGCTGCTGGCCGGGGCCGGCAACCTCTCCCTGGCCGTGCTCGTCCCGGCGGCTGTCGTGGCTGCGGTGGCCGGTAATCAGGTCGGGTACCTCATCGGCTGCTACTTCGGTCCCCGACTGCGTCAGACCGCCCTGGGGCGCCTTATCGGCGCCTCGCGGTGGGACAGGGCCCTGGAGCTGGTGAGCCGGCGCGGGGTAGGGGCGGTCTTCGCCGCCCGGTGGATCACCGTGGTGCGGGCCTTGGTGCCCCCGGTGGCGGGAATGATCGGGATGCCTCAGCGGAAGTTCTTGTGGGCCAACGCTCTGGGGGCGGTGACCTGGGCTCCGACCGTGGTGCTGATCGGCTATCTGCTGGGGGATTCCCTCTCCCGTGCCGAGCAGGTGCTGTCCTGGCTGCCCCTGGTGGGCGTGGCCACCGTGGTGCTCATGCTCGCCGTGGTGGGGGTGCGAATGGCCCGCACCCGGCGTCGCGCCGGCCACCGGCGGGTGGGTGCGGCCACGACCGTCGAGGCCGCACCGGGCCGGGAACAGTACTGCCGGACACAGGCTGACGGGCCGGGAAGGACCAGTCCGAGACCGGACTCGTTGCCGACATCGACCCGTCTATGAGCACCGTGGCCGGTAGGGGCACGTCACTGTCGAGGTTCACGTCCTGGGCGCCCGTCATCGCCTCACAGCCGGAGTGCCGCTCGGCCGGGTGACCCAGGACGGGGTCGCCCGCGGCGTGTAGGACCGCGGACCGGGCATCGCTCACCGCAGGAATTGCCGCGACGCGGTCGCCGGGCCGGTCGACACGGCGCAGGGGGCCGCCACCTTCTCGGTGTCGATGGTCAGCCACCGCCTCCCGCTGAGGGAACGGCACGGGTCACGCCTCGGGAACGGCCCATGCCGATGTCGAGGCCGGCTCAGGGGTCATCAGACGCGTACAGCCCCGGGCACGCCGTCTTCAATCTCGAACGCCGCATGGGTGTACTGGCCCGCTGACCGGGTGGCGACACTGGTGGCCATCCGCAGCTCGGTGCGCCACCGGTCCGGGGTGACGCGGCAGCGGACGTAGCCGCGTCGGTCGCCGTCGAAGAACTTGATGTGCGGATTGAAACCGATCATGGGCCCGTAGTAGGGACCGTAGACCGGTTCGTCGCCGTTGGTGCTGATCGAGGTGCCGACGAACTCGGTGGCCACCACTGGGGAATCGGGGCGGTCGAAGTCCAGGTGCACATCGTTGACGAAGGTGGAGTGCCAGTCACCGGTGACGAACACGGCATTGCGCACCGCCGGCCCCGCAATGACGTCCAGCAGCCGTCGGCGGGCGGCGGGGAAGCCGTCCCAGGCGTCGTGCCACAGCAGCTCCCCGGCCGCGCCGTCGTGGTCCAGCCGGGAGACCATGACGTTGTTGCCCAGGATGTTCCACCGCACCTCGGAGGCCCGCAGACCCTCGTAGAGCCACTGCTCCTACCGGGTCCCGAGCATGCTGATGGACGGGTCGTAGGCCGCTTCGCACGCCGGGGCCTCACCCCAGCCGCACGGTGGCGCGTCGCGGTACTGGCGCCCGTCCAGGACGTCCAGCTGGGCGAGCCGGCCGTAGCGCAGCCGGCGATAGAGCAGCATGTCGGTGCCCCGGGGCACAGAGCGGGCCCGCAGGGGCTGGTGTTCGTAGTAGGCCTGGTACGCGGCGGCGCGCACCGCGGTGAACGCCGTGCTCTGCCCGGCCCAGCCCCCGGCGTAGTCGTTGGCGACCTCGTGGTCGTCCCAGGTCACCACGAAAGGGAATCGGGCGTGGGCTGCCTGCAGGTCCGGGTCGGACTTGTAGAGGGCGTAGCGGGCCCGCCACTGCTCGAGCGTTTGCGGCGCGGGCTGGGCGGGGGCAGGCACGGGGGTGCGACGCAGCCCGCCGTCAGCGGGGATCTCGTACTCGTAGACGTAGTCACCCAGGTGGACCACGAGGTCGAGGTCCTCGGCGGCCATGTGCCGGTAGGAGGGGAAGAAGCCGTGGTCCCAGGCCTGGCAGGAGACGAAGGCGAAGTCCAGCTGCCTCACCACAGCACCGGGGGACGGCAGCGTCTTGGTCCGCCCGATCGCTGAGCGGTGATTGCGGAACCGGAACTCGTAGAAGTACTCGGTGTCCGGACACAGGCCATCGACCTCCACATGCACCGAGTGCGCCAGATCCGCCGGGGCGTGGGCGGTCCCGCCCAGGACCACGGTGCGCATCCCGGGGTCGGTGGCTACCCGCCACTGCACCACCGCGTGGCCGGCGGGCATCCCGCCATGGGGTTCGAACGGCTTCGGGGCCAACCGGGTCCACAGCACCACACCGGACGGCGTGGGATCGCCGGAGGCCACCCCCAGGGTGAAGGGATCGTCACGGTGCCGGGCCGCAGTCGCGGGGGCGTCGGCCGCCGTGGCGGGGGTGACGGCCAGGGTCGCGGTCGCCGAAACGGCGGTCACCCCGGTGAGGAAGAGGCGGCGGTCGACCAGGCGGGCATTGCCGGGCAGCAGAAGTGGCATGCGGCCAGCCTGAAGGCCCCCCGTGAACGACGAGTCCCGCATACCAGGCACGCCGGTGAATAGACCGTGACCTGGATCGACATCCGGCCCGGGTGACCGACACCCATCCTACCTGCGCCGATGCCCCGGACGGGGACCCGGCCACGGCCTGGAGGCGACTGCAGTGGGCGGCTCCGGCCGGGCTCAGCATTCTTGGTTGAGGACCCTGGGAGCCCCGCTGGCCGGGGCGGGGGCACTCTCACAATCCTCAGGTGCAGCGGCTGACCTGCGGACCGGTGCCCAGGGCCCTGTCGGGCCCGGTAATTCCCCCGCCCGGCTGGGCCCGTGGTCCTCGCCCAGGCACAGCCGTGGGGCATCGTCGTCGTTGAGCATGCGATGGTCCTCGATCGAAGGTGCGACCCACCAGAGGGGTGCCGAATGAACCGGAAGTGATCATCAGGGATGGCCAGCGCCCCGGCCTGCTGACGGGTGTGCTTTCAGCTCGGAGAGCCGAACGGCTTGGTAACAGAGGCGGGGAAGGTCAGCAACCGCGGAGGCGGTCGTTCTGGACGGATCCCATGTAGCGAACCGTTGACTACACCTGCAGTCTGACCTGGTGTGATGAGCACTACATGGCCAGGGGATGGATTTGGGTGGACACCTTCTCGGTCCGTGGCCTGTCCCCTCCAGCTACAACAGCCGTATCGGGTGCTGTTGCGGGCGGATACTCAAGGGTGGTCACTTCTCCATGGTGCGAATCACAAGGGCTGCCGGTTCCTGGGGCCGATCAGGCCCTACGCTGGAGATGGACAACGATGTCGGACCCCATTCGGCACCAAGGTCCATCCGGGCTGCCGGTGCACCCGCTCCCAGGAGATCCGCAATGACTGCTCCCCGCCCGGTCCATGCCCCCACGTTCAATGATCATGACGCCGCCGCCACCCAGCAGGCCACGCCCCGGTTGTCGCGCTATCGACTGCACACCGACCGTCCCGGGCTCAGCCTCCGAGCCGGCGAGGTGATCCTGGGCACCCCCTACGAATCGGTCGAATCCGCCCTGGTGGTGCTGGTGCGCTGCGAGACCGACGGGCACAACCCCGGCGTCGTGCTCTTGAGCGAGGAGCTGGAGGACCTCGGGCCGACCGCCCAGCTTCTGGGGCCCTGCTCCTGGGGCAAACTCGGAGCCCGCTCCTGACCACCGGTTGCTGCAGGGCAGCCAGGGTCATGGGCGAGCCCGCCCCGGCGGACGTGATCACATCCTGATCGCCGACGTGTGCCCGGACGCCGGAAGAGGCCGGCTCAGTCCCCGACGGCCTCGCGGCCGCGGGCCACAATCAATGGGTCGGGCGGGTGGACCACCTCCGGGTCCTTGTCCTC
>NZ_JBHZTC010000043.1:0-7345 GCF_042879195.1 Kocuria nitroreducens
ATAGCGACGAGCCTTCCATGAAGGCCTTCGGC
The DNA here is from genome assembly GCF_042879195.1 of Kocuria nitroreducens. Taxonomy (NCBI): domain Bacteria; kingdom Bacillati; phylum Actinomycetota; class Actinomycetes; order Micrococcales; family Micrococcaceae; genus Kocuria; species Kocuria nitroreducens. The sequence continues at coordinate 33 of NZ_JBHZTC010000043.1, forward strand.
TAGCGACGACAACTGGAAACCAAACTGTAGGTCAGGTCAAGGTGTCACCTGTTCGTGCATCAGTCCCTAGTTCTGGGCTGTGTAGTAGGCGTCGCAGATGTGCTGGTGGATCCGGGCGCGGTCGCAGCCCTCGTGGCCAGTGACCTTGGCTCAGGCGCGGATCTTCGCGATGTCAGGGTCACTGCCCGAGGCGTGGGTCATGATGCTACGGGTGCCGGGTGGTCTTGCGGCTGGCTGCGGCGTGGGAGTGCAGTGGCTCCCGCACCTTCTCGGCGGTGGGCAGATCGATCGGGTAGTTCTGCCCGTCCAGGGCGAAGGTGACGGTCTCGGCGGTGGGGCCGCAGTTGAGGTCGTCTTCGAGGTGAACGTGGCCTTTTCTGGGCCATGGACGGCGCTCCTTTCGGCGCCTGGAGGGGTGCTTGTGGTCAGACGGGGTCGCTGGTGGCCTCAGCCGTCGACGCAGGTGACACTTCCGTTTCACCGGCGTCGGCATCCGCTGGTTCAGACAATGCCGTGGTCTTGGTGCGGTTGCCGGTGATGACGGTGCCCTCGGCGGTGAGGTCCACGCAGAGCATGCTGTCCTCCACAAAGGGCTTCCACCGCCTCGTGGCGGTGGTGTCGATCCCGTAGTGCTGCGTGAACGCGGTGGCCGCGACCATGGCCTGCCCCGGCCCGCGCTTGGAACCGGTGCGGACCGCCTAGGCATGCGGGGACGAATCATCGGCCGGGCGCAACGCCATGACCTGACGGTCCTGGTCGTAGAGCAACTCCACCGTTTCCGCCCCACCGAGCAGGTCATGAGCGGCCTTGTTCAGCGAGATCACGCCCCGCTTGTGGATCGTGACACTGGGCGCCTTCGCCAACGGGGTCATTCTTTTGTCGAACACTTCAAAAGCCACCAGAATCTCCCACCTATCGAACGTTTGTAAACGACTTCCACATTGTCCAGCATAGTCATTGCCCACAACACTGGAGTATGCTTTTTTGCCCACGCATTTCATGCCCTGCACGTTGCGTATCTGTCTAAGCGCTTCGAGAGCCTCCGCGCCTGTCACATCTCACGAAATTTCGACCCTTTGTATGACTTAGGATAAGTAACGGGTTAAATGACACAGAACCGGCTTTGCCGGACCGGCGGGCGTCTTGTCACGCAAACGGTCGTATAAGTGATGGAGGTAAGTCCGGTGCTGGTGGGGTACATGCGGGTGTCGAAGGCCGACGGGTCCCAGACCACCGACCTGCAGCGCGACGCGCTGCTCGCCGCCGGTGTCGGGGCGGAGGCGTTGGACGAAGACAAGGCCTCCGGAGCCAAGGATGACCGCCCCCAGCTGGCCGCGTGCCTGAAATCCTTGCGGTCCGGGGACACCCTGATGGTGTGGAAACTGGACCGATTGGGGAGGAACCTGCGGCACCTGGTCAACGTGGTGCATGAGCTCACCGAACGCGGCATCGGACTCAAGGTCCTCACCGGCCAGGGTACGGCGATCGACACCACCACCGCCTCGGGGAAGCTGGTGTTCGGGATCTTCGCCGCCCTGGCCGAGTTCGAACGCGAGCTGATCTCCGAACGCACGATCGCCGGCCTGGCCTCCGCCCGGGCGAGGGGGCGCAAGGGCGGGCGCCCGTCCAAGATGACCCCGGCCAAAGTGAGGCTCGCGGCGGCGTCCATGGGGCAGTCCGGCACCAACGTCGCAGAGCTGTGCCAGGAGCTCGGCGTCACCCGCCAGACCCTCTACCGCCACGTCTCATCCACGGGTCAACTGCGCGAGGACGGGGCCAAGCTGTTGGCGCGGGCCCGGAAGTAAGCCTTTTGTCCTCGGGCGGGCGGAGACCGGGCCGGTGCCCGGCGTCGGCCCCGTGTCGATGTGAGGCTCTGCGCACGGTCAGCGACAGGTGAGGTCCGTCCGTACCCGGACGGCTTGGCGGCGGAGGGACCCCCGGGCGTCCGGCGGTGTCTCAGGGGTTGGGTCGAGGGATTCATCGACAGTGTGGATCTCGTTGGTCAAACTGCTGTCTCCGGTGCCGTCCAGGCCGGTTATGTCCACGACGATGCCCGTCTGCACATCCAGCACCCCGCGCAGAGGACCCCCGACATCCGTGCAACCAACTCCGGAAAATGACACCCTAAGCGCAACCGGGTGCCCAAAAGCATACTGTTGCGAGGCGGATTAGGTGTAGGAAGCCATGACGTTATTGGCTCGGACCGGGACTCGTAAGGCCGGGGGCTGATCGCCACCGGCCTCTTGGCGCCCTCGGCGGTCAAACACCCTACGAACGACTCCGCCAGAAAATCCAAGAAACTTTGTGATGAGCCTCCGTCAGTTGCACACCGACGAGGTGACCAGTCGGCTGCACCACGGCCCCGAAGCCTGCCTTCCTGCCGACCGACGAGCAGACCGAGGAGACCGACGGGGAGATCTGGCAGCACCGCTTCTACCCGTGGCTGTGGAACATATGACCCGCTGACCATCACGGCCGGCGTCCCGGAACCCGGGGCGCCGGCCGTGATGTTTTGACCGGTGTTCCCGCCGAAACCGTTATGCGAGTGGTCGAGTTGGCGCAAGGCAGTGAGGAGCAGAATGGAAGGACGGGCGGTGGCCGCATATACGGGGTGACTAGGGCCTTCGTCGTCCGTCGACCCATCAGCGAGGGCACTGGGCGGGCTTGCCCTCCATCACAGAAGGAACTCGTGATGATTGAGCACGATGAAGCAGAAGAACCAGAATCCACCGGAATCTCTGCAGGAGTGTCCCGGCGTGGCCTGTTAGCGGCAGGCACGGTGCTAGGCGCGACCGCCGCACTTGGCGCGACCACGGGAGCTGCTGCTGCTGCCACTTTGATTACCTACACTGGCTACACACCTGATAATGACGAGAACTTGAAGAACCCTGAACGGGGTTTCTATCGCCAGGTGGAAGACGGTCCTGGCTTCCACACGCTCGTGGAGGGGTGGCTCTGGCTGCACGAGTATTGCAGCAGAGAACTGGTCTGGATGGGGCGTGACCATCCAGATACCAGTCCAGTACTCAAAAAGTACGCATCTGACCTCCAGGAGCGTCGCAAGTTGGGATTGAAGGTGGTGTTCCGGCCTCGCTACGACAACCCATCTGGCAATACGCCGAGCAGCTGCGGATTGTTTCACGCGGACACATTGGAGCGTCAGCTCAGGCACATCGACGCAGTCGCGAAGATGTTCCGCGAAAACCGTGACGCAATCGGTGTTATCCAGGCCGGCTACCTTGGACGATGGGGCGAATGGAACACGGACAAATACCCTGACTCCACTGCACCGCTTCTCTATCGTAACGAAAGTCGAATCGCCATCACCGAGAGAATCTTGTTCGCTTATAGCGGCGGCAATCCTGGCAAACTTATACAACCAGTCGAACTCCGCAGACCGGTGTTTGCGAAAGAAGTGCTCGATCGCAATGCACGCGCGAACGTAGGCCTCTACAACGACTGCTTCATGACGAACCCCCACGACTTCGGGACCTACTTAAACTTCACCGGTAGCTCTAGTCTCGGATTCCTCGGAAGCAATGCGAACCACAATGGTTCCACGCAACAGCAAACGGTGTACTGGAAGGATTGGGCGCAAAAACACAGCACGACGAAGAGCTTCGGCGGCGAAACGTGCTACGTCGTCAGAAAATCAGGCGAAACGGGGTACGGCTCCGAACGGTGGCGTGACTGTGTCAACATGAGAACTGAACCGGCGCAGCTGCACGTGAATTACTTGAACCACGACTACGCGGAAGAAGCTATTATTGGTACCCCGCAACAACCAGTTGGTGACTGGGTTGCGAAAGGATGCCTCCCCGAAATCAAGCGCAGGCTTGGGTATCGGTTCGAGGTGACAAGAGCGGATTATACGCAAACGGTTCCTGCTGGCCAGAAGTTCACGGTCATGATCGATGTCAAAAACACCGGTTGGGCGCGACTCCACAAGCCCCGCAGGGCCCAGCTTTTTCTGCGCAAAGTATCGACGGCATGGACAGTGCCATTTGGCTACGCCGCGACGGACACCGCCGGACCAACCATGAACTGGGCTGCAGGTTCCACACCCCGTGTCACGTATACCGATGTGGCTCCACCGACGGGAAAGTACAGCGTGCATCTTGCCATTTTCGACCCGGAAGCACCCGTGATCTGGAATCAGCCGGAGCCCCGTGACCCCAACCAAAGAGAAGAGTGGCGGTATCATTATGCAGTGAAACTGGCCTCCAAGCGCGACGGTGCAAACCTTTTTAGGCAGACGACCGGCATGAACGATCTCGGCATTTTTATCACCGTGCAGTAGCCCACATACCGCTACAGTTTAGCTGTCTCTCCACCATCGTGAAGCCCGTTCTGACGTTCCTCCCTGAACCCATTCCGCATACATGAGAGGTATGGAAAAGAGGCTCTTCGGGATCCACGATGTCCTGAGACTTCGCAGTCGGAGGGGAGCATTGGAAGGTTAGGGTTTTGAGACACATCGGTTGAGAGACATTCGTAAAGTGCTGGAGAGCGTGCGTCATGGGCCGGTGGAGGTGCCGGTGGCGATCCGGTACCTGATGGCTAGTGCGCTCAGCCAGGTCATTCCTGTGCCGACCGTCAGTCGCTGGAGGAGTCCTCCGACTGGGGCGAGTGCCGGCGCCTGCGCAAAGGCGGCACTGGTCAAGGCGAAGCCGGCGAGCATGATCACGGCGGTGGCGCCGGAGTACAGCGCCCAGCGGCGGCGCCGGTGGCGCGAGAAGGCGCGCGCCCAGACCAGGGCTGCGGCGGGGATGCCCACAAAGACGGGGACCGCGGCGAGATCATGGATCAGGGCTTCGGTGCCGCTGTATCCGGCCAGGACGTGGGCAGTGCCTGGTGGGTAGCCGCTGACGGGGTCGGTGGTGAAGATCCCGGCGCCGATCTGCCCGGCCCCGGCGGCGGCGACCAGAAGGATCCCGGTAAGAGGTGCGCAGTGGCGGTTCTGGGTGCGGACCAGGCCGGCGGCGAAGGCGAGGTACAGGATGCCGTTGAGGCAGAAATTGGCTTGTTGCACCCATCCGCCCGGGCCCAGGGCCAGGGAGCTGACCGGGTGACGCATCGGGTCGTAGTCAGGCCGGACGGCGCCGGTGGCCAGGAAGGAGGTGATGAACACCGGCCCCGCCACCGTCCCGCACCCCAGAAGGATTCGATTCAGCGGTGATGGCCTCGAAACGGTCGCCTGGAGGTCAGCAGGGGAGCGGGTCATCACAGATCCTCGAGGCGGCGGCGAGTCGTCACCCGATCCACACCCAGCCAGTCCAGCAGTACCGCCGCCGGATCCGGCGCTTCCAGCCGAAGCAGCCCAGGCAGGACCGTGCTGGCCATGGCTCACGAGGCGTCGGCGGCGGCTTCCAAGTCGGCGATGACGAGCTTGCGCATCGGCATCATCGCGGCCATCACCCGCTGCGCCCGGCCCGAGTCGGGATCGGCAAGCAGCTCGACGACCCTGCGGGGCACCACCTGCCAGGACAGCCCGTACTTGTCCTTGAGCCACCCGCACATGCTTTCCTGCCCGCCGTCGGCGGTGAGGGCACCCCAGTATCGGTCCACTTCCGCTTGATCGGTGCAGTCGATCTGGAACGACACGGCTTCGCTGAAGCTGAACTCGGGTCCGCCGTTGAGGGCGGTGAACGGATGGCCGTCGAGTTCGAACTCCACGGTCAGCACCATGTCTGCCGGTCGCGGCCCGGCCTCACCGTAGTAGGTGGTGTCGGTGATCCGGGAGTTGGGGAACACCGTGAGGTAGAAGTCGACTGCTTCCTGGGCTTCGGCGTCGAACCACAGGCAGGGCGTGAGAGTCGTCATGGTGGGATTGTCCGCCCCGGCACCCGGGCTGTGGAAGGTGCCGGGACAGACATGACGACGCCTCGAGCAGAAGAATCTCGAAGCGTACGTGCGCAACAGGTGAGGAGGACGGCCATCGACGCACTGCCGGTCCCTGACGCCGGGTGTGCGGCCGACAGGAGGTCGGCAACAAAAACAGTGTGTCGCATGGCATGGGTTGTGAGGCGCTTTGGTTGCGAGACGCTGGCGACGGCCACTCAACGTGGAGTCAGGTGGAACGCGGGGGCCAGGGCCGCCATCCGTGGGGGAGTGCTGCGAGGCGGTGTTCGGTGTCCTGGCGGTGTGGGGGAGTCGGTAGGTGGGTCGGACGTGCTGGCGGTTTCGCTCGAGCCGTCGGGAGCGGCCCAGGCGTATTCATAGGCGCCCTGTCGGCCCAGTGGGTAGCGTTCGCGGAAAGTGCCGGCGGCGACGGCGAGGACGAACTGTTCGAGTTCCTCAGCTTGGCCTTCGGCTGTCTCGTCGCAGGCGTCACAGGCGCAGTCGGGGAAGGCGAGCTCGCACCAGGCCCCGGCGTGGACGATCACCGCCGGTTCCGCGGTGGACACGATAGTCAGTGGGGCGGCATCGGCACGGTTGGGAGTGAGCCTGATCGTGTAGATGGTTTCGTCCGGAGCCCAGAGCAGGTCCTGGAGACTGGCTGGTCCCTCGGTGACGGTGACGTCGTAGGTGGCCCTCAGGTGGTCGATGAGGGCTTGGGCGATGTGGTGCAGGGCGGCGAAGCGTTCGGGGTGCGTGATGCGGCTGTAGGCCTCTTCCGGTGGTGGGTCCTCGTCCCAGCGGTGTCCGTAGTGGATGGGTTGTCCCTCCGGGGTGGTGAAGATCTGCTGGGGCAGCGGTGGACGGGTGTAAGCAGCACCTGAAGCGCGGGTGGCGGGGGGAAGGGGAGGCGGGGGTGGGAGGGGTTCCCAGTGTCGCCAGTCCTGGATCTCGTCCAGGAACAGCTCGATCTGATCGGCCGAGGCCAGGGGGAGGTGCTGGAGGAGGAGGGTGAGTTCGAAGGAGGCATCCTCGGTGCCGACGGTGAGCTCATCGTCGGTGCCGGGTTGCCACTGCGCGTCGGCGCGCAGTGTGGCCAGGGTGTTGCCGGTGCACGGCTGCCGCCCGCAGCAGCGCTTGATCCTGCTGGAATTGGCTGGCGTGTGTCCGAAGGAAGGCCACCAGCGCGCGGAAGTCTGATGCCAGATGGCCCGGGTGTGCCTGATGCTGGGTGCAGAAGGCGAGGAAGGGGCTGTAGCCGGCGGCGTGGCGGATGGTGGTGATTTCCTCGATGGGGAGGAAATCGCTGGTGCGTGAGGCCATGGGTGGTGGTGGAGCCATGGGTGGGCCGGTGAAAACGTCCTCGGCAGGCTCCATGGCCACAGCGTAGTACCGCCCCCGGCAGGTCAAGTCCATTTGCGTGGTGTAACGCAGTCCCCGCGTGATTCTTGGGGTGGTCAGGCGCTGAGGGCCAG
>NZ_JBHZTC010000044.1:0-7274 GCF_042879195.1 Kocuria nitroreducens
CAGGTTCTCCCGCCCCGACCACTGGTCCTCGGGCACCCACAACCTCTTGGCCTCGGACATTGCTGCTCCTCCTGCTGGGCTCACCCGGTTTCACCGGCCCGTGCGTGTAGAACACCACGGTAACGGCCCAGCACACACCAGCGACCTTCGGGTCCACGGGGGCCGGACGGACGACCAGGGCCGGGCGTAGGCTCGAGGCCATGAGGGACCGGTCGACTCCGCCCGATGCTCAAGGCCCCACCACCACCCATCCGCGGTTCGAGGCCGCCCGCCGCGCCTATCCACGGGCCCGCCATCAACTCACGATCGCGGCCCTAGAGGAACTGACCCTGCGGGTCCGCACCCGCCACCCGGAGGCGGTGCGCATGCTGTTCATCTGCGACGACGTTGAGGACGGGCTCTACCTCGCCGAGCTCTCCGACCACCGCGGCCGGAGACTGGGCACAGCAGGCCCTTGTTGGAGGACCGCACCTGCCACCAGGTCCTGGGCAATCCGTACGGTCCAGACCTGGCCGTGCTGGCCGGGGGCGACCACGACCCCGTCGACATGACCTTCACCGTCACCATCACCGTCAGCGACCGCGACCGCTGAAACGCCGCACTCACCCGGGGCGGCCACTTCGATATCCCACCGACGGTCCAGTGAGGGATCGGCCAGGGGCTGGCTCAGGATAGGTCCTGGCGCAGCTGGGCTAGCAGTTCTGCCACGACCTGGTGGCCGTGCTCGACCCCGGTGCGTACTGCCGCCAGCTCCGCCCCGTGCAGCAGACCGACGGCGTAGCGGTCCTCCCCGGTGCCCTGCGAGGAGGCGGCCGTGCGCTCTAGCCAGCCGGCGACGACTCCGGCGTCCATGATCTCTCCGAGCACGTCCTGATGCTTCTTGGCATCGGCGGCAGCGGCCCCCACAGCCGTGCTGGGTTCGAAGCCGGCGCGTTTGAGGGTCGCGTTCACGTAGCGGACCCGTTTGACGGCCTTGCGGACCTCGTGGAGGTGCTCCAGCCGCTGCTCCGGGCCGGTCTCCGCACCGGAGTCCTCGGCCGCGACACCGTGCGCCCCCACGCGAACCACCTTGCGCAGGGTCCGACGCAGCAGCTTGTCCACGGCCTTGCCCGCTGAGGATCGCCGGCACTGCTCGGTCAGGGGTGGGTCGGCGGCGAAGTCTTGTACATCGGCCAGCAGGCGCAGATGCGCGGGGTTGCTCAGGTGACCGCGCACGGTGGCCGCGGCCGCCGCGGCCTGCTCCTCGGCGGTGTGCTGCAGCACCTGAGCGGCCATCGGGTTCACTCGCCCGCTCAGGACCGCGACCCGGGTGGGCAGCAGCTCGGCGGTGACCTCGGCGTCTCGGGCACCGGACAGCGCCCGGGCCAGGTCCCGCAGCCGTACATCGAGCTGTTGGGCGGCATCGCCTTCGAGGAACGGGGTGGCGGCCTTGATCAGACTGCGCATCGACCGGGAGGTCACCCGCATTTGGTGCACCGCATCGGGGGCGTCCAGGCGCACCTTGAGGTCCCACAGCACCAACTGCTCGGCCAACTGCTCCAGCACCGTGCGCAGAACCTCCGCCCCGCTGGCTTTGCTCCCGGCCTTCTGTTTCCCGGATTTCTTGCCGTTCTGCGCAGAGATCGTCTCCGTCGTCACCTCGGCGGGCACGGGCACGCTATCGTCCTCGCTTGGGGTGACGTCCTCGGCGCCCAGGGCTCGGGCGATCTTCGCCTCGGAAGACGAGGGCCGGCCTCCTGCTGCGACCAGAGCTTGTTCCACATCGGTGACGATCCGGTGCCGCTGGTCTTCGGGGACGGTCCCATCGACCAACTCCACCTCCCACTCTGACCACGACCGGGTCGTGCCGGTGCGCCGGTCCACGGCCTTGACCTCGTCGATGGCGACTTCGGCCATCGAGGCCCCGGCGTCATCGGCCACCGAAAGCACCCGTCGGGTGGCGGTCAACGTGGCGATCGGGTGCAGCCGATGCCCGGCGCTGAGGCCCTCCACCAAGTGCCGCACCGCTGCCGGCATCCGTCCCGGTGACCCGGTCAGCAGAGGGACCTGAGCCTCATAGCGCCCGGACTTTTCACGCAGCTTCACGTGCCACCCCTCGTCGGACCCGCCCCGGCGCCGGCGCAGCGCCACCTGGTGGCGGTGAAGGACCATGTCAGCGGTGTCGTAGTACACCGCCACCAACCGGTGCTCCACCGCGGCGTCGGTCACCGTGTATCCCTGAAGCCCGCTCCAGTCGATTAGTGCCTTGGCCCCGCTGGGAAGCTCGTACTTGCGCTCGACCTCACGGTGGGTGACAGCGGTCATGGTGTGCTCCTGGATACGGGCCACAGGGCAGGTCAGGCCCGCCCCCGAGAGTGGGGACGATCATACGCCCCGAAAGTGACGCGATTCACACGCCCGCACCAGGGAAGGATCATGGTCTCGGGAATGACAACGCCGCAGGTCAGGAGCGGATCGTGGTTCCACACCCCGTGCCGGTGCCGCGGATGCGCAGTCGTTACGCTCCTGTACAAGGGGATTCCATGAACGGGGGCGGGGTCATGTCCGTAGCGGCGATGATGGCCACGGCCGGGGGAATCGCGGTGGTGGCAGCAGCGGCCTGGTGGGGGATGCGGTGGGCGCGCCGGTGGCGCACGACGGTGCGGTTGCGCTGGATCCAGGCCTACCACGCCAGCCTGCAGGCCGAGCTGCAGATGAGCTACGAGCGGGTCTACACCCGGTGCGCGGATCAGCCCGCCTGGGGTGAGCAGAAGCTGGCGGACATGGAATGGGCCTTCACCGAGATCGACAGTGTGCTGGAGAGGCGGCAGCTGGATGATCTGGCCGACCTCGGGCGCAGCGTGCCAGCGGTGGCCCAGCCCGTGGTGCCGGCCGTGCTTGGGATCAGTGGGACCGTGGCGATGGTCGTCGCGACGATGATCGGGCTCTGAGAGCCGAAGCCGGTGCGCTGCCGTGGGCACCGACCGGGCAGGTCAGGTCGCGGCCACGAGCCACCAGCCATGGGGCTGTGAGCCCGGGGGAGGCGGGTCACCCAGTCCTGTGGCTCGTCGTTGAGGCAGTGGGAGTGGCCTGGGCGTGAATCTGCTCCCACAGGTTTGTCACTCGGGTGTCGATGGCATCGACCACTTCCCGGGCTCGCTCCCGGGTCGAGGCGGTCAGCAGACCTCCAACGCACCAGTGCTCGTGGGTCGTGCCGGGATAGACCCGGATGCCGTCGCTGGCCCCAAAAGTGATCACCAGATCGGCGGCACGCACCACATCGTCAGTCACCGGCTTCGGATACAGATTGGGGGGCTCGATCCCCCGCTCCACCAGCATCTCAACGGCGATGGAATCTACGGCTTCCCCGGCGGCGAAGCCGGCCGAGCGAGCCACCACCGCACCCTGGGCGTAGTGGGCCAGCAACGCGGCAGCGACCTGGGAACGATTGGCGTCCTCCTCATCGACGAACAGCACCTGCGGCACCGACCCCTCCTGCGGATTCCTCGCATGAGCCAGAGCGCTCAGCCGGTCGGTGGCGAAGTGCCCGGCCAACGGCGCCAAAAAAGCATGGATCTTCGCGGTGCGCGCCAAGAAGGTGTAGGACTCGAAAACGACCCGCTCGACCAGATCCGGAGAGAACACCCCGGCTCAGCGCTCGGCCAGATGCTCCACCGTGCGCTGAAGAACCCGGGTGTCCAAAACCTGCGCAGGTTCCGCCGGCCGCTGCTGCTGCGGGTCCGTGTACTCCTCCACCGGAGTCCCTCCCAAGGCCGCACCCAATGCGGTGGTCCTGAGCACCTCGGCGTGGTGCCGGGCACACCGCCTCGTTGCCCCGGTCTGCTTGCTCCAGGGGGTGCAACGCCTAGCGGGTTCCCTCACCACAGCCGTTGCCGGCACCCCTGTCGTTGCCGCCTGAATACTGACCTTCGGGCGCCGGGCGGATTCAACGGCGATAAGGGGTCAATATTCGCTCGGCGTTGACAACCCCCGCGCCCCACTGTGATTCAGAGCACAATAATGCTAGTGGTGGGTGTCCACTAGATGGTCACAAGATGGCCATGAGGTGAACCAGTTGATGCCGATGGCAGGTGTGTCTAGGGGTCGTAGACGTAGCCGAGACCGCGCACGGTACGCAGGTGTTGCGGGTCGGCAGGATCGATCTCGAGCATGTGCCGCAACCGGGCCATCTGGGTATCCACGGCTTTGCTTTCAATCCCGGAGTCAGCACCCCACACCTGGTCGATCAACTCGCCGCGGGTCAACACCCGACCCGGGCTGCGCAACAGAACCTCGAGCAACTGGAAGGTTTTCAGCGGCAACGACACGGGCGCACCCCCGACGCTGACCTGGTGTGCATACAGGTCCATCCGCACCCGCGCACATCCCAAAACGGTGGACGGGATCAACTCCGGTGGCTGGTGTCGGCGCAACACCGCACGCATGCGGGCGATGAGCTCACCGGAGGCAAAGGGTTTGGTGACGTAGTCGTCGGCCCCGGCTTCCAGGCCGGCGACCGTGTCCATTTCGGTGTCCCGGGCGGTGAGCATGATGATCGGCACCTCGCAGCGTTGCCGCAGCTGACGGCACAGGTGCATTCCCGGTATCCCGGGAAGCTGCAGATCCAACAGGATCAGGTCCACCACGGAGGGGTCGAAGGCCCGGATCGCGTCCACACCGTTGTCGATGACCGTGACCTCAAATCCCGACCGGCGTAGCAGAAAGGCCAATGGGTCACTGATCGACGCCTCGTCCTCGATCAGCCAGATGTGATCCACGCTCCCGGTCTCCCTCCACCCCAATGACACGGGCCACGATACGGGCAGCAGAACTCGGTGCCGACAGCGTATCCACCCCCTATCCCGGTTCCAGCCGCCCCACGCTCACCCGGGGTGAGCAACCACTACCGACTCGCGGGCGCGCCCTGTAGGTATCTGCAACTGACATCCTGGATGAGCCCTTACCTGTTCCGTCCGGGGCATCCCACCCCTGAGGCGTTGCGGGGTCACCGTGGCGTTCACCCAAGGTTTCCTGGAAGGACACCAGGCCCGGATACGTTCCTCCTAGTCAGCGCGACCCCCGGCCGCTGACGCGACAGTGCGGATCCACCCCCCAAGCATCCGCACCGAATGCCCCAGCTGTCCGACAACTGTCCGGCTGGGGCATTCTTATGCCCCAGCCCCGGTCGTTCCCGGACGAGCGCACTTCCGAGCATGCTCCACGGTAAGTGTCCGAGGTCCGGGACCCCTCCGGGTACTCACCAGGCTCGCCTTACCGGTGTGGGACGGGCAGGACCGGTGTGGTGCTGACGCTCCCGGCGACCCTAGAAGGGGAGGGCCACGGGGGGCATCAGCGATTGGTGGTCAGCACCAGCCGGCGGGTGATCTTGGCGGCCCGGGCCATGAGCCGCTCCAGCGGCCCTTGCCCCAATGTCTTGCGCCAGATCATGGCGAAGGCCACGGCGGCGCCCACGTGCACGAGGAATCACAGGTGAACCGTCACGGCTTCTCTGCCGTCTTCATACGGGCTGTGTCTCCGGTCGGGGCGCAGTGATCTGATCGTAGTGGGCGGCCTCTAACTCGGCCGGTGGGACGTTGCCGAGGCTGGAGTGCAGCCGACGGGTGTTGTACCAGTCCACTCAGGCCATCGTGGAGTACTCGACGTCGCTGACGGTCTTCAGCGGCCCTTTCACGAACGGGCCCGGGCGGATGCACTCGGTCTTGTACAGGCCGATGATCGACTCCATCAGGCAGTTGTCGTAGGCATCCCCGACCGAGCCGATCGACGGGGCCATGCCTTCCAGCGCCAGGTGCTCGGTGAAGCGCAGCGCCGTGTATTGCGACCCGGCGTCCTGGTGATGAATCAGCCCTTCCGGCAACACCAGCCCCTGACGGGCACGGTCCCACCGGCCCATCCGCAGGCAAGTGAGCACCAGGTCCGTGGTGCGTGCGATGGCCGCGTTCCAGGACACGATCCGCTGGGCGAAGACGTCCACGATGAAGGCGACGTAGACGAACCCGGCCCACGTGCGCACGTACGTAAAGTCGGCGACCCACACGGTGTTGGGCGCGTCCGCGGTGAAGTTGCGGTTGAGCAGATCACCGGCCCTGGCCCCGTCGGCGGACGGGACCGTGGTGCGCACCCGCTTGCCGCGCACTACCCCGGCCAGCCCGAGTGCGCGCATCAGCCGGTCTACCGTGCAGTGGGCCACCGTCAGCCCGCACCGGCGCAGGTATGCCGTCATCTTGCGCCGGCCGTAGAGGCCTTCCGGGGTGCCCACAGTGGCCAGCAGCGCATCCATGACGATCGCGTCGCTGACCGTGCGCACGGCAGGCTGCCGACCGGGCTGGTTCCAGGACCGATACGTTCTCGCGGCGACCGGCACGCCCTGCTGACGCAGGACCGCGCAGACCGACTCGACCGCGTAACCTTCGGCCCTCATCTGGTCGATGAACCCGGCGATCAACGGTTGCGGGGGTCGAGCTCCCCCGCGAAGAAAATCGAGGCCTTCCGCAAAATCTCGTTGGCCTCGCGCAACCGCTTGTTCTCGGCCTTGAGCCGCTTGATCTCCTCGGCGCCCTCGGAGGTGACCCCCGGGCGGGAACCGGCGTCGACCTCGGCCTGGGACACCCACCGCCGCAGCGTCTCACGCGCCACACCGAGCTGGGCGCCGACCGCGACGCTGGCCGCGGTCACCGATCCGTAGTCGGCCTGATGGTCCTGGACCATCCGCACCGCTCGAGCCTTGAACTCGGCATCGTACTTCTTGGGCATGTCGTCATCCTTCATCACAAGGAAGCGGCATCAAACCCGTGACGGTTCACCAATTCCGGAAAGAACACCCCGGCGTAGCAGGTCACCAGTGGTTAGGCGGCTCGGTGCAGGATTTGTGGGTCCTGGAGCTTGACGTGGTGCTCAATCATGGTCATTCCTCACAGTTCCAGCCGGTGGAGATGGGTGCCTCAGCAGATGCGCAGCTTGAAGGTATCGGAGGCGAGCATCATCCGTTCCCCGATGCCGGTGTCACGAACCCATACCACCCCTGCGTCCGGGGCGATGTCCTCCACGATTCCCTGGTGGTGCACCACTGCCTGGCTCACCGCTTCGAGATGGTCTCCCAGGCGGACCTGCCTGAGATCGTGGATCAGGGAACTGACCGCTGTCGTCTCGTGGTGATTCATGGCAGGCGCCCATCATCGTGCTGTCAGCCCCAGAAGATCCCCAGGTCAAGTCCATTTGCGTGGTGTAACGCAGTCCCCGCGTGATTCTTGGGGTGGTCAGGCGCTGAGGGCCAG
>NZ_JBHZTC010000045.1:0-6442 GCF_042879195.1 Kocuria nitroreducens
ATGCCGAGGACCGACCGGTCAGCACCCCTTCATCCTGGTGGACGGACGGGCTATGAAGAAGGTAACGGGGGGCAGAACCACCCAGAACCGCCCGAAAGACGACGACACCACCATGGACACCATCCCCCTCACCGACACCACCGACGCCATCCCTGTCACCAACACCACCGGGACCACGGCCGAGCCGGTCGGCGCCGAGTGCCACACCACCCACGGCTACATCAGCGACACCCGGACTGGGGCGCGGTGTGGCGGCAGTGGCCGGTGCACCTGGGGTTGTCGGTGAGCGGGATGGTCGCCTACACCCTGTTCCTCTACGAGGCGTTGCGGCACACCAGCGCGATCGATGCCTCGTTGATCAACGCAGTCACCCCGGCGGTGATCGCCTTGGGCGCCGTGGTGTTGTTGCGGGACCGGATCGGCCCCTGGGCGCTCATCGGTGTCCTGCTGGGTCTGGCGGGGGTGCTGATCGTGCTCACCGAAGGTCGTCTGGCCGCGGTGCTGGATCTGGACGTCAATCTGGGCAACGCCTTGATGCTGGGGGCGGTGGCGGTCTGGAGTGTGTACACGATTTCCGGGCGCCGGTTGGCCGGCTCCCCGCCGATCGCCTCCACCGCGGTGCAGGCGATCCTGGCCGTGGTCGTGCTGACCCCGGTGGGGCTGTGGTCCGGGGCGGGGTGGCCGGAGGGGACCGGGGCCACCGTCTCGCTGGTGTTCATCGGGATCTTCCCCTCGGTCGGGGCGTATCTGTTGTGGAACATGGCGCTGCGGGCGGTGCCCGCGGGCCGGGCTGGAGTGTTCCTCAATTTCATCACCGTGTTCACCGTGGCCATCAGCTTGGTGCTGGGGGAGTCCTTGTCCTGGGAACAGGTTGCTGGTGGGGTCCTGGTGTTCGGCGGCATCGCACTGGTGAGCACCGGTCCGACGCGTGCTCGTGTCAGAACAGCCCCCGCAGCTGATCAAGCCTCAGAACAAGGCGCCGACACCGCACGATGCCAGTAGCACCGGAAAGAGAGACAGTCTCGTAGCAGAGGCAGCACTTCCTTCCCCAAGCCAGGTATTGCGATAGGGTTTCCGTCACGCTTCTGGCGGCGGGCAGTCACCTTTGGCCGTCCCGGTATTCGCCCCGGCGGTTCGCCTCCGCCTTCGCAGCATCACGCACACGCGTGTTGATAGCTTTCTCGGCCACTTCACGACGGTCGTTGGCGTTCATGTGGTCATTGCTGAGCGCGGCGAACGCCACGTCGAAATCACTGTGGTGCAAGGCGATGTCGCGCAGCTCCGCCGCGTCCGTCAATTCTTTCACCCGGTTGGCGGTCCAAGACTGGACCCTCCGTTGGTGGTCGGCCTCCTTTTGCGCGAGCTGCCGCATCAACTCGCCCGTGTTGATCACCGAGGTAATGGGATGGGAGTCGTTGTGCTTCGTCACCGTTGTCCTCCTACGGGTCCACCTGTGGTTCTTCCATTCATAGTCCACGACAACCGGTCCCTGTCATCAGGGGCCGCCCCCTGGAAGCAAAAAAGAACCCCGCCGGTCCGTAGGGACTGATGCGCGGATCAGCGACGCCCGATCTGATTCTTCCGTTAGTCGGCCTGCGAGGAAAGGACTCACATACGGCCGGCTATGGGTCGGCTGAGCGGAAGATCCCGCCCGGGCTCTCAGCACCGACCGAGGCTGACACCGCACGAGCGCGGCAGGAGATCCCGAACCGGTGACCCCGTCTGACCCGGATTCCCCGGCAGCTCCTATAGCCGCCGTCGGCGTCGCGCTGGATCGCCGTGCTTGCGGTGGGTTCCGGCACGCTGTCTGGTTCAGGGGTGTGTGTCTTGCCGGGCTGAGTCGGGCAATCCGAACACCCGGTCGAAGCACCAGGCGTAGCCGGCGTTGTAGATCAGGAAGAAGAGGATCAACCCGGCTTCGTAGAGCAACGCGTCCCACAGGGACACCTGCAGGATCAGGGCCACCAGCGGGACCAGAACGACCACCAGCCCGCTTTCGAACAGGAGCGTGTGCACCACTCGGACCTTCAGGGGCCGGCCGGTGGTTCCGCTGCGCTTTTCCCAGCGCTCGAACCAGGTGTTGAAGACCATGTTCCAGATCAAGGCGACCACCGAGGAGACCACACCGATCACAGCACTGGCTCCGGCTGGGTTGCCCAACCCGGCCAGGATCAGGGTGGTGAACACGATCGCCAGGGCCTCGAAGACCAGCGCGTAGACGACCCGGCGATGCAGCGGTGTAGGGAAGACCCGGCGCTGCACCAGTGGTGGCCGCCCACCCGGGCCCAGTGGGGCGGTTGGTGTGCTGGGGATCGTCGTCTGCGGTGTTGTCTGGGTGTTGCTCGAATCGGTCGATGGCATAAAAAGGGACCTCCCTGGTCAGTCCATGGGAAGTCCTCCACCGGTTTCGCGTCCATGGAACGGAAGCTGGACGCCGCCAGCCCGGTGCCGGAACGGTCGTCTTATAACCAGTCTACCAAGCACCCGGGGCGCGCCACCCAGGCCCATCGCGTAGGCCGACAGGACTGAGCCGCGGATAGCCGGCAGCTGATCCGGCTTGTCCGAGATGCCGCCGGGAAGGATGTAGCAGATGCTCAAATGGAGAGCCGGAAGAACCTTATACGTACGGCCCGGTTGGCAGCTCGCTTTTCAGGCGGAGCCGTCGAAATGGTTCCCGTCCTGAGGCCGGCATCGACCATGTTCCGCGGACCGCGTTGCAGTCAGGACGGTCGGTGGGTACCAGGACAGGCCCGTCGTGCTCCGGCGCCACGATCGGCCCCTGGTCATCGCCGTGACTGCAGGTGTCGCCTGTCACTGCGCATTCGGGCTGACCCGCGTACAGTGAAACCCAGTTGTTGAAGTTTCGTTTTTCGCATTACAAGCAGTTCGCCCGGACATCGGGCGCAGCAGTTTTTCTGAGAAGACGTTTTGGCAGGCATCGCAACGCCCGAGCACCCCGATCGCCGGGGACGCTCCGTTTCTTCAGAAAGACAGGTTCCCCATGACTACTGGCACCGTGAAGTGGTTCAACGCCGACAAGGGCTTCGGCTTCATCACCCCCGAGGACGGCTCCAAGGACGTGTTCGCGCACTTCTCCGCGATTAACTCCGGTGGGTTCCGCTCCCTCGAGGAGAACCAGCGCGTCGAGTTCGAGACCCAGGACGGCCCCAAGGGCCCCCAGGCTACGAACATCACCGTGCTTGCGTGAGAACGCGCTGATCTCCTCGTGAGATCACCGGCGCGGGGCTGAACCCCTGGCGTCGACCTGACATCGCCACCCGGCTCCGGCCCGGTGGCGATGTCTCGTTCCGGGCCTGGTTCTCGGGTGGCACCACCGATCCTTCTGCGCCGCCGCAGCACCGGCTGCGCAGACTCGCCTCGAGGCCTGGTCTCAGGGGCCGCTGCCGAGTGCTCGCCTGGCGTGCGGAAGGCGTGGGATCCTGCGTTCTGTAGGGTCAGGAGCCGTCGAGGAAGTGGGCCGGGTGCGTCGTTTGCAGGCAGATGGACGCCGATCGCGACACGACGGGTTCCGCAATCGAGGTACCCGCAGGATCGTGGTGCTGTTGGGCATCGACGGGGCCGGCAAGACGACCACGGCGGAAGCGCTGGCGGCGGCTGGGCGGGAGTCGGGGCGGCCGGCGATCGTGCTGCGCAACCGCTCCGGTCGCCGCTGGTTGGCACGCGTCACGGCGCGCTGCGGACTGGAGCTGCCCGTGCGGTGGGCGGACCGGTTCGAGACCGTGGTGCGTACTGCCAACGTCGCGGTGTCCCAGGTGCGGGCCGGCCGCCGGGCGGGTCTGGTGGTCATCGACCGTCACCTGGTGTGCCAACTGGTGCTGCGCCAGGGCCGGGGCCTGCCCCCGGGCCGCGTGCTGCCGTGGTTGGCGGCCCGGGCGATCCGCCCCTACGCGGTGGTCGTTCTCGACATCCCAGCCCAGATCGCCCAGCAACGGATCCTGCGCCGCGCAGAGGATCACGAGTCGCTGGACTACCTACAGATGGCCCGCAACGCCTACCTGGAGCTCGCCCGGACCGGACACTGGAGTGTGGTGGACGCGGCGACAACGACCGACGTGCTGGTCGCCCAGATCGCCGAGGCCCTCGACCTCTGACCGATCAGCAGAACCACGGTCGGCCCTGGAAGACGGGCCGTCCCATGCCCGGCCGGCGGTGAGGACCGCAGGCAAGGCCTCTTCGCATCCACCGGTAGTCGAGCCCTGCGATCACGTGGCCAGGGGCCACGGCGGTGCCGGTGTCGGTGACCATGCTGGTGAACATCAACGCCCGAGCGGGCGCTTTCAACAACGAGAACGACCTGACCCGCGAGCATGTCCGCGACGGCGACCACCACACAGGCTGGCCCGACACGGGTCGGGTAAGGACACCCCAAATCCAGCACACTTTACATATGGCCGGCTACCGGACACTGCCCGCGAGAACGACGTTGCAGTTGGGGGTGGCTTATGGTCGCCAGCTGCTGGCGCGGTCGCCGTGCTTGTGCGCGTAATCCTTGATACCGGCAGTCACGCCCTTGCGCACCACCTCGAGGGAGAGCAACGGACGCGCCAGCGCTGGATCTAGCCGAACCAGCGTTGCCACCGAGGTCGGCAGGGCACTGCGCCGGTTTTCAGTCGTCCTGGGTCTCTTCTGGATGGGCCCTGGTGCACGGTTCTTGGAACATGAACCACCCACACCTACTGACGTACGATAGGGACAACGGTCGTGGAGTTCACTAGAACTATCACGCCGTAGAGAGCCCCTGACGGGAGCGGGGCGCGGGTCCCTACAACCCACGCCCCGCGTACTATCTGTCAGGTGCCCTTGTCGGACAGCCAGTGGTTCGCCGTGGTGACGATTAACCGGATCCATCTGGACATCTCCAGTGCTACCTGGAGTTGTCCGGACCGGCGACGCTCACGGCGGATGTCGTTAGCATCCTCCATGGCTGTGCCCTCCTATCTATACGGGCACCCGCTCTGAGCACCCAGCTTGGAGCGGGTGCTTTTTTCTCCAACGAAAGATGTTCTCGTTGGGTCCTACTGTAGGAACCGTGGTGATCAGGTACTCGTGGTCGGCTTCCAGCTCGCTCGTGAAACGCTCCGTCCGTCCCGATTCAACGCACTCTGAATCGTTCGGAAAGTGCAGCTCCGCGCCCAAAATTTGGCTTTCCAAAACACCTCATCTGGTCCGTTCCCAGGATACCGCTGACTAGATCGTGTGCCGGCCGAGGGCCCGGCTGCGCAACCAGTGGTCCTGGATGTCCACGGGCCGATCCTCCCACCGTGGGACAGGTACGGGTCCTTCTCCAGCAGGATCTTCCCCAAGCTGGCGGCCTTCTTGAGGTGGCGCTTGTGGGAGGCGCAGGGCCATCTTGTACAGGTCCGCGCCGACCAGTGGGGATCCGTGATCCGCACCAGGGTCTCCACCCGGCGGTCCAGGTTGCGGTGCATCATGTCCGCCGAGCCGATGTAGACCAGGGGCTCGCCGGCGTTGCAGAACGCGAAGACCCGGGAGTGCTCCAGGAACCGGCCCAGCACCGAGCGGACCCGGATGTTCTCGCTCAGCCCCGGCATCCCGGGGCGCAGGGCGCAGATCCCGCGGACCACCACGTCGACCGGCACCCCGGCCTGCGAGGCCCGGTAGAGGACGTCGATGACAGCCTCTACGAAGTCGACGAACGTGGAGCGCACCGAGCAGACACTGGAAGGTGGTCTTGGCCGCACAACCGGACGGTGGGTCCAGAAGCTCGTAGAAGAGTTCCGCGCAGAGGTGGTAGTTGCCGGTACGGATGTGCACGTAATGGCGCATCCCGTGGTCCTCCTGCCCCACCACCCCGGCATCACCTCCCCTTGCTCCTCGACGATCTTGAGCAGGGCGTTGAAGCCCTCGCGCGTGACCATGTGCGCCGCGTCGATGATGAAGATCTTGTACCGGTCCCAGACGGGCGCGAACTTGTCCCCGTCGAGACGAGCAGGTCTAGCGCCTTTGCAGTGATGCCGTCCATGTTCCCCAGCACAAGACAAGCTCGCGGGATTGCCGCACGATCATGTGACATGTGATTTGGCTTGCCCGCAAGGCGGGCACAGCCGAGGTCCGAGGGGTGCCGCTGTGCCGCTTCCGGTCGGCCATGGACACCGGGTGCTGGGGCAGTTTGTCCTGATGGCTTTACATAACGACAATTATGGGACATCAACCCACGGGAGTTCTCGCATCTGTTGGAACTCCTGTCGGGCCGATTTAGTCCCGGTTCCGCGATGCACGGGGGCTCGCAGGACGGCGCGAAGCATCTGGTCGCTCACGGGGATGTTGCTTCAGTGCTGATCCGAGCCAGAGCACCCCAAAAATGACGCGGTGGTTGTGTTACACCACTAAGTAGGTGTTGGGAAAGTGTGATGCGCTTCCGCCTGACTGCCGGGACGGAGGAGCGGATCGTGGTGGCATG
>NZ_JBHZTC010000046.1:0-6209 GCF_042879195.1 Kocuria nitroreducens
CACGACCACGGCGGAGCGACCAACGCCAACCCTGCCAGCCAGTCCCGGACCAGCCGACCCAAGACTCACAGCGCTTGTCATAGGGGGCCCCGTCGATGGTCATCCGGAACTTCTCACCGCCGAGCTCATCGGTGGTGCGCGCCGCCGCCGTTCTGATCGCGGGGATCTCTTGCTCCAGCTCATCAGCGCGCGGCCGCGGCGTCTTTGTGGAACACCAACGAGGACTGGATGTGGTGCCAGGCTCGGTTCAGCCGCTCCAACCGGGCGGCTCCTGATCGGCTTTCGACTTCTCCAGGATCAGCGGGTTGCCACTAGAGATGGCTTTCACCTCGGCGAAAGACAGCGTGTTGTCGCCCAGGTCTTCGATCTCGCGCACGTCCAGGGACCCGCGCATGATCTGGTCGCAGAACACGATCTGCAGAGCCCCCCGGGTGGGGTGCTCCTCACCGCTGGCGGGATCCAGGAACACATCATCCTGGTGCTCCTGGTGCACTTGGGCGATCAGGTCCGCGGTGACGTTGACCTTGGTCTCGGAAACGATGGACCCCAGCTCGGGGTCGACCAGCCGCATGTCCAGGGCAGCCTTGCGCCCGTCGCCGCTGATCTTGAGCATGTTGTCCTCATGGCGGTCCACCATGCGTGCCTGGATGCGCTCGGCACGCCGGCCGACCTCCTCGATGTAATCCTGCAGCTCCGCAGAGGCCCCCACCGGCACCATCCTGGGCAACCGCTTTCCGTCCTCCCGCTCCACCAGCTCCCGGGCGGGCAGCTTCAGGTCCTTGGCGGTCTTCACGTCGGCGAAGGTGTGGAACGTCTTCAGCAGCTCCGGGGCGTTCTGGAACTTCGCGAAGCGATCCTTGAGCTTGGAGTGGTCCCCGCCGGCCACCGACAGCTCCATCTCGGACACCACCTGACCGAAGGTCGCGGCCCAGGTGTCGAAGTCATGGATGCCCGCCCGCTCCAGCAGATCCGGGCCCAGATAGCGCGGCATCCCGTTGCAGGTCAGCCTTACCGGCGGCAACCGCAATGACGTCACCCAGATGCTGCCGCTGGTAGACGCCATCCCACCGATCCGTGGATTCCGTGGCCGCCCCCCGGCGCAAACCCCGGGAAGTGTTCGCCGACCGGGGCTACGACCACGACAAGTACCGGCGGCTGCTGCGCGCCCGTGGGATTACCCCACGGATTGCCAGTCGGGGCGTCGCTCAAGGTTCCGGGCTGGGCGCACACCGGTGGGTGGTCGAATGCGGCTTCGCGTGGCTGCACGCCTACAAGCGGTTACGTACCCGCGGGGAACCCCGGGCCGACCTCCACCGCGGACTGCTCCAGCTAGCCTGCGTCCTGATATGCCACCGACAGCTCACCGCATTATGAAAGGAACTCTTAGGGCACGGCGCGCCCGCCTCGCTGGTCCCGCTATCCGGGACGGAGAGGCGGGCCGGGCGTCTCGTACGGTGGGGACGCTATTGTCGCAACACGAAGGAATCACCGGGACGCTCCTGGTCCTCCGTCGCGCACAGACGCACCCTGGAATATTGCGGCACATTTCTTCCGGCGATCCCCGTTCACTTTCCCTCTCGTACGGGCACAGAAAATACAATTTGTCTGTCGGCCTAATAACTTCTGCACACAAAAGACTTGCAACAACTCGACAGTAGTCACCCCCGCGTAACGCATAGCGGAGGACTGTGAATTTCGGACGGTTGATATTTCCGCCGATGGTTATCAACTGGCCTCATCATGCCGTTGGCTACGGTGTACCGCGAAGTTAGGCGGTCCCGTTTTTTGGATGTACGGCTACCTTACGTCGAAAAGTCTTTTTTCAACGCAGGAGATTTCACCATGAGACGATCACTGCTTTCAGGGACAATTTCGGGCTTTTCCGTGGCTGCCTTGGCGGCCGGCGGATTTGTCATGTGCGGCCCAGCCACAGCAGTTTCAAAGGCTGAGGATCCGCAACAGATCAGCACGGCTGCTTCTTCGTTCCTTGGTGCGTTCGGGACCAATGATGGGTGGCGGGTGGACCGCCATCCGCGGCTGCTGGGCGACGTCAACAGAGACGGCCGGGAGGACATCGTCGGCTTCGCCAACGACGGCGTCTGGGTTTCCTACGGGCAGGCGAATGGCACCGTCTCGGCACCGGCTAAGAAGGTCAATGCCTTCGGGTACAGCGCTGGCGGGTGGCGGGTGGACCTTCATCCACGTGAGCTGGCCGACGTCAACGGAGACGGCCGGCAGGACATCGTCGGCTTCGCAAGCGACGGCGTCTGGGTCTCCTACGGGCAAGCCGGCAACACCTTCTCCGCCCCGGCCAAGAAGGTCAACGCGTTCGGGACCAATGATGGGTGGCGGGTGGACCGCCATCCGCGGCTGCTGGGCGACGTCAACAGAGACGGCCGGGAGGACATCGTCGGCTTCGCCAACGACGGCGTCTGGGTTTCCTACGGGCAGGCGAATGGCACCGTCTCGGCACCGGCTAAGAAGGTCAATGCCTTCGGGTACAGCGCTGGCGGGTGGCGGGTGGACCTTCATCCACGTGAGCTGGCCGACGTCAACGGAGACGGCCGGCAGGACATCGTCGGCTTCGCAAGCGACGGCGTCTGGGTCTCCTACGGGCAAGCCGGCAACACCTTCTCCGCCCCGGCCAAGGTGGTGAGTGCCTTTGGATACGACCAGAATTGGCGGGTCGATCAGCACCCGCGCCTACTGGGAGACATCGACGGTAACGGAAAGGACGACATCGTTGGGTTCGGTATTGCTGGAACCTACATCAACACCTTCTGATCCGTAGCGGGTCTAGCCCGAAGCCTTGATCATGTCGGGCCTCACCTACTCCCTCTTCTTGGGGAGAGGCGAGGCCTGACCTGATTACTGGGGATCATGCACCGGTGAAGAGCAGGTCCCTCGCGCCTCGATCCAGGGCACCGCTTCCCATGGCCTGACGCTGATCGTCTACCAGCCACCAGATGGCATCGAAATTCATATCGGTCAGCAGCGGCGGACGCGACCACAGAACTCAGCGTTTCAGCGTCGGGCGCGGTTTGGGCGGCATTTGGCGTCCCGTTGGGTGGGGACGCCGCTTGCCGACGAGACCCGGGAGCACAGATGAACCTCAACGAACTGCGCCAGCCTCCTGGAGGGTCTGGGCGTCTCGATCTCCGAGGAGCCGCCCAGGAGATCGGCACCGGGCCCACCACGTCAGCCCCCAGCGGGACCGGCAACACGGCCTCCAGGCGAAAGCTCTTCTCGTCTGTCATGCAATCTTCCCTCCGTTCCGTCGAGGTTCGCGGCGAGGTAGGTGGCCGGGGTGGCCCCATGCCCTCCTCGTCCGGGCCTCGGCTTCCGACCCACTCACCTGATGTGTCGTAGACCACACGAGGCAAGGTCACGAAAGCAACCGTGGCTGTCGGTGGGAAGCCGCTGGTCGTTGGTGAGGACCGAGCGCCCGGGCGGGATCATGCCGTCAATGACGTCCCGGCCACCCGGGATGAGCAAGACATCCACTTGGAGAAACGGATCGGACTTTCCGCACCTACCTCGGCAGAGAACCCGGACCACTGCTCATGAAAAGCGCGGCTCCACCGGGGGCGCCCTCGTCATTTCGCAACCCTCCCCGCATCAGGCCCCATCGGGTGCGGCGTGAGGTCGTTGCGTGGAGGCCGGACTAGGGGCGAGGAGGTTCAGGCGGTGGCCGCCTCGACGGGGTCGACCGTGGGGGCCGCTGCCGGGGTGAAAGGGGCCTGCGCGGGCAGTGCTGCGCTCAGGTGCGGGGCGATGTGTGCCAGCTGGGCGAGATAGCCGTGGACGGCCAGCTCGGTCAACGCGAGGCGAACCCGGGCCTTGGCAGTGCTGGCGCGGGCGGCGAGCTCGGCCAAAGCCAGGGTGTGCTCGGGGCGGGTGCGGGCGACCGCGCGCAGCACGCGACGGGCCTGCGGGCTGAGCCGGGAGTCGGCGCCGGCTTGGTGGAGCAGGGCGTCCAGGGCCGGGCGCAGCGCCGCGAAGGCCGCCGCCCGCGACAGCGGATCCATCACGGGACTCGCCCAGCTGGCGTGCGCTGCGGCAGGGTGGACATCGTTCATACGGGCCTCCTCAACCGGGACAGTTGCCTGCGGGTGGTCGTCGTGCTGCCACAGAGCCGGAGGGAGTGTCATGAGTGCCGTGTGGGGCCGCCGCTCTGGCGGCAGAAGAGTCGCCCCCCGACGACGGAGCCCCAGGCCCCAGGTCTTCTGCCGCCAGGACGGCGGTCATTCGACCGGTCTGGAGCGGGTCAGCCCCCCGGCTAAGCACTCCGACACGGTCCACGCTGGGTGGGTCAGCCCCCCCGACTGAGCACCGTGCGCGATACCTCAACCGTACCGACCAGTAAGAAGAAGATCGACTTTCATCATGTCCCCACTTCCGCTGATGGGACGCCCCGTCGTGCTCACGAGACATTTCCGGTCCGATCTGTCCGCCCAGATGCGGCCCCCACCGGCTCGTACGGCAGGCGGGTATTGCTGTGGCGCTCGCCCTGCGGACACCAACCCCTACTGAGTCTCTGTACGGCAATACGAGACCTGGTCGCCTCATCGGCGTGAGTGTCCTGGTCCTCGTAGGGTGTCGCCCAGGAAGCCCGCACACCGAGGAGCCGATGATGACCGCACCCCACGACCCGGACGGCACCGCCGGAAGACCCTCAGGGTGGCCACCGGCCGGAGCGGGCTCGCGAGCTGCGGCCCTGAAGCTCATCGGAGGTTTCGAGAAGCACTGCGGCCATGGCGCTCCTTTGGTCTCGGAGGTGACGTTCGCGGATGAGCGCATCGGTCTGCGGCTGAGCTCCAGGCAGGACCTGTCGTTCGCCGGCCTGCCCCCGCTGAAGAGTTACGTCGCCTCCTGCACCGCAGCATCCGGCCCCGCGTGCGACCCGGCACCTGATCCGGAGCAACACCGGAAATGGGAGCAGTGGTGGGAGATGCTCCTGGATCTGTCCGGCTACCCCACCTACTTCCAGGACCTGCATCCCGGGCTGGAAGTGATCACCGTGCGGCGGCACCATCGAGAGGCACTGATCACCGTCGGGACGGGACGACCGTTGAGACCTACCGCGTGGCCCTCGACGAGGACGTGCACTACCCCTTAGGAATCCCGGACGACATCCGTTACAGCTTCAACAACGAGATGGGCCCACCGGCACCATTCGCCAAGAAAATCGCATAGCAACCCCTACCGCGCTGTCCTGGGCATGGAATGGTAGGCGGCGTCAGGGACATAGGTTCACGAACGCCCCCGACGCCGGAGAACAAGAGCAAACACCGCCGTCAGCGCCAGTACCGACAGCTAAATCCAGAAGAGCCAGGGGCCGAGCGGATATATGTCGACGACGATCGGGGGCTGACCGACACCTTGATGGGGGTAGTTGCAGGAGAACGTCGGTGAGAGGAACGACATCTCACCGGTAATGTGCCCCTGGTCCGTTGCCCCCAGTTCCTGCGCGCTCTGCGGGGACCCCTCACTGAGGCAGACATACTGAGGACCGTCCCGGACGGCCAACCCATGTCCGAGCTGGTTGAAGCTCCACAGCATCAGCGAGAGCACCGCAAGGATCCGGATGGCGAAGCGCCAATCGCTGGGCTCCATGCCAGCTCTCGGGGCGATTACAGTGTCCGGTCCTGGTAGGCCGGCGCAGGCGTGCTCATGGCTTGAGCTTAGGCTTCTCCGTCCGAACCGCTCTGGAGCTGAGCCGAAGCAGCAAGCCGGGCCTCAGGTCGAATCTGGAACCCCTACTGCAACGCCGCTCTCGCGGAAGTGGCCGGTATCCGGCCATATGTAAAGCGGAGGACGTCGAGCTGCTCGCGCATCTGCAGTCCACGGTTCAACTAATAGCTGTTCGGTCGGCCTTGAAGGAGCAGCTGGGCATATCAGAGCCGATCGGGGGCTCGGTGGGCGCCTGCTTTTTCAGTACCGTGTCTGGGCGCCAGCGATGGCCAGACTCTTGGTGGACATGCCCCTAAGGGAGCCAAGCGCTGCAACACCGGGATCGTGAAGTATGGGGGGTGTAGCGGGCGGCGACTGCGCAAGTGGGAGGTGGTTCGCGGTTGTATGGTGCCTCGTCTTACTGGAGGGCGATGGGGGCAGCTTAGGTCACCTCAGGCGTCTCAGAGTTGAGTCCCGGATGATGGTGTAACGCTCGGTGGCCGAGTTCGTCGTTCCAGACGAGGCGCGGCCACCGT
>NZ_JBHZTC010000047.1:0-5893 GCF_042879195.1 Kocuria nitroreducens
GGTGTTAATGTGGGGAGCCCCCGGCACGGGTGTGTCGGGGGCTCGACCCTGGTGGTGTGGTCCGGCGGTGTCCTACTCTCCCACACCCTTCCGGGTGCAGTACCATCGGCGCTGTGGGTCTTAGCTTCCGGGTTCGGGATGGGACCGGGCGTTTCCCCCACGCTATGACCGCCGTAACTCTGCCTCCCCGGTGGTCCACCGGTCCCTGGTGCCCGTGGGGGCGGTGGGGTGGTGGTGGGGGAAATCTGGTCACGGTCTGGTGGTGCTGTGGTGATGCGGTTGTGGTTCCTGGCCTGCCTGCCCTGAAAGGGGTGGGTGGGTTGTTGGTTGGGAGCCGTATAGTGGACGCGGTGTTCTGTGCTGTTCCCCGCCCGGGTCCCGCACGCGTGGTGCGGGTGGGGTGGGGGTGTGGTGTAAGTTGTCGGCGTATTAGTACCGGTCGGCTGCACACGTCGTTGGTTCGTGCTTCCACCTCCGGCCTATCAACCCAGTGGTCTAGCTGGGGGCCTCTCACACCCGAGGGTGTCTGGAAATCTCATCTCGAAGCGAGCTTCCCGCTTAGATGCTTTCAGCGGTTATCTCTTCCGAACGTAGCGAAGCAGCGGTGCACCTGGCGGTACAACTGCCATACCAGAGGTTCGTCCGTCCCGGTCCTCTCGTACTAAGGACAGGTCTTCTCAAATTTCCTGCGCGCGCAGCGGATAGGGACCGAACTGTCTCACGACGTTCTGAACCCAGCTCGCGTACCGCTTTAATGGGCGAACAGCCCAACCCTTGGGACCAACTCCAGCCCCAGGATGCGACGAGCCGACATCGAGGTGCCAAACCATGCCGTCGATATGGACTCTTGGGCAAGATCAGCCTGTTATCCCCGAGGTACCTTTTATCCGTTGAGCGACGGCCATTCCACAATGTACCGCCGGATCACTAGTCCCGACTTTCGTCCCTGCTCGAGCTGTCGCTCTCACAGTCAAGCTCCCTTGTGCACTTACACTCGACACCTGATTGCCAACCAGGCTGAGGGAACCTTTGGGCGCCTCCGTTACTCTTTAGGAGGCAACCGCCCCAGTTAAACTACCCATCAGGCACTGTCCCTGACCCGGATCACGGGCCGAAGTTAGATGTCCAGAGTGACCAGAGTGGTATTTCAACGTTGACTCCACGTGCACTGGCGTGCCCGCTTCACCGTCTCCCACCTATCCTACACAAGCCACACCGAACACCAATACCAAACTATAGTAAAGGTCTCGGGGTCTTTCCGTCCTGCTGCGCGTAACGAGCATCTTTACTCGTACTGCAATTTCGCCGAGTTCATGGTTGAGACAGCGGGGAAGTCGTTACTCCATTCGTGCAGGTCGGAACTTACCCGACAAGGAATTTCGCTACCTTAGGATGGTTATAGTTACCACCGCCGTTTACTGGGGCTTAAATTCTCCGCTTCGCCGTGAGGCTAACAGGTCCTCTTAACCTTCCAGCACCGGGCAGGAGTCAGTCCGTATACCTCGTCTTGCGACTTCGCACGGACCTGTGTTTTTGATAAACAGTCGCTTCCCCCTGGTCTCTGCGGCCCTTACCCGCTCGCACCAGCTAGTGGTGTCCACGGTCGGGGCCCCCCTTCTCCCGAAGTTACGGGGGCATTTTGCCGAGTTCCTTAACCATGATTCTCTCGATCGCCTTAGTATTCTCTACCTGATCACCTGTGTCGGTTTGGGGTACGGGCGGCTGGAACCTCGCGTCGATGCTTTTCTCGGCAGCATAGGATCACCGAATCCCCCCACGGATGGGGGTCCCGTCACGTCTCAGGCTGATGTGACCCGCGGATTTGCCAACGGGTCGCCCTACACGCTTGGACCGGGTCTACCATCGCCCGGCTCGGCTACCTTCCTGCGTCACACCTGTTAATACGCTTACCTCCCCGGTTCAGGTCCCACGCTCCCCGACACCGGCGACCGGCCAATGGCCGGCACCTGGTGCGGTTCGGGTGGTTAGTGTCCCCGGTTCGGTAGGGGCGGTTCTTCGCCGGTACGGGAATATCAACCCGTTGTCCATCGACTACGCCTGTCGGCCTCGCCTTAGGTCCCGACTGACCCAGGGCAGATTAGCTTGACCCTGGAACCCTTGATCATCCGGCGGACGGGTTTCTCACCCGTCATTCGCTACTCATGCCTGCATTCTCACTCGTGTGGGCTCCACCACTGGGTCACCCCGCAGCTTCACTGCCCACACGACGCTCCCCTACCCATCGCACCACCTGAACCGGCCCCGCAAGGGACCGGTTGGGTATCATTGGTGCAATGCCACAACTTCGGCGGTGTACTTGAGCCCCGCTACATTGTCGGCGCGGAATCACTTGACCAGTGAGCTATTACGCACTCTTTCAAGGATGGCTGCTTCTAAGCCAACCTCCTGGTTGTCTAAGCAACTCCACATCCTTTCCCACTTAGCACACGCTTAGGGGCCTTAGTTGGTGGTCTGGGCTGTTTCCCTCTCGACTATGAAGCTTATCCCCCACAGTCTCACTGCTACGCTCTCACTTACCGGCATTCGGAGTTTGGCTGACGTCAGTAACCTTGTAGGGCCCATCGGCCATCCAGTAGCTCTACCTCCGGCAAGAAACACGTAACGCTGCACCTAAATGCATTTCGGGGAGAACCAGCTATCACGAAGTTTGATTGGCCTTTCACCCCTACCCACAGCTCATCCCCTCCATTTTCAACTGAAGTGGGTTCGGTCCTCCACGCGCTCTTACACGCGCTTCAACCTGGCCATGGGTAGATCACTTCGCTTCGGGTCTAGATCACGCCACTCACTCGCCCTGTTCAGACTCGCTTTCGCTACGGATACCCCTCACGGGTTAACCTCGCGACGTAACACTAACTCGCAGGCTCATTCTTCAAAAGGCACGCCGTCACCTTATAAGGGCTCCGACGGTTTGTAGGCACACGGTTTCAGGTACTATTTCACTCCCCTCCCGGGGTACTTTTCACCTTTCCCTCACGGTACTGGTCCGCTATCGGTCATCAGGTAGTATTTAGGCTTACCAGGTGGTCCTGGCAGATTCACACGGGATTTCTCGGGCCCCGTGCTACTTGGGTACGCGCACCGTGCGGCAGCGACGATTTCGTCTACGGGACTCTCACCCTCTCCGGTCCGGCACTCACACCGGTTCGACTATCGCCCTGCACTCACACGCCCGGGCCGGCAGACCCGGGACGACACGCCCCACGACCCCGATGATGCAACCCCTGCCGGGTATCACACACCATCGGTTTGGCCTCTTCCGCGTTCGCTCGCCACTACTGACGGAATCACTGTTGTTTTCTCTTCCTGTGGGTACTGAGATGTTTCACTTCCCCACGTTCCCTCCACACACCCTATGAATTCAGGTGCGGGTCACCACGCATAACACGCGGCGGGGTTTCCCCATTCGGAGACCCTCGGATCACAGCTCGTTTATCAGCTCCCCGAGGCTTATCGCAGATTACCGCGTCCTTCATCGGCTCCTGATGCCAAGGCATCCACCGTGCGCCCTTAAAAACTTGCCACATGATCACAGAACACACCGACCAGACACCACAACGGCTGCCCTGCCCACACCGTGCGCCCGGCACCCCGCGAACGGGACCCCGCAACACACGCCACGACCACGACGACCTCGCAGTGACTGGCGGCGATCAATCACGAACACGGCACCACAACCGCACCGCTCACCCCCGTCAGGAGGATCCCGGCCCACTTGCGGCACCTGTTCTCAAGATGCTCGCGTCCACTATACAGTTCTCAAACAACAACCCGCACACCCCGCACACTGGTGGGACCGGCCCCGAAGGAACCACACCCACCGGCAGGACGCCGGGAACCCAGACACAACACACCCCCACCCCCCCCGGCACCGGAACCCCCGCACCACCCCCACAAGGAGCGACACGGTGCCACCGACACCAGAAGAACCAGGGGCCTGTTGTCTCAGGACCCAATAGTGCGCCACGGACCACACCCACCACCCCGGCAGCGGCTCTTCCACCACCAGCCACCGTCAACCGAAGTTCACGAGGACCAGCAGGTACTGGGACACCACCGGGCCGGCAACCCCCACCCGGGCAGAACCCGGCCAGAAGGAGTGCGGCCACTTGCTCGCTGACATTCCACCCATGAGCTCACCCCACCAGCACCACGGACGGGCACTGCAGCGGGGGCGACCACCACACGGCGGTCAACGGCTCCTTAGAAAGGAGGTGATCCAGCCGCACCTTCCGGTACGGCTACCTTGTTACGACTTAGTCCCAATCGCCAGTCCCACCTTCGACGGCTCCCTCCCACAAGGGGTTAGGCCACCGGCTTCGGGTGTTACCAACTTTCGTGACTTGACGGGCGGTGTGTACAAGGCCCGGGAACGTATTCACCGCAGCGTTGCTGATCTGCGATTACTAGCGACTCCGACTTCATGAGGTCGAGTTGCAGACCTCAATCCGAACTGAGACCGGCTTTTTGGGATTAGCTCCACCTCACAGTATCGCAACCCTTTGTACCGGCCATTGTAGCATGCGTGAAGCCCAAGACATAAGGGGCATGATGATTTGACGTCATCCCCACCTTCCTCCGAGTTGACCCCGGCAGTCTCCTATGAGTCCCCACCATCACGTGCTGGCAACATAGAACGAGGGTTGCGCTCGTTGCGGGACTTAACCCAACATCTCACGACACGAGCTGACGACAACCATGCACCACCTGTCCACCGACCCCGAAGGGAAACCCCATCTCTGGGGCGATCCGGTGAATGTCAAGCCTTGGTAAGGTTCTTCGCGTTGCATCGAATTAATCCGCATGCTCCGCCGCTTGTGCGGGCCCCCGTCAATTCCTTTGAGTTTTAGCCTTGCGGCCGTACTCCCCAGGCGGGGCACTTAATGCGTTAGCTACGGCGCGGAAAACGTGGAATGTCCCCCACACCTAGTGCCCAACGTTTACGGCATGGACTACCAGGGTATCTAATCCTGTTCGCTCCCCATGCTTTCGCTCCTCAGCGTCAGTAACAGCCCAGAGACCTGCCTTCGCCATCGGTGTTCCTCCTGATATCTGCGCATTTCACCGCTACACCAGGAATTCCAGTCTCCCCTACTGCACTCTAGTCTGCCCGTACCCACTGCAGACCCGGGGTTGAGCCCCGGGCTTTCACAGCAGACGCGACAAACCGCCTACGAGCTCTTTACGCCCAATAATTCCGGACAACGCTTGCGCCCTACGTATTACCGCGGCTGCTGGCACGTAGTTAGCCGGCGCTTCTTCTGCAGGTACCGTCACTTTCGCTTCTTCCCTACTGAAAGAGGTTTACAACCCGAAGGCCGTCATCCCTCACGCGGCGTCGCTGCATCAGGCTTCCGCCCATTGTGCAATATTCCCCACTGCTGCCTCCCGTAGGAGTCTGGGCCGTGTCTCAGTCCCAGTGTGGCCGGTCACCCTCTCAGGCCGGCTACCCGTCGTCGCCTTGGTGAGCCATTACCCCACCAACAAGCTGATAGGCCGTGAGCCCATCCAAAACCAGTAAAACCCTTTCCACCACCCACCATGCGGAAGACGGTAGTATCCAGTATTAGACCCAGTTTCCCAGGCTTATCCCAGAGTCAAGGGCAGGTTACTCACGTATTACTCACCCGTTCGCCACTAATCCACCCAGCAAGCTGGGCATCATCGTTCGACTTGCATGTGTTAAGCACGCCGCCAGCGTTCGTCCTGAGCCAGGATCAAACTCTCCGTCACAAAAACAACGAAAACATCAAACCCCGGCCGAAAAGGCTGCCACCACCCCACGGAGGCGGAACAGCAACAACCCATCAACCGAATAAAACATCCGGTATCAACAAACATGGCACACTATTGAGTTCTCAAACAACAGACC
>NZ_JBHZTC010000048.1:0-5455 GCF_042879195.1 Kocuria nitroreducens
ACTACATCGCCAGATCACTGCTGGAGACCGGCGGGTTCAGGCCGCGACTACACCTTGGATTCTGAAGAGCCGGAAATCCCTCGGATGGGCCACTCCGACCGAACGACTCCGTGATCTACTGGAGCTCAGCTGAACGGCAGGTGTTGCGACGACCGGTTGAATACGCCCAATTTCGCGCCCGGAAGTTCGTACACGAGCTCGCCCAGCACGACCTCGTGGGATCCATGGGCCGGGTCGGAGCGTGCGCCGACAACGCCGCCATGGAGTCGTTCTTCGCACTGCTCCAAAAGAACGTCCTCGATCGGCAGCGCTGGGGAACCCGAGAGGAGCTGCGGCTGGCGATCGTGACCTGGATCGAGAAGACCTACCACCGCCGGCGCCGGCAACGCCGTCTCGGTCGCCTCACGCCAGTCGAATTTGAGACCATCAATCACGGCCTCCGAGCCGCCTGAAAACCGTCAACCCCGAGAGTCAGGGAAAGTCGGGGCAGTCCCCTCCCCGTCCCGCGGAGTACGGGCGAAAGCCGCAGGTGCCACCGGTGTTGCTGGCTATGCCGGGGGCCG
This sequence comes from Kocuria nitroreducens, assembly GCF_042879195.1. NCBI lineage: Bacteria > Bacillati > Actinomycetota > Actinomycetes > Micrococcales > Micrococcaceae > Kocuria > Kocuria nitroreducens. The sequence goes on from NZ_JBHZTC010000048.1 coordinate 564, forward strand.
GTACCGACGTTCTGCCTGTTCAGGCAGTGGCGAGGAAGTTGATGCCCAGGGTCGCCAGGACGCCGAAGGCGGTGCCCCAGATGATGATGGAGATGGTCTGCCAGAGGATGACGGCGTTCTTGGGCGCGCCGAAGGAAACCAGGGCCATGGAGGTGATCTGGCTGGGCAGGATGGTCTGGCCCAGCAAGCTCACGCCGGCCACCCCGTATTTGTCGAAGGCTCGGCGCAGTTTCTGCCGTCGGGGCGAAGGCTCCTTTTTGGGGCGGGCGACTTTGTTTCGGATGGCGTCGGCGCTGAGTACGAGAGCGAGCATGGAAGCGATGTTGCCCAGTATCGCGGCGAGGATGGCCACCGGTGGCGTGATGCCGGCGATTACGCCGATCACCGAGCCCCCATAGGACTCGACGAAGGGAATAGCTCCCGCAACCATCACGCCCAGCCATTGCAGCAGCGGTGGCAGCGATGTGGTGAAGTCTTGCAGCGTCTCGATCACGGTCGGTCCTTTCCTACAGCGATGCCCCGGAATGTGGGGATAGTTCGATCGTGGTGCAGTAGCCAGACCCCCGGTAGGCACGTGCTGTCATCGACCGGAGGGGCGTTCCCTCCGTCGGGACCGTGACGTTTGTCAGTGCCCTACGCTGGGGTCGTGCAGACCGAGATCGTGCCTACTCCCCGTCACGACGACGCGAACGCTGACCCCGCACCTCGGGCGTCGGGGGTGCGCGCGACCTGGCTCTACACCCTGGGGTCGATCGTGTTCTGCGTCCTGGTGATGCACGCGATGGTTCTGGTGTTCCTGGTGGCGGGTACGGCCTCGGGGGCCGGGGGGCTGCAGTGGCTGGTGCTCGCGCTGATGGTGGTCTCCACCGTCACGGTGCTGCGTTTCTGCTGGTTCCTCGAGCGCGGGCTGGGCTCCGGGTTGCCCGGACCGAGGGAGCTGGTGGTGTTGTTCGTTCCGCCGGTGGTGTTGTGGGTGGTTTCGCTGGCCGAGCCGCGCCTGGTGCTGTTGACGGCTTTTCCCTTGTGGTCGGCGGTCAACGTCGTCGCCGCGCTGCTGTCCGCCCGGGTCCGATGGATGATGCTGTTGGGCGGAGGCTTGGCCGTGGTGGCCCATCCGGTGATTCACAGCATCCTGCATCCAGGACTACTCGTGGAAAATCTGCCGGTGGAACCGGCCAGGCTGGTGTCGTTGACGCTTTATACGGTGATGTTGCCGCTGATGGTGCTGGGAAGCCTGTGGTGGTGGCAGGTCGTGGTCCGCCTGGATGAAAGCCGCCGGCTGGCTGGGGACCTGGCTGTGGCTCAGGAGCGGTTGCGGTTCGCTGCGGACCTGCACGATATCCAGGGCCACCACCTGCAGGTCATCGCGTTGAAGGCCGAGCTGGCCGAACGCCTGCTGGAGACCGACCCGGCCACGGCCAAGGCGAATATCCACGAGACCCGCCTCCTGGCTCGCACCGCTCTGGAGGAGACCCGGTCACTGGTCCAGGGATACCGCCAGGTCGGCCTCGCCGAGGAGCTGGCCAACGCCGCCGACGTCCTGGACGCGGCCGGCATCGACTGCCGTCTGCACGCCGATGCCACCGCTGTTGGTACTGAGCAGGAGCATCTGTTGGGGTTGGTGGTTCGTGAGGCGACGACCAACATCCTGCGGCACAGCCATGCCAACCAGGCGTCCATCAACCTGAGCCGGGACGGCCAGGACGTGGTGCTGGAGATTTGCAACGACGGCCTCGACCGCACTTCCGTCCCAGGGCCCGGTGCGCGCTCGGCCACCCCGGCCCCCGCAGGGTCAGTCACGGGGACCGGACTCACAGGACTGCGAACCCGCCTCGCCGGCGCCGGCGGGATCCTGCGGGCCCGAGTGCTCAACGACCGGTTCGTGCTGCGTGCGGTTCTGCCCGCCGCATCCCATGGAGGCGCTGGTTGATACGGGTGTTGCTGGCCGACGACGAGCAGCTCATCCGGAGTGCTCTGGAAGCACTGCTGAATCTGGAGCCCGATCTCGAGGTTGTGGCCAGCACCGATAACAGCACCGACGCGGTGACACTGGCCCAGGACACCGTCCCCGACGTGTGTCTGCTGGATCTGGAGATGCCACCCGCTGACGGGCTGGAAGCCGCCGCCCAGATCCTGGCCACCGTGCCCACCAAGGTCGTGATCGTCACCCGCCACGCCCGCCCCGGGGTGCTGCGCCGGGCTCTGGCCACCCGGGTGAGCGGATTCGTCACGAAGTCCACCCCGGCCCAGGACCTGGCCACCGTCATCCGTCACATCACCTCCGGCAAACGTTACGTGGACCCCGAGATCGCCGCCGCCGCCCTGACCGCCGAACGATGCCCGTTGACCGACCGGGAACTCGACGTGCTCCGGCACAGCCGCACCACGGCCAGCGTCCAGCAGATCGCCACACACCTGCACCTGGCCCCCGGCACGGTGCGCAACTATCTGTCCACCGCGATGGGCAAACTGGGTGCCCGCTCACGTCACGAAGCCGCTGAAAAAGCCTGGGAGAACGGCTGGATCTGACCCCCGACCTCTGCCAAAAGCTAACGCGTTGCTCCTGGGACCTGAGGGCGTGCGCCAGTCCACCGCGCCCGTCCAAGGCGATGGCGAACGCGTTGAGCGCGGCCTTCCATCGGATGACCCAGCGTGCGCGAGCGCGCCCGGGGCGGGCGTCAGGTCGGCCGGCCCCGGGTGGCGGGTGTGGCGTCCTGGCTCGACGTGCGCACGGGAGTTAGTTGTGGCCCGTCGTGCCTGGTGCGGTACCAGATGACGACGGTGATGATCGCCAGCAGGACGACTGGAATGAGGAAGACGATGGAGCCGACACCGGAGGAACGGTCCGTCGACGCGGCGAGGTCGGCGTGCAGCACCAGTGCCAGCAGGAGCCCGAAGACGTTGTTGGCAGCGTGCAGCACAACCGCGGTCTCGATGCCGCCCGTACGCCAGGTGATGAGCGCGAACGCTGTGCCGACAGCCAGGAACTGGAGGTTAAGCCAGATGTCGGTGGACAGGTGGATCGTGGCGAACAGCACGGCAGAGACGGCGACGCCCAGGGTGAGTGCGGAACGCGGTCCACGGCCCCAGCTCGCGGCGACCCGGAAGATCAGGCCGCGGTACCCGTACTCCTCCCCCGCGCTCTGCAGCGGCACGATGACGATCGTGACCACGAACATGAACAAGAGATCGGCCACCGCCCAGCTCGCCGCTGGGGACGGCTGCAGGGCGGAGAGGAGAGTTATGTAGATCGCCCAAACCGGTACCAGGAACAGGATCGCTCGGCCCAGAACCGCGGGGCGGAACGCCAGGACCACGGAGTGCAGCGAACTGCCCTTGACGCCGTACAGCCAGCGCTGGACGAACATGCTCCACGGGATGAGCAGCGCGGTGGAGGCATAGGTCGTGGCCAGCGTGACCGGTGTGAAATCGGTTCCACCGGTCACGATGCTGTCTCGCCCGAGCATGAGGTCGATCTGACCTCCGAGCTGCCCGAAGACGAAACCGAAGCCCACGAGGCCGGCATGCAAGAGCACGATCGCGAGGATGCCGCGCCCGATGCGGCGCTGATCGCGCGCGAGCACCAGGTGGTACGGCACGCCCTCAGGGACTGATCTCGGCTGACCCGCCGAGCCATCGGCGGACGAGCTCGCGGCCAACGACGTCTTGAACAGGGAAGGCATAATGCGTCTCCTCAAGAAGGTGTGTGTCGACAGGGTGCGTCACGATGATCAAGCAGCGGGAGTATCTACTGGGTCAAGTGGTATGGCATTGGATGGGGCGGGGCTCGGCCGGCGCCGCTCCCCGGTCGGAGCCGCTGCCGACCGGCACGCCGTCCGGCGCCAGAACCTTCTCTGCGCGCCGAGTCACGACGGCATCGCGCGCACCGGAGCTGTTGCCGGCGATCGCGGCGACTACAGGTGGATGATGCCGATCGCCGCCCTGCCTTCGCCCTCGATGAAGGGGATCGCGCCCGCGGCCGCGACGATGAACGGCTGGACGCCGTCGAGCACCTGCGCGGTGAGGTCCTGGAGGGTGTCCGATGAGGCTCATGGCGTGCTCCGGTCGGTGTGGGCGTCAGGGTGTTCCCCAGGCTGACTCCAGTCCACCGGTCGGACACGCATCTCAGAAGTGCCTGGCTGTCACTGCTTTCGGGGCCTTTTGCATGCCGCACCCGTGACATGTGTCATGCGCGTATCCTGAGCGGATGAGCAGCCAGCCGGAGCGCGCCGCCGCCGCCTCGGCGGCAGTGGAAGCCCGCAACGCCACGGCTCACCCGGAACATTGACGGTCGCCGCCCCGGCCGGGATCGCGCTGGCCGGCGTGCTGGCGGCCGTCGAGTACCCACTGCTCGCCGGGTTCAGCGTCGCCGGAGTACGGATCCTCGTGCTACTGGACATGATCGCCTCGCGTGCACTGCGCGACCTGGAACCGATACAGCTGTCCGATGCTCAGCAGTGAACTCGCCGACCTGGCCGGCGTCACCCTGCGCACACTGCGCCACTACCACCAGATCGGGCTGATGACCCGCCGCCTCGCTCCCGCACCAGGACGCCGACCATGGCAACCGAACACCACCAAATGACTCCTTTCCCAACACATACCAAGAAAGCGTTGCCCCCCTTTGACCCACCCGGCGACGATGCCCGCACGGGAACGAGGCGGGGTTCGCAACCAGGAAGTGGGACGATCCCCTGTAGCTCGACGAGACGTCTCGCGTCCCCTGCCTTGAGGGATAGACGGCAATTCGCACTGCGGCGCGGCCTGAGCTATAGAAGCAGTCAGCACGCATGACCACGGCAAGTGAACAGTAACTAATCTGGCCCTTCACAGATGAGCATGGGTAGGTGTCTTTCTCCACGGCCGGTGTCCGCCGGCGGCGAGCAGGGCCC
>NZ_JBHZTC010000049.1:0-4550 GCF_042879195.1 Kocuria nitroreducens
GCGGTGGCCGCCTCACGTTCGGAACGCCACGCCCCCAGGGCCCGGCGTACACCACGCTAGGGGACGCTACTCGTCGCGGGCTGCGCCGGCGGCTGACCGCACGGTTGCGCACGGGCCGGTCGATGCGCCGACGCCGCCGGCGCCCGGACCAGCGGACCCCGCGCTTCATCGCCCCAGGGCTGCTGATCGATCAGCGCCCGGCTGTGGTCGAGGAGCGGGTGCAGATCGGCGATTGGGAGGGTGACCTCATCGTGGGGGCGAGGGGACGTTCGGCGATCGGGACGCTGGTGGACCGCACCAGCCGCTACGTCCGGCTCGTGCACCTGCCGCACGGCCACGCCGCGCAGGTGCTGACCGATGCGCTGGAGGCGCTGGTGGAGGGCCTGCCGCAGCCGGCGCGGCGGACGTTGACTTGGGATCAGGGTTCGGAGACGGCTCGACACGACCTGGTGGCTGCCTGGTTCAGCGAGGGCGTGTACTTCGCCGCCCCGGCCAGTCCGTGGATGCGGGGGTCGAACGAGAACATGAATGGGCTACTGCGCCAGTACTTTCCTAAGGGCACGGACCTGAGCGTCTACACCGCCGGGGATCTCGCCAGGGTGGAACAGCTGCTCAACACCCGTCCACGGAAGGTCCTCGGATGGGCGACACCGGCCGCCGTGTTCACCGCAAAGCTGTCATGCTGAAACCACGTCGGTGTTGCGACGAGCTGTTGAATCCGCCCCTCCCTCGTTCCGGTTCTCGATGATCGTCCATGGGGCAGGTCAGAGGGCATTGGATAGTTCGACGGATGACAAAATCAAGGGTGTCACTCACCTGGGGACCTTGGAGGGTACCCACACGACAGGAGCACCACCATGACCCACCACCAGCAGAGTCCCGAGGAAATGTGGGCCCAAGCGAAATGGGCTGCCCTCAACTCCGAGTTCCAGGCGGAAATCGAGCAGGCTCTCCTCGATGGCCCGTGGATGCAAGTGCGCTCTGAAGCTCTCCTTGAGGCAGTAGCGGCCGCCCAGCGCGCCGGTGAGGACCCGAACCAGTACGGTTCCCCGCAGGCACTCGTAGAGGCATACGGGCTGGAGTGGCCCACTGAGCCGGAATCGCCCGCCGATGGACAGGGTGTCAACGGCGGGTAAAAGCTGATCCCCTGGCGGCAGGGGGGGGGTTAGCTTGGATTCCAGACGCCGTCGATAGCTTCCGTGTTGTGGTTACCGGTGCGGGCGCTCACGAGCAGGCTGTGATGGCGCCTGTCGTGGTCTGGGGTTGTTGGCCTGTTGCTCGGCCTTACCGAGTGCGACAGGCGCAGGATGAACATCCACAGCTTCATCCTCACCCCACCGATCACCGCGGCGAACTCCCCGAAGTCGACCTCGGCCTCCTGGGCCGAGGCGTGGGTCTGGGGCACCTTCACCTGCAGGCACTGATCAGTGATCTCCCGGCGCAGCTCCGCTACGAGGGCCCGCACGGTGGACTCGGCCACGACCACCCCTTCCTCCTCGAGAAGGCGCTGGTACACCCGCCGGGCGGTGTGGCGCTGCTTGAGCGGCACCTCCTGGTCGGTGACCAGCCATCGGCGCACCGTGGCCACCTGTGGGCCCAGCACTGGGGCCACCCGCTCAGGGACCTTCCGCGCCGACGGCCTCGCATCGGCCAGCGCTTGGCGCACCGTGCGCCGGTGGACCCTGTGCTTGGCGGACAGAGCCCGGATCGAGAGGCCGGAACTGCCGTACGAGCAGGTGATGTTGACTTGGCTTGCCCATGAGACGGGCACTGCCGAGGTCCGGGGTGCGACTGTGCAGTCGCTCGTCGGCCTGTGGACACCAGGTGCAGGGTAGCCCATTTCCACTACTTTACATAATAGACTTTTCGGACATGATGGCTCAGATATCACTTCGCATGCAGCAGTTCCCCTCGGGATCGAGCAGGATCAGCGCTCGGATGTTCTGAACGTCGTCGGCTGGCATGAGGGTGAATCCCAAACGGCGCAGCACGACCAGGGCACCCGCGTTGGAGCCGGTGGTGTCCGCCCGCACTCCAGACGCCCCGAGTGAAGCGGCCCGACGCAGAGCTGCAGTCAAGGCCGCTCGCCCAACGCCACGACCACGGGCGCTACGAGTCAGCCATATGCCCATCTCCAGGACGCCATGCTCATCAGTGTGCTTGAGACGCACGGAACCCACGACCCACTCGTCGGCGACCACGGCCCAGGTTGCCTCTCCGGCCGGCCCGGCCAGTCCGGTGCGACGGACACGGTGGAAGTCACGTAGCCACGCGACTCGATCCGATGTCCATCCTCGGCCGGCCGTTAGCGGCGGAGTCACCTCATCAGCCCCGGCATCAGTGGTCGCGGCACGGACGAGCTGCGCCAGCACGGTGTCATCCACGGCGACCAGCACAACAGAGGAGGTTTGTTCAGCGGCCACGGCAATAATGCTACGCAACGCACCTCGATGCCTTGCCTGATCCGAGAGCTGCGGCCTGCTGACCGATCCCTGACTCGTGCGTCCGGAGAGAGGCATCCAACGTCTTCGTGAGGTGCGCTACGCGGTTCCTGTCGACTGGCGCGGGGACATCAGTTGAAGACGTCGATGAGGGCAGGAACTGCGCGTTGACGAGCCCGCTCGATCAGTGCATCTCCCAGGTTTGGATCGCCGGCTGCTCCCAACTCTGATGCACGAGCAACCGCCACTCCACATAGGGCCGGTTATCAGCGGATCTACGAGGACGATAATGCGGTAGGCGTTCCCCTCTTGTGCGTCGTGGTTCCCGCACGAACCGGCCGGTAGCGTCGTGAGCGTGACGAGTAGCGGCGACGCAGAGGCCCACACGCAACTGATCGACAGCCCTGCAGCACCCACGGTCGGTCAGATGGCCGTGCGCTCCATACCGACTGTCCTGGTCGCTGTGGCCGGTCCTCCGCTGGTGGCTGTGATCCTGCCTGGCGGAACGGGGGACGGATGGTGGTTCCTGGCCGTCTTCTCGCTCTTTGCGGTGGCCGGGCTGGTCCAGTACCTCGTGCAGCCGTCGCAGCCTCGACTGGACAAACGGGTCAGTCAGGAGCGGTGGAAGTGGGCGCTCTCGTCGGTCACCACAACCAGAGCAGTGCCGGTGGATCCGGGGGTACGGGCCAACGCGGCGGCGGTTGCCTGCACTGAGATCCAGATGTTCGTGGTGCTCATCTCCTTCATCCTGGGAGTCGTCCTGGGCCTGCTCATCCGTCCGGAAGCTCCGTGGTTGAGCTTTCTCGGCGCCCCGATAGGCATGGCGCTGGTCTCGGCCTTCCGGCTCCGCCGAAGCCTGACCTACCTGAAGGTGTTGCACACCCAAGCCCAAACTGACGGCCAACAGTCTCAGTGCCAGTAATTGAGGAAGCTGCGCGATGCGCGCATCCTCGCGGAGACTGCCGTAGCTCCGATGATCTGTGAAGTCTGCAGAATTGCATGAGGGGTTCGAAGCCGCAACCACAGGTACTGAAGAGCCCCAACCAACTCGTTTCCATTCACAACAATGCATGTTTGGCTGATGTACGTGACCGAAGGGAGACCTCAGTGAGCTCTGGCCACACCCCACAATCGAACTGGCGGTGGTGGTTCGTCGGCTTGGCCGGGCTTATGCTGTTTTCCCAGCTACTTTTCGGTCTCATGACCGGTTGGGACATCGGGCGCACGATTAGTGTCGTTGTAGCAGTGTTGTTCGCTCCGCCTCTCTTGCTTCAAATCTGGCAAGTCCGTCAGAAACGCCGTGGTGAAGCGAATGCCCCGATCGGCGGAAATGTTTCGAACGGGAAGCCCGGCAACGAGGGGGGTTTCCACAATGAACCTTAAAGCGACGAAAATTGGGTACATATGGGCCCTGATAGCACTTCAAGCACTTGGCGTACTTTTCTTGCTACTCATGGACCGGGGCCTTCCTAGTGTGCTTGGAATGCTGATCGGCCTAAACGGGGGACTGCTGATCATATTGATATTAGCAATCGTCGGAAAAGTTCCATTGAGCACTGATCGGGACACCACTGCCTGAGCACAACATCGTAACCCTCTGCGCGTTAATCGGCACTATCCGTGAAAATCTAGTCCGCGAGATGAGGCACGCCCGTGGACGTTGGCCACTACCTGCGGCTAGTCCTGGCGCAACACCGACGCCACTTGGCCTAACGCGTTGCAGCGGGGGTTGGCCTCCGCATCGTTTAAGCCCTGCCCTGGAAACCACCGGGGTTCTTGTCGCGCCTACTTTCCCGCGCTCCACGCCGTTTCCGCGCGCGCTCTTCCATCTGCTCCACTCGTTGACGCTGGAACTCCTCATCGGCGGGATTGGATCGCTCATGGTCGGGAAAGGACTGGCGGACCATCCGAAACCCCACAAAGATCATCAGCACACCAACAATCAGGAGACTCACGCCTAGCCAGTAGATGGCGCCATCAACACTTCGGCCGAGTTGAAAATCGTGACGCCGCCACCAGCTGCTAGTGGCCCGTATTTGAAGTCGTTGAGCGGTTGGCTTTCTTGAGGATTTCGGTGCTGGTCTTGGTCCACACGAACGGGTGACAGCG
>NZ_JBHZTC010000050.1:0-3940 GCF_042879195.1 Kocuria nitroreducens
GCGGCATCCCGCCCCGGGACATCCAGTACGAGGTCTTCGGCCCCGACCTCTGGCTCGCCGACTTCGAATAGCGAGCCGGACACGCAGCACGTGCAGGACGCGGCCGCAGGCCGGGACACCGACGACGACGCAGGAGGACGCCATGACGGACACGGACGGCAACGATGTGGAGGAGCTGGCGGCCAACAGCTGCTGGGAGCTGCTCCGGGACGCGGGCGTCGGCCGCCTCGCCGTGTGGGTGGAGGACCACCCGGACATCTTCCCGGTCAACTTCGTGGTGGACCACGGGACCCTCGTCTTCCGCTCGGCCGAGGGGACGAAGATCGCGGCGGCCCTGACCGACGTCCCGGTGGCGGTGGAGACCGACGGGTACGACGAGTCCTCCGCGAAGGCGTGGAGCGTGGTCGTCAAGGGCCGTGCCGAGCGCATCCAGCAGGTCCAGGAGCTGATGGACACCCTGGACCTGCCGCTGTTCCCGTGGCAGGCGGGCCGCAAGGGCGTCTTCGTCCGGGTCGTGCCGACCCTCGTGACCGGCCGCCGGTTCCCCGTCACAGACCCGGGCGTGTGGCGCACCCCGTTGTCGGAGACGCGGCGCGCCCCGGACGAGTGAGCGCCTTGACCACCCTGATCTGATGGACCGGCCCACCCACCGTGCTCCCCGCGGCCTCCCCCTCCCCGTGCGCGACGACGGGCCCCCGGGCGGGGAGCCCGTGCTGCTGCTGCACGGCTTCCCGCAGGACGGCACGAGCTGGTCCCGGGTCGCGCCCGTGCTGCAGCGCGCCGGGCTGCGCACGCTCGTGCCCGACCAGCGGGGCTACGCCCCCGGAGCCAGGCCCCCGGGCCGCCGCGCCTACCGGCTCGAGCTGCTCGTCCAGGACGCCGTGGCGATGCTGGACGCCGCCGAGCTGGAGCGGGCGCACGTCGTCGGCCACGACTGGGGCGGGATCGTCGCGTGGGCCCTCGCAGCCCAGCGGCCGGACCGGACGGCGTCCCTGACCGTGGCCTCGGTCCCGCACCCCCGGGCGCTCGCACGCTCCCTCACGCGCTCGCCGCAGGCGCTGCGCTCGGCCTACGTCGGAGCCTTCCAGCTGCCACGGCTCCCGGAGGCGCTGCTCGGCCCGCGCCTCGAGGAGCTCCTGCGCCGCTCCGGGCTGCCCGCCGAGGAGGCCGCTCACTACGCGGCCCGGATGCGGGAGCCCGGCGCGCTCACCGGGGCCCTGAACTGGTACCGTGCCCTGCCGCTGTCCCGGCTGCGCACCGGACCGGTCGACGTCCCGACCACGTACGCGTGGGGCAACCGGGACCTCGCTCTGGGCCGGCGGGCCGCGGAGCTCACGGCCGAGCACGTGCGGGGGCCCTACCGGTTCGTGGAGCTGGACGCCGGACACTGGCTGCCGGAGACCCGGGCCGAGGAGCTGGCGGGACTGGTGCTCGAGCGCGTCGGCGGAGCCTCGGCCGCCCCGTAGCGGCTCAGCCCCGCGGGAGGGGGTCCTCGGACGGCTCGTCCTCGCGCCGTCGCCTGGGGGTCCCCGCGATGCGCAGCGCGGCCTGGACCGCCAGCAGCGCGAAGGCCGCGTAGTAGATCCACACGGAGGGGTAAAGCTGGGGGACGGTGCCGTTCCAGCCGACCAGGGTGAGCACGAACAGGACGGCGCCGACCACCAGCAGCCCGAGGTGTGCGGTGCCGAAGGAGCCCCGCTCGCCGCGGCGGGCGAGGAAGAGCGCCAGGACGGCGAAGAAGATCGGGAAGAGCATCTGGCCTACCACGGTGATGCCGTTCTGGTGGTACTCGTAGCGGCCGAGCGCCTGGATCACGGCGGTGGCGGCGAGAAGCAGCGGGGCGAGCAGGGACGTCATGAGGGCCTGTTCTGTGCGATCGTCCGGGCGGGGCGCAGACCAGTCTAACGAGCGGCGGCGGCACCCCCGCGGCGCCCCGGACCGGGCAGGAGCGGCCCTGTCCTGCCGCGGGACGAGGCTGCAGCAGGTCTTTCCGCAGATGGACGGTCCTGCGCCGGACCCGTCGTGCAGCAGTTCAGTCGAGCAGCAGCAGCTCCACCGGGGTCCCCGCCGGCAGCTCGACCCCGCCCGCCGGCACGAGCGCGAGAGCGTTGGCCCGGGCTGCGGCGGCCAGCAGGTGGGAGCCCGGCCCGCCCGCCATGCGCACCGTGGCGCCGTCCCAGACGGCCCGGCGCACCTGGGTCCTGCCGGTCAGCGGCCGGACGGCCTCCGCCAGGGGCCCGGAACGGCGGGCCCGCGGCGCCGGGGCCCCCACGGTCTCGGTCAGGGCGGGGCGGAGGAACATCTCGAAGGACACGAGGGTGCTGACGGGGTTGCCGGGCAGGCAGACGAAGGGCACGCCGCCGGGTGTCGCGAGTCCCTGCGGCCCGCCGGGCTGCATCGCGACGTGCACGAACTCGCCGTGGGGCTCCAGCACCTGCCGGACGACCTCGTAGGCGCCCTCGCTCACCCCGCCCGAGGAGACGAAGAAGTCGGGCTGCCGATCCGTGTCCTCGGCGAGGCGTGCCGCGAAGGCGCCGATGTCGTCGGAGACCAGGTGGGCGTCGACCACCTCCACGCCCGCCTCCTCGAGCTCGGCGCGCAGGATCGCCGCGTTCGCGTCGAAGATCTGGGCGGGGCCGCGCACGGCCCCGGGCGCCACGACCTCGTCGCCCGTCGTGTAGAGCACGGCCCGGGGGCGGGCGCGCACGGTCAGCTCCCCGCGCCCCAGCGCGGCCGCGAGTCCGATCCGGGCGGGGATGAGCCGCTGCCCCGCCACCAGCGCCGTCTCCCCCTCGACCACGTCCTCCCCTGCGCGGCGGACGAACCGCCCGGCCGGCTGACCCGCCGGGAGCCGCAGGCGCGTCCCCGGCGCCGGGAAGCCCCCCGGCAGCGACTCCTCGACGGGCACCACCGCGTCCGCGCCGGGCGGCAGCGGCGCGCCGGTCATGACCGGAGCCGCCTCCCCGGGAGCCAGTGGGCGGGGGACGTGGCCGGCGGGCACGGGGGAGACGACGACGAACGGGGTGCGCCCGTCCTCCCCCGGCGCCGCCCGGCTGTCGGCGGCACGGATCGCGAAGCCGTCCATCTGGGAGTTGTCGAAGGGCTGCAGGCTCAGCGGCGCCACGAGGTCCGCGGCCAGGACCCTGCCCGTCGCGGCCGCCAGGGGCACGGTCTCCTTCCGGGTGCGGAGGCCCCGCAGGGCGTCCGTGACCGCGCGACGGTGCTCGTCGACGCTGCGGACCGGGTGCTTCGCGTGCCTGCTCATTCCTCCAGCGTAGGTGCCGGGCCGGGCCCGCCCTGGCAGGATCGGGGCCATGACGCGACGGGATGTGGAGCACACGCCGGACGGACGGTGGATCGTGGTGGACGGCCGGCGGTGGCGCCGCCAGGACCCGGGGCTGCCCGAGGACGTCGCGGCCCGGCTGAGATCCCACCTGGGCCGGGCCCGCGGGGCCGTCCGCACGGTGCGGCGCGACGGCACGGACGAGGAGCTGCGGGCCGTGCGGAACCGGGTGGGGCTCGCGAAGCTGGGCCTGGGCGAGCGCGGCACGCCGTGGTGGGAGCAGTCGCCCGCCGAGCGGGAGGCGCGATGGACGGAGGCTCTCGCGCAGCTGGACGCGCAGGCCCCGCCGGAGCCCGCATGACGCCGGGTGGAGCACCGGGGCGTTCGGACATGCCGGGGACTCACTACACTGGGCGGACCATCTCGGCGCGCCGACCACCCTGCGCGCCGGCGGAACCACCGAGGCGGTGACATGAGCGTTTCCCTGGGTCTGCCCCAGATCCGCGGCACCGGTCCGGGTCCCAGCCCGGCCCCGGCCGGGGCGGGGCTGGTGGACCGGTACGGGCGCCGGGCCACGGATCTGCGACTGTCGGTGATCGACAAGTGCAATCTGCGCTGCACCTACTGCATGCCCGCTCACGGGCTGCCCTGGCTGCC
>NZ_JBHZTC010000051.1:0-3734 GCF_042879195.1 Kocuria nitroreducens
CGTCATCTTGGTCGTGGCGTTGTGGGTGGCGAAGCAGTACCAGGGCTCGCCCTTGCGGCAGGCCCGGCACTGCCCGCACACCGCCCGCCAGTTCAGGATCACGTGATCACCCACGGCGACCTCCGTCACCCCCTCACCGACCGCCGAGACGACGCCCGAGGACTCGTGGCCCAGCAGGAACGGGTAGTCGTCACCGACACCGCCCTCGACGTAGTGGTGGTCCGTCTGGCACACCCCGCAAGTGAGCACGTCCACAAGCGCCTCCCCGGGGCCCGGGTCCGGCACCAGGATGGTCTCCACACTCACGGGCTGGTTCTTGCCCTTCGACACCACGCCTTTGACCTTGTGCATGCTGGAACTGCCTTTCGTCGTCGTCGGCACCGGGAACGGTGCTCGATCACAGTGTTCGTGCTGGGAGGGTCCCGGTCTCGGGACGGAGAGCCAGAGGCCGGAGCGGCATGCGCTCCGCGCCCGGCAGGCGGAGCCTCAGCCGCGGATGCGCTCCATGCCGGGGTCCACGAGCGGCTCGGCGCTGACCGTGGCCGGGACGCGCACGCCGAGGTACTCGATCTCCACGCCGTCCCCCTCGGAGATCTCCGGCGGGAGCCAGGCGTAGGCGACCGGCCGGCCCACGGTGTGGCCGAAGACGGCGCTGGTGACGTAGCCGGCGGCGGCGCCGTCCACGTACACGGGCTCCTTGCCCAGGACCACGGAGCGGCCGTCGTCGACGGTCAGGCAGCGCAGCCGGCGCCGGACCTGGCCGTCGGAGGCCACGGCCTCCGCACCCACGAAGTCGCCCTTGTCCTTCTTGACGGCGAAGTCCAGGCCCGCCTCCAGGGCGGTGTGCTCGGTGGTCATGTCGGTGCCCCAGGACCGGTAGCCCTTCTCCACGCGCAGGCTGTTGAAGGCCGCACGACCCGCGGGGACGATGCCGAACTCCTGGCCCGCCTCGTGCAGCAGGTCCCACAGCCGCAGACCCTGGTCAGCGGTGGTGTACAGCTCCCAGCCGAGCTCGCCCACGTAGGAGAGGCGCATCGCGGTGACCCGCAGGCCACCCACCCGGATCTGCTTGGTGCGGAAGTACTTCAGGCCATCGTTGGACAGGTCGTCACGGGAGACCTTCGCCATGACCTCCCGGGCCTTCGGGCCCCACAGCCCGATGCAGCACGTCTCGGCGGTGGTGTCCCGGACCAGGACCCAGGCGGAGGGGTCCTCGGCGCTCTGCCGGGTCGCCTCGGCGGACAGGTACGCCACGTCGACGCTGCTGTTGACGCCCGCCTGCAACAGGTTCTCGCTGAGCCGGGCCACGGTGATGTCGCTGCGGATCCCGGCCTTCTCGTCCAGCAGGAGGCAGTACGTCACGGCGCCCGGCTTGCGCAGGATGTTGCCGGTGGTGAGCCGCTGGAGCAGGGCGGCGGCCCCCGGTCCTTCGACCGTCACGCGCTTGAGCGGGGTCATGTCGTACATCGCCACGGCGGTGCGGGTCTTCCAGGCCTCGACCGCCGCGATCGGCGAGTGGAAGCGGGCCGCCCACGGCTCCCGCTCCGGCTCGCGCCACTCCTCGGGCAGCTGGTCCAGGAGCGCGGCGTTGGACTCGTACCAGTGCGGGCGCTCCCACCCGTGGCTCTCCAGGAAGAACGCGCCGAGCTCCAGTTCCCGGGGATAGAACGGGCTGACCCGCAGGTTGCGCGGCGACTCCCGGGGCTGGAGGGGGTGGAGGACGTCGTAGATTTCCACGAAGTTCTGCTTGCCCGTCTCCTCGACGTACTCCGGAGAGAGCTGCACGTCGTCGAACCGGGTGGCCTCGCAACCGTGCAGGTCCGTCTGCGAGGTGCCGTCCACCAGCAGTTCCGCCATGGCCTTGGCCACGCCCGAGGAGTGGGTGACCCACACAGCCTCTGCCACCCAGAAGCCGGCGAGATCCGGGGATTCGCCGATGAGCGGGCCCCCGTCCGGGGTGAAGGAGAAGATGCCGTTGAAGCCCTCGGCCACCTCGCTGCCGCGCAGGCTGGGGAGGAAGCGCTGGCTCTCGGCCCACTGCTCGGTGAAGTCCTCGGGCGTGAAGTCCAGGCGGGAGGGCATCCGGTCGTGGGCGATGTCGCGGGGCGCGTAGTGCGGCAGGTCGTCGAGGTCCACCGGGATCGGACGGTGGGCGTAGGAGCCGATGCCGATCCGGTCTCCCCACTCGCGGTAGTAGAGGTCCGCGTCCTGGTGCCGGAGGATCGGCAGGGTCGCGCCGTTCGGGGCGTCGTGCTTGCCCACCAGCTCCGGGACCGAGGAGGTGAACACGTACTGGTGGGCCAGGGGCTGGATGGGGCACGGCATGCCGGCCATCTCACCGATCGCCGGTCCCCAGAACCCCGCGCAGGAGACGACGACGTCGGCCGGCACGGTTCCGTCGGACGTGGTCACGCCGGTCACGCGGCCGTTCGACCGCTCGATGCCGGTGACGGTCGTCTCCGCGCAGTAGGTCACGCCAGCGCGGGAGGTGCGGTCGATGAGGACCTGCACCGCCCGGGCGGCCAGGGCGAGGCCGTCCGTGGGCACGTGGAATCCGCCCAGCACCATCTCGGGGTTGACCAGGGGGTGCTGCTGCAGCACCTCCTCGGGGGTGAGCAGCCTGCCCTCGAGACCCCACGACGCCGCGTAGCCCACCTTGCGCTGGAGCTCCTCCAACCGCTGCGGAGTGGTGGCCACCTCGAGACCGCCGACCTGGTTGAAGCAGCCCAGGGACACGAGCTTCTCCACCGTGTACTGGGCGAAGTGGGTCATGGTCCGTGACGGATTCGTCTGGTAGACGAGTCCGGGCGCGTGCGACGTCGAGCCCCCGGGAAGGGGCAGCGGGCCCTGCTCGAGGACGGTGACGTCGGTCCAGCCGCGCTGGACGAGCTCGTCGGCAAGGTTCGTGCCGACGATGCCGGCTCCGATGACGACGACGCGAGGGGTGGTGCTCATGGGGCGGTTCTCCTGACCTGCGGGTGTCTTGCGGGGTTCGGCCTGATTCAGCCGGGCTGGGACTCGTGTCTGTGGGCGGTGAGCCCGGGGGGCAGGTTCGGCGCCTCGGGCGACTCCTCGACCATGATGTCGCCGTCCACGACGGTCACCTCGTGGGTCCGGACCGGGAGCTTCGCCGGCGGCGCGTCCACCTTGCCGGTGCGGAGATCGAACTTGGACGCGTGCAGCGGGCACTCGACCTCGCAGCCCTCCACCCAGCCGTCGGCGAGCGAGGCATCCTGGTGGGTGCAGGTGTCGTCGATGGCGAAGAGCTCGCCCTCCTCCGTGTGGAACACGGCGATGGGCGGGACGGTGTCGAGGCGCAGGGCGTCACCGGGTGCGAGGTCCTTGAGGGAACAGGCCTTGTGCATCGGAGCGGATCCTTTCCTGAGGAGGACGGGCCTGCCGTGCCGAGCGTCACCGCCTGGCCCAACCGGCTCACCATGAGCAACACGCGTTGCAATGTGCAACAAGCGTGAGGACTGGGGACGGGTGCTGTCAAGAGATGGATCTCCACGGATGCGTGATCGGGCTCACCGTCCGACGTTTTGTGAATTTCTCGTGTCGTATTGCCGGAACCCCTTGACGGACTCTGTGACGACGCCCACGCTGAATCTCACATTATGAGTCGTGTTGCACAACTTGCGAATCAGGTCCAGATCCGGGTGCCTCTCGTCGTGGTTCTGGGTCATCCGTTGTCAGTTAGTCGAAAGGGGTCCCGTCATGGAGTCCCTCGTCAT
>NZ_JBHZTC010000052.1:0-2780 GCF_042879195.1 Kocuria nitroreducens
TCACTGGTCACAGGAGCATTCGTCTGTCACGGCCCGCCCGCCGCGCCCCTCAACATCGGCGGATCCAGGCTCAGCGCCCCGCGAGCCTGGCAACCCCCGAGCCCGAACTATTGACACCATTCCTTAGTTGGACTGACCTGCATACTATCCACGGCCTTATCCGCCCGGCGTATTTGGTGACCACGGAGCTAGGGGCCGTGCTGCTCTCCGAGAGCAACGCCCATGCCCAGGAACTCTCCCACAACCAGAAAAAGTCCCAGGACAAGTGGTTTCCGCGCCAGTGTTTCTGGAGGTACGCACACCTGACGTAGGTGCAGACGTACAGCCACCGAGGCCCTTAAGAGCGGAGCGATTCGAACCAAGGGCCCTTCACCTAAGCTTATCAATTTAAATTGGTTTCAATAGTATTGGCGCGGTAGTCGGCGGGCGCGAATACTATCGAAACCATCTTTTATACATACCGCCCATGTCCACTGATCGAGTCCGGTACGTGACGTCAGAACGAAACCCCGGTGGCAGAACCGAGTGTGTTCCGCTGCTGGTGAGCTGGTTACTGCACGGTGATCCTTATGCCGAGATTGTTCATGCCGGTGGCTCCCGTGTACTTATCGTCCGTGCCTGCGTTGAAAAGGTACTTACCGCCGCGTCTTGAGGCCAGCCTGACCGCATATGCATACGTCCAAGAGGGGCTTTGAACGTTCTTGTTCCACCTCGGTTCTGCGGCCGGGTCGAAGATGGCGAGGTGCACAGTGTAGGTTCCAGCCGCCGGAGCCGGTTGGGAAAACATGACGCGGGTCGGTCCAGCACCAGGTGCCCATCTGGCAGTAGCTCCGGTGCCGTTTAGTGCGCCGAAGGGCACCGGTGTCGTCCATGTCGATGACTCCTTGCGCAGAAACAGCTGGGCCCTACGAGGATTGTGAAGGTGTGCCCAGCCAGTGTTCTTGACGTCAACGATGACCGTAACGTTCTCGCCAGTCTTCACTGTTTTCGTGTACTCCACCTGCTGCACCTCGAACCGGTAACCGAGGCTGGACGCAATATCTTCATACCAATGGTTGTCCATCCAGAGCTTGGCAGCGCCGGTCGCGTAGTCATGGTTCAGGTAGTTCATGTGTAGCATCGCTGGCTCGGAATACATGTCGGCGCGTTTCCGCCACCGCTCGTTGATCCCGTCGGACGGACAGGTTTCTCCACCGAAACTTTTTGTCGCGGTAAGTACTCGTGCCTTTCGCATCCATTCCTGGCGTACCCGCTTCTCATATTCCGCACTTGATTCACCTGCGCGCTGCAGAATGTTTGCTGGGCTACCGGGAAAATTCAAGTAAGTTCCATAATCGTCAGGAACCCCGTCTTTTGATGTGCTCATGAAGCAGTCGTTGTGGAATCCGACATTCGCTCGGGCATTCCGCCTGAGTGCTTCCTCGGCGAACAAAGGCGTGCGCATTTCGACTGGTTGCAGCAGCCCATTTGAAGTATTGCCGCCATAAGCGGACAAGATGCGGTCAACGATTGCCCTGCGATCCGGTTCGTTGTAGAGGAACGGGGCATTGGCGGGACTGAACTTCTTTCCTGCAGGGTCCTTCCCGGCTGTATTCCACTCACCCCAGCATCCGAGGTAACCCGCTTGAATGGCGCCAATCGCGTCACGGTTGTCGCGGAGCATCTTCGCGACTTCATCAATGTGGTTGAGCTGCATTTCCCGGGTGGCCGCGTGGAAAACTGTGAGGCCGCTGTCGAGCTCAACACCCTTACTCGATCCTGTGCCTTTCACGTCGTAGCGTGGCCGGATGATTACTTTCACGCCCCTCTTGCGCCATTCCTGCAGTTCTGCTGCGTATTTTTTGAGCTCCGGGCTGGTGTCTGGGTGTCCATTGCCCAGCCATGTAAGTTTTCTTTTGCCCGCCGAACTCAACCAAAGGTGCCATTCAACAAGCGTCCAAAGTGGGACTTTAGGCGCTTTAACGAGATTGTCGTAGTCAGTCACCGAACTAAGCTGGCGGTAGAATCCCCTTTCGGGGTTTCTCACGGGTGAGTCGTTACGGAGATCTGTCAGGGGTGCAGTGTGGTTGGGATCGATTTGGTAATTGGTATCAAGAGTCAGGGCGGGCGCGGCAGAGGCTCTTGTCACACCGAGGGTAGCGGCTACGCCGAGTGCCGTGCCTGCTGCGAATAGACCGCGCCGTGTTACTCCCGACGATGTCGTGGCAGAGTCGTGTACTTCCACTTCGTGGTGTTCTATCATCACGAGTTCCTTCGGTGATGGAGGGCGAGCCCGTCCAGTGCCCTCGTTGATAGGTCAGCGGGCGGTGAAGGTACTAGTCATCCCACGATTACGGCAACCGTCCGTCCTCCCATTCTGCGCCCCACTTGTTGTCCGCGCGTGCCCACTTGCATAACGGTTTCCTGCGGAGGGCTGCACGAAAGATCACCACGGCCGACGCCCCGGGGTGCAGGACGCCGGCCGTGGTGGTCGGCGGACGGTCAGGGGGATCAGCCGAGGTCCCACATGAAGTAGTATTTTCTCCTCCGCCAAACCTGTCCATCGGTTTCGCTGGTCTCCTCCTCGGTGGGGAGGAAGGACGGGCGCGGAGCGATCTCGTCGATAACCTCGTTCATCTTCGCAATCAAGTCGCCACGCTGAAGTCCGCCAGGTTCGCACCCTTCGTGGCGGTGAGGGCGGTGATGCCGATGGCGGTCAGGTGCTCTAACCTTGTCGTTTAACCCTTGATTTGCTGGTGCTCCGTGCCGGCGGTGTCTCGTGGGATGGTCTTGCCGACGTT
>NZ_JBHZTC010000053.1:0-2701 GCF_042879195.1 Kocuria nitroreducens
GATGACCGCGCGGTAGCGCTCGAGGGAGAAGATCAGCGTCACGTTGACGGAGATCCCCTCGGCGATGGTGGCGGTGATCGAGGGCAGCCCGGCCTCGGTGGCGGGGATCTTGATCAGGGCGTTGTCCCGGTCGATGGTCTGGGACAGGCGCTGGGCCATGGCCGCGGTGGCCTCGGCGTCCTGGGCCAGGCGGGGGTCGACCTCGATGGACACCCGCCCGTCCACGCCCTGGGTGGCCGAGGCGATGGGGGCGAAGAGGTCGCAGGCCTCGCGCACGTCGTCGGTGGTGATGGCCAGCACGGCCTCGTCCACGTCGGTGCCGGCGGCGGCGAGTTCCTTCACCTGTCCTGCGTAGGCCTCGCCGTTGGCGAGGGCGGCGGCGAAGATCGTGGGGTTGGTGGTCACGCCCACGACGTTCTTCTCGTCGATCAGCTGCTGCAGCCCGCCGGAGTTGAGGCGTTCGCGGGAGAGGTCGTCGAGCCAGATCGAGACACCGGCGTCGGAGAGCTTCTGGGTGGGAGTGGTCATGTTCCTGTCAGTCCTCGTGCTCGGGGGAGAGTGGTCGGTCGGTGCGCGCCGGAGCTCAGCGGCTCGCGGGGGCGCTGGCCCGGGCGGCGGTGAGGGATTCCTGGGCGGCGGTGGTCACGGCCTCGGCGGTGATGCCGAACTCGCGGTAGAGCCTCTGGTAGTCGGCCGATTCCCCGAAGTGCTCCAGGGACACCGCCCGCCCGTGCTCGCCGAGGATGTCGTGCCAGGACATCGCGATCCCGGCCTCCACCGACACCCTCGCCCGCACGGACGCCGGGAGCACCGTCTCGCGGTAGTCGGGGTCCTGGGCGTCGAACCACTCCCGGCAGGGCATGGACACCACCCGGGCGGCCACCCCCTGCGCCTGGAGCATCTGCCGGGCTTCCACGGCCAGGGACACCTCGGAGCCGGTGCCGATCAGCACCACCTCCGGGTCCTGACCTCCGGGAGCCTCGGCCAGGACGTAGCCGCCGCGGGCGACCCCTTCGGCGGAGCCGAACTTCTCCCCGTCGGCCTCGGGGTGGAGGTCGGCCCGGGCGAAGGTGGGCACGTTCTGGCGGGTCAGGGCGATCCCGGCCGGGCCGTGCCGGTTCTCCAGGATCGTCCGCCAGGCGATCGCGGTCTCGTTGGCGTCGGCCGGGCGCACCACGTCCAGACCCGGGATCGCCCGCAGCGAGGACAGCTGCTCCACGGGCTGGTGGGTGGGCCCGTCCTCGCCGAGACCGATCGAGTCGTGGGTCCACACGTAGATCGACGGGACCCGCATCAGCGCGCCCAGGCGCACCGCCGGGCGCTGGTAGTCGGAGAAGATCAGAAACGTCCCGGAGAACGCCCTCGTCTGGGAGGACATCGTGATGCCGTTGACGATCGCCGCCGCGGCGTGCTCGCGGATCCCGAAGTGCAGCACCCGCCCGTACGGATCCCCCGACCACTTCGCGGTGGACCGGGCCTCCGGGATGAAGGAGGCCGCGGACTCGATCGTGGTGTTGTTGGACCCGGCCAGATCGGCTGAGCCGCCCCACAGCTCCGGGAAGGTGCCGGCGATCGCGTTGAGCACCTTGCCCGAGGCCGACCGGGTCGCCACGTCCACCCCGGCCTCGAAGACCGGGAAGACTTGCGCGTAGTCCGCCGGCAGCTCCTCGGCCCGGATCCGGTCGTAGAGGGCCGCTTTGTCAGGGTTCGCCGCCCGCCAGGCGGCGAAGTCCTGCTCCCACTCCTGGCGCACGGCCTTCATCCGGTCCTGGATGGAGCGGGTGTGGGCGAAGACCTCCTCCTCCACCACGAAGGAGGCCTGCGGGTCGAAGCCCAGGACCTCCTTGGTCGCGGCGACCTCCTCGGCCCCGAGCTTGGAGCCGTGGATCCCCCCGGTGTTCTGCTTGCCCGGGGCCGGCCAGCCGATGATCGTGCGCAGCGCGATCAGCGAGGGCTTCGCCGTCTGCGCCTTGGCGGCCAGGATCGCGGCGTGGAGCTCTTCGACGTCCTCGACGTAGTCCCCGGTCTTCGTCCAGTCCACCCTCGCCACGTCCCACCCGTAGGCGGCATACCGGGCGCACACGTCCTCGGTGAACGCCACGTCGGTGTCGTCCTCGATCGAGATGTGGTTGTCGTCGTAGATCACCACCAGGTTGCCCAGCTCCTGCACCCCGGCCAGCGAGGACGCCTCCGAGGTGATCCCCTCCTGCAGGTCCCCGTCGGAGGCGATCACGTAGACGGTGTGGTCGAACGGGGAGGTCCCGGCGGCGGCGTCGGGGTCGAACAGGCCGCGGGTGTAGCGCTGGGCGTAGGCGAAACCCACCGCCGAGGCCAGGCCCTGGCCCAGCGGGCCGGTGGTGATCTCCACCCCGGTGGTGTGCCGGTACTCCGGGTGCCCCGGGGTCTTGGATCCCCAGGTCCGCAACGAGGCGATGTCCTCCAGCTCCATGCCGTAGCCGGACAGGAACAGCTGCAGGTACAACGTCAACGAGGTGTGCCCCGGAGACAGGACGAACCGGTCACGGCCCGTCCACCGGTCATCGGTGGGATCGTGGACCATCACCTTCTGGAACAACAAGTACGCCGCCGGAGCCAACGACATCGCCGTGCCCGGATGCCCGTTGCCCACCTTCTCCACCGCATCCGCGGCCAGCACCCGCACCGTGTCCACAGCACGCCGATCCACATCGGTCCAGGTCAA
>NZ_JBHZTC010000054.1:0-2664 GCF_042879195.1 Kocuria nitroreducens
GAACGCCACAGGCACTCACCACCGCTGGAAGCTAGCCACCATGACTGGAAACCAGGCTGTAGGTCAGGTCAACCTGTCACCTATCGGTGCGGCAGTCCCGATTGTCACCGACAGCGTCACGCAACGCATAGAACTCGAGCGCGCCCTGCACGACGGGGTGCAGCAACACCTCCTCGCCGTCTCAACGACCCTGTCCCGAGCACAGCTTGCGTCTAACCCCGCCGAGAGCGCCGACGTCATCGACCAAGCCCAAAACCAACTCACGGAAGCTTTGGCCGAGTTGCGCCGATTGGCCCGCGGCATTCACCCCGTAGCACTCGGGCACGGAGGCCTCCCCGGAGGATTGCGCGTCATGGTCGACCGGTGGGATGACTGCGAACTCGTCCTCGAATCACCAGAGCCTTCTTTTGCGTGCCTGGACGAGACCGTCCGAGCGACGTGCTACTTCGCCGCCGCCGAAGCCTTGTCCAACGCCATCAAGTACGGGAGCAGACCCGTGACGATCACGGCCGCCTGCGACGGGCAACAGGTGACCATCACCGTCGTCGATCGAGGAGCCGGCGGGGCACGTCCTGTCCCAGGGGGTGGCCTTGCCGGGCTGAGGGATCGCCTGGCCGCGGTCGGTGGGAGAGCGATGATCACCAGCCCTGAAGGAGGACCAACGATGATAGAGATCCGATCACCCGTGCACGCCTCTACCACCCTGGGTGCGCCATGAACGGTCTACGGGTCGCCCTTGCCGACGACTCCGGCATCTTCCGCGCGGGGCTGGCCGCCCTGCTGACAGCAGCTGGAATCCACGTCGCCGCGTCCGTGGGTGACGTGCAAACCCTGCAGGAGCAGATGGAAGTACACCCCGTGGACGTCGCCATCCTCGATATCCGGATGCCCCCCACCTACACCGACGAAGGCATCCGGGCCGCGATAACCCTGCGGAAACGCCATTCAGATCTCGGCATCCTCATGCTCTCGACATACGCTGAGGCCGCGTGGGCGCGAGAACTCATTGCCGTCATCCCCTCAGGCGTCGGCTACCTCCTCAAGGACCGCGTCAGCACCGTCAATCGCCTCATCGAGGCCATCGAGGAAGTAGCCGGTGGAGGCATCGCTCTGGACTCCACCGTCGTTGCGTCGCTCATGCGCTCACACACCGTCGTTGACCGACTCACCCCCCGAGAACGCGAGGTCCTCACGCTCATCGCCGAAGGAAGATCCAACCTCGCCATCGCGCGCCAACTGCACATCTCCGTACGAACCGTGGAGGTGCATGTCGCCGCAGTCCTACGCGCCCTCAACATCCACCCCTCCCAGGATGACAACTCCCGTGTCCCAGCCACCCGGGCCTTCCTCAAACACCAACCCTGAGAACCATGCTCATCTTCCAGCCCCACCCGGGGCGGATGGACCTTCTGCACCGTTACTGCGGCAACCCCGATGACCTCTAATCGGCCATATGTAAAGTGCTTTGGCCATGGCCAGCCCCGACTCAGAGTTCACGCCATGCGGCGTGAGAGCAGCGTTTGGGTGTGTCATGTATTCCCTCGGACACGGAGAAAGGGGCCAGCCGGATTCGGCTGACCCCTTCAGGTTGTACGTGCAGTTCGGTTGGTTCGAGAAGCCTCCGACTGAATGACCTTGGCGAGGTCGCGGGGACGGCTCCACATGGGCCAATGCCCCGTCGGAAGGTCGATGACGTCGAGGTGCTCGACGTCCGCGACCTCGGCGAACATGGGATGGCCTCCTCGGGCCAGCTCCAGCACCTGCGCGCTCGAGATCGAGCAGCACACCAGGGTGGTGGGGACCTTGTGGCGGGCGTCGTTGGTGAGCTCGACGGGCTGGCGAAGCACGGGACCGGGCTCAGGGACTGCCCGGGCCCGGAAACGCTCGAGGGCCTCGGCGCTCAGGCCTTCGAGGCTCGCCTGCTGGGCGAGGGCGTCGAAGGCCGGCAGCGGAATCTCCTCCACCCCCTCCGGGAGGTCTGGGGCGAAGGCGCGTCCCGTCGCCACAGGGCCGGAGTCAACCCACACCACCCGATGGACCAGGTCAGGGTGCCGGTCGAGGACGAGGCTGACGGGGGCGTTGGCCCCGCTGTGAGCGACGAGTGTCACGGGCTCTTCCTCGGAGGCCCCGAGTCCAGTGATGACGTCCAGGACCGCTGCGACTTGATCGTCGAGAGTCCTCTCCGCACGCTCAGGATCGTCCCCGTCGAGACCGGGCAGCGTCATCGCGACTGCACGAGCGTGGTCGGTTCTGAGGTGTTCAAGGACTGCATCCCACGCCCAAGCGCCCAGCCAGTGGCCGGGGATGAGAATGATGGTCGGACTGCTCGTCGTAGTTGTCATGACTTCACCTTCCTAAGTGCTGCGGGCAGGTGTATGTCACTATTTGTGTCATGAATTTGCGGCGGGCTGAACGGTGAAGCGAACGGAACGACTTCATGCCCTGTCCGAGATGCTGCGCCGTAACGGATCACGGGCCTGCTCCGCCGAACGGCTGGCGAGGGAGTTCGGCGTATCCGTGCGCACAGTCAAGAGAGACCTCGCTGCGCTCGAGAACAGCGGTGCGCCCGTATGGTCGCGGCCAGGTCTCCGGGAGTAGCGTCCCCTAGCGTGGTGTACGCCGGGCCCTGGGGGCGTGGCGTTCCGAACGTGAGGCGGCCACCGC
>NZ_JBHZTC010000055.1:0-2594 GCF_042879195.1 Kocuria nitroreducens
CCGGGGTGGTGTCGCTGAGGGTGTCGGTGATCCAGTCGTGGAAGGCGCCGATGTGGTGTTCGGAGGGGACGAGGACGCCGCCGGTGGCGTAGATCTTGGAGCTCATGGCGGGTTGGCAGCGTTCGCAGGCGTCGAAGTCCTGCTGGTTGACGCGGTGGAAGAGTTCCACGGAGGCGGTGACGTCCTTGCCGGAGTCCACGACGGAGGGCAGGTAGAGCCAGTCGCATTCCACGATGGTGTGGTCGGTGGCCATGGGGAACATGCGGTGGATGATCACGTGGTCGGGGACGAGGTTGATGAACACGGTGGGTCTCACGGTGATGGCGTAGTAGCGGCGGTCGTGGTCCTCGTCCACCCCGGGCAGTTTCTCCAGGCCTTCGGAGCCGTCGACGGTGAAGCCCAGGACGTCGTCGCCGAACTCCGCGCCGTGGCCGACGAAGTACTGGGCGGCGAGGCCGTCGGCGAACTCGGGCAGCACCTCGGTGAGTTCGGGGTGGATGGTGGCGCAGTGGTAGCACTCCATGAAGTTCTCGATGATGAGCTTCCAGTTGGCCTTCACGTCGTAGGTGATGCGCCGGCCCAGGGAGAGGTTGGCGATGTCGTAGCCCTCGATGGCCTGGGTGTCGCCGAGGCGGTCTTGGATGTCGCCCATGACGTCGTCCTCGAAGGAGGGGGGGTTCTCGGCCAGGCAGACCCAGACGTAGCCGAGGTATTCCCGGACCGGGATGGTGACGAGTCCGTATTGCTGGCGGTCGATGTCGGGCATCTTGGTGAGGTTGGGGGCGGCGATGAGCTTGCCGTCGAAGTCGTAGGTCCAGGCGTGGTAGGGGCACTGGAAGGAGCGGCCGGCCTCGCCGGTGTCCTCCATGCACAGTTTCACCCCGCGGTGGCGGCAGATGTTGTAGAAGGCGCGGATGCCGTGCTTGCGGTTGCGGGTGATGATGATCGATTCCCGGCCGATCTGCACGGTGCGGAAGGCTCCGGGCTTGTCGAGGTCCCCGGCGCGCACGGCGCAGAACCACATCTGCTCGAAGATGCGTTCCTGCTCGGCGCGGAACACGGCCTCGTCCACGTAGCTGGACCCGGGCAGGGTGGAGATCAGACTCTCCGAGACAACATTGGTCGACAACTCGAACTCCTTGACTGAGGTGGCGGGGTACTGCGGTGGCGGGGGTTTGCGGTGGCGGGCAAGCGCGCGGGGTGCGCGGTCGGGACGGGGGGCCGGTGAGGCGTCCGGGGGCTCAGACCGCGGTCGGGAGCTGCGTGGGCGCCGGGGCCGCGGCGGTGGCGGCGGTGGCGGCCGGGGCGGCCGCGGCGATGACGGCGGCCGCGGCCGGGGCTGCTCCGCTGTGCGGGGCGGGGTTCTGGGCGGCGGTGGCGGCGAGTTTCTCGAGGGTCTTGCGCCAGCGGCAGAACAGTTTGGTCTGGTTCCAGGCCAGGACCGCGACCGGGTGCTCCCCGGCGTAGTAGACGGCCAGCAGGGAGTCCTGCCCGGGGCCGCCGTGCTCGTAGGCGACCCGGTCGCTGCGGGAGGCGTCGCCGGCGAACTGCAGGCGGGTGCCGTACTGGTCGGACCAGAAGTACGGGGGCTTCACCGCCGGCAGCTCGGCCGCCTCCGCGCCCAGCAGGGCGCCCACGGCCACGGCCGGGCGCTGGGCGGCCCCGGTCCAGTGCTCCACCCGGTGGTGGCGGCCGGTGGCCGGGTCCCACCACGCGGCGCAGTCGCCCACGGCGATGACCCCGGGGATGCTGGTGGCCCCGACCGCGTCGCAGACCACGCCGTTGCCCAGTTCGATCCCGGAGCTCTCCAGCCAGGCGGTGTTGGGCGCCGCCCCGATGCCCACGACCACCACGTCGGTGGGCAGCACCCGCCCGCCGGCCAGGTGCACCGCGGTCACGGACCCGTCGGTGAGCTCGAAGTCGGTGATGTCGGCCCCGCACAGCAGCTCGACCCCGGCGCGTTCGTGCAGCCCGGCCACGACCGCCCCCAGCTGCGCGCCCAGCGGGCCGCACAGCGGGGTCGGGGACTTCTCCAGCACGGTGACCTCCAGGCCCAGGGCGTGGGCGGTGGAGGCGACCTCGGCGCCGATGAACCCGGCGCCGATGACCACCATGCGCCCGCCGCGGCGGAGCAGCTCGCGCAGCTTCTGCGCGTCGGCGATGGTGCGCAGGCTCACCACGTTGTGCGCCCCGGCGATCGGGGGCAGCGACCGCGGCGAGGCGCCGGTGGCGATCACCAGGGCCTCGGCGTGGATCGCGCGCCCGTCGGCCAGGTGCACCAGGCGGGTGGCCGGGTCGAAGGACTCCGCCCGGGTGCCGAGGATCCACTCCGCGTCCAGGGCCTCGGTGTCGGTCTCCAGGGCGAGGTCAGCGATCTCGATCCGCCCGGCCAGGAAGTCCTTGGACAGCGGCGGACGGTCGTAGGGGCGCTGGGGATCCTCCCCGATGATCACCACCCGACCGGCGAAGCCGAGGTTCCGCGCGGCCCGGGCGGCCGACAGACCGGCCAGAGACGCACCGACAATGACGAGGGACTCCATGACGGGACCCCTTTCGACTAACTGACAACGGATGACCCAGAACCACGACGAGAG
>NZ_JBHZTC010000056.1:0-2224 GCF_042879195.1 Kocuria nitroreducens
GCGGTGGCCGCCTCACGTTCGGAACGCCACGCCCCCAGGGCCCGGCGTACACCACGCTAGGGGACGCTACTGGCGAGGGAAGGTCGTACTCCTTGGCCAGGACGCGTCCGGACGCGCCTTGAAGATGACGACGCACGATCAAGAGCTTGGTTTCGATGTCGTACTGCTTACGGTCTCGTGTCACCAGTGCACCTGTTCCTCGTACCTGCCATCGTTCATACAACATTTGGACAGAATTGGGTGCCAGATCAAGAGCACGCGCGACGGAGTTCGCACTCAGTCCCTGCTCAAACAACTCGACCGCCGACACCGCATCGGAGTGACTCAACGTGCTTTTCAAGTACATCTGACTACTTCCTGAAGAAGGACTCTAAATTCGGTGTCCAACTTCCGGGGACCGGTCCAGCAGTCCATTCATGTTCTCGTTCGATCCGCGCTGCCAGGGACTGGCTGCGTCGCAGAAGAACACGTCGATGCCGGTGGCGCGGCGGAGGCTGGCGTGGTGGGACATCTCCGCCCCTTGGTCCCAGGTCAGGGAACGGCGCAGCCCGGGTGGCCACTGGTTGACCGTGGCGATGAGCCCGTCCCGGACGGTCTCGGCGGTGTGGTCGTGGGCCAGGTGCACGAGCGTGACGTAGCGGGTGGCGCGCTCCACCAGGGTGCCGATCGCGGATCCGCTCAGTGTGCCGAGGATGAGATCGCCTTCCTTACGTTGTTGTGGTGGGTGATTTCGGGGCTGTCGTAGTGTCTCGATCACCCTCGGGTGGCGGGTATGGCTGAGGTCGCCCTGCCGTCTGGACGGCTCACTGGGAATGGCCGCCCGCTGCCCGCCGATGACTCGACCGCTGATTGAGAATTGCGACATCGATCGCTGGGTAAGGACGTGCTGGCGCGGTCATCGACAGGGACTCCACAAGTGACTGGGCGAGAGGATGGGGACGATGGCGACCGTGTGGGCAGGAATCGATGCGGGGAAACGCGCACATCACTGCGTGGTGCTCGACCGGGCGGGAACGGTGTTGGTCTCCCACCGGGTGGACAACGACGAGACCGCGCTGCTCGAGCTCATCGCCGGCGTGCTTGAACTCGCCGACGGTGACACCGTGTGCTGGGCGACGGATCTCAACGCTGGTGGTGCAGCACTGGTGATCGCGTTGCTGGCCGCCCACGACCAGCAGCTGCTCTACATCCCCGGGAGGACCATCCACCATGCTGCGGCCACCTACCGCGGTGATGGCAAGACCGACGCCAAAGACGCCCGCATCATCGCCGACCAGGCCCGGATGCGCACCGACCTGCAACCGGTGCGTGGGGCTGATCAGATCAGCGTCGACCTGCGCCTTCTCACCTCCCGGCGCACGGACCTGATCTGCGACCGGGTGAGGGCCATCAATCGGTTGCGAGCCACCATGCTGGAGTACTTCCCCGCCCTGGAACGGGCCTTCGACTACTCCAAAAGCAAAGCGGCACTCACCCTGTTGTCGGGTTATCAGACCCCGCAGGCGCTGCGGCGCATCGGCGTCACCCGGCTCACCGCATGGCTGAAGAATCGCGGTTGCCGCAACAGCGCATCCGTCGCCCAAACAGCCGTCGACGCCGCCAACACTCAGCACACGAGCCTTCCGACCCAGGCGGTGGGATCCGCACTCGTGGGGAAGCTGGCGGCAGAGATCACCGCGATCGATGCGGAACTCACCGGCATCGACCATCAGATCACTGAACGCTTCCAGCAACATGAGAGCGCTGAGGTCCTGCTGAGCATGCCCGGTTTCGGGCCCGTGCTGGCGGCGACCTTCCTCGCGAACATCGGGGGCAACCTCGAGGGATTCGACACCGTCGACCGACTCGCCTGTGTGGCCGGGCTCGCCCCGGTCCCCCGCGACTCCGGACGCATCAGCGGCAACCTCCACCGGCCCCGCCGCTTCAACCGCCGGCTGCTGCGCACCTGCTACCTCGCCGCCCTTTCGAGCCTGAAGAACAGTCCCGCATCCCGGGCCTTCTACGACCGGAAAAGGGGCGAGGGCAAATCACACAAACAAGCGCTCATCGCCCTCGCACGCCGCCGTCTCAACGTCCTTTGGGCCATGCTCCGGGACCACGCCCCATACCGAGAACCAGTCCCGGCCCCAGCACTCCTGGCTGGTTGACAACGGCTGTGAGTCTTGGGTCGGCTGGTCCGGGACTGGCTGGCAGGGTTGGCGTTGGTCGCTCCGCCGTGGTCGTG
>NZ_JBHZTC010000057.1:0-2162 GCF_042879195.1 Kocuria nitroreducens
CCAGCCCTCACAACACGCACTGCGGATCGTCCCCGCGCACCCAGCTACCCATGCTCATCTGTGAAGGGCCACTAATCTGAGACAGAATGCACCCTGGTGGCATACGTGCATTCTTACTTTGGCCAGAGCACCCACTCAAGACGACTTGGTTGGGAGGTCTATAGTCGGTTCCTCTTAACAAAAATGTGCATTGTTCTAAACCAGAAGGGCATGATGATTTTCGAGATCTTTGACAAGAAGTTGACACCGCTGGCGAAGGTGCTTAGCTAAGGCGTGAATCGTGGAAAGCAGCCCGCTCCGGAAGCGGCTCGCCGCAGGGTCAACGAGCTCCTAGAACCAATCCGCACAACTCGGCGGACTCCCTGTGCGGCGATAAAATTGGGCAACGCGCTGGTGGGCTCGGTTGATTATTGAGCCCACCGACATGACCTGGACACCAGGAAAGTTCACACGGAAGGCTTTCGCGGACCGATTAGCCTTGCCAATCATCGGTAAGTGATCTGCAAACTTAGATTCTTTTTAGCGTACCACTCGAAAAGTAATCTTTTCGACCATCACGTGGAACGAAGTCAGTCAACATCTGATAGTGCATCCGCTCATGAGACTCCAGTAGGAATTCAATGTGCCTATGCGCGTACACGGTCCACCCCTGGTGTTTTGAGGGAATGGTGACTTTAAATCTATCCTTCTTTTGGGGTCCCAGCCATGTTCCTGTGACCTTTTGCCACTTACACTCGCCGGAACCACACTTTCCGTACACTTGAATATCCGCACCGCCGACGAACGAAGAAGGGGGGCTGAATACTACCCTATTAATGCTTTTAGTTCTTCTGTCAACATTTTTCCACTCACCCATAAAGTCTTCGGCGGTCCCGAATAGGACAGCACCTGTCGCAGGACTTGATCCCAATATCGAAATTGCTGGCAAAATAAATGCCGCACCGAGAAGTTGTCTTCTATGCATTGAACTCACCTAAATCAGACTGTGCAATTTATGCTGAAGGTATACGAACGAGAAGTTCCAAGTTTTCCATGAACCTGCCCTAAGTGAGGGGCCCGGCGCACCAGTCGCCGGACCCCTTGCATGCCACTACTGAGGAAAGACCGTATAGGGGCTGTCTTCCCAATTGGTCCAGTTGCCGAAGGCTAAATGCCAGGAGGGACGTACCTGGAACCGGACGGAGTGATAGACCTCTTCAGGGCCCGACTCTGTGTTGGGCACGTCCCGCACATAGCTGAGAGTCTTCGCATTGGCGTCCTTCATGTAGACC
Source organism: Kocuria nitroreducens (assembly GCF_042879195.1). Lineage (NCBI taxonomy): Bacteria > Bacillati > Actinomycetota > Actinomycetes > Micrococcales > Micrococcaceae > Kocuria > Kocuria nitroreducens. Next base: position 1,272 of record NZ_JBHZTC010000057.1, read on the forward strand.
CAGTTCCACTCCTTCACCGGTTCCTGCTTGTCGTCGGGATTCGTGCCGCCGTCCTTCTCCCACATTTGACTATGGACCGTGATGGTGGTGTCCGGCTTGCACTTGACGATGACGCGGAGCAACGCCGACTGGCCATTGTTCTGACTGGTAGGTGCCAGGGGCGTGACGGTGCAGCCAGCCCGGGTAGTGGCGGCCTCGGACGGGGCGGCGACCAGGGTCGTGCCGGCCAGGGCGAGAACCGTTCCGGCCACGATGGTCCGGGTGCGGGTCAGCCGCTGTCGCGGGGACTTAAAGGCCGTGGTCGGACGCTGAGTAGCAGACATGGCGGGAATCCTGACGGGCGGAGTGAAAGTACCGGGAATGTTGTTCAGCACGGTGTTCATCGAGAAGCCATGCCGTGGAGCGAGTCGGAAGTTTCCTGCTCTCGCCGGATGCTGTGCCTGTAGGCAGTCCTACATGACTCAAGGATGACGAGTGGAACAGCTCCAGGAGTCCACCTCGGGGTGGACAAATAGTGTCCACCTCCGGTTGTACAAGACAACGAAACAGGCCCGGACCACTAGCTAGGAAAAATACGGGTGACAGCAAGGATCGGGACTGCTTCCGGTGTCCCGTATCGGTCTTCCGAGGGGTTGGTCGATACCAAGGACAACATAGGGAAGCGCGATCTAGGCGAGACAGCTGGGGAGCTGCTCCGCCCCTCCTTTTACCCATCCTCCTACTCCGGCATCATGCCGAACGACCTAAAGTCTTTGGAGCGTCATTGGCTATTCCGGTTCGCCCGGTAGGTCCTGGAATGGCCTGGGCCTTCTTGCCGGGGAGTAGCGTCCCCTAGCGTGGTGTACGCCGGGCCCTGGGGGCGTGGCGTTCCGAACGTGAGGCGGCCACCGC
>NZ_JBHZTC010000058.1:0-2082 GCF_042879195.1 Kocuria nitroreducens
CTGGCCCTCAGCGCCTGACCACCCCAAGAATCACGCGGGGACTGCGTTACACCACGCAAATGGACTTGACCGGTCCGGGCGGTGGCTACGGATTGGCTGTAGGGGCGTCCCTGCCACCTGTCAGCCTGTCCCCAGCGCAGGCCGTGGCGCTCATGGCGGCCGTGTCCGCTGCACCCGATGCCCCCTACGCCGATCTGGCAGCAGCCGGGATCCAGAAGATCCTGGACGTCCTCGATCCCAGAACCCGGGCAAGAGCCGACGAGCTGGCGGGTCGCGTCTGGGTGAACGCGCCTCCCTCCTCTTCGCGCGCCATCAGGTCGTCACTGGAGGAGGCGATGGCCGAGCAGCGAGTGATCCGTATTCGCTATACATCGGGAGATGGGACCATAACCACCCGCGACGTCGAACCCGTGCTGTTCGCCTCCGCGAACGGCCAGTGGTACCTGGTTGGGTGGTGCCGACTGCGCAACGCGATGCGATGGTTCACCGTGTCGCGCATCGAGCGGGCCAGCGTCACCAAGACGGCTTGCGCCGGCCATACCATCCACGAGGTCGGAGAACCCCCAGCGAACGCCAGACCGGTGCACGGTCGGGGCGAGTGAGTCACTCAATCAACCCCAACTGCAATTGAGGTGTATGGCTGGGGTGGTCCAGCTGGGTGGGTGGTACGGACACGTCTACCGGTGATACAGCGCAGTCTCGGTCAGCACTGCGGGCCCCGGTAGTGTCCGGGCATGAGCAAGAAGAGGAGCCGTTGCTCCCCCGGAGACACGGAGCAGTCACAGGGGCAGTCGCCGCTGTCCACGCCCGGGGATTCAACATGGGCGGCCTATCAGCGCACCGCTCGAGTCACCAGCACTACGCTGATCCGCGTCACCGAGGGATTGATCGATCCGGAGGAGATCGTCCCCGATCCGGAGACTCATCTGCTGGACATCTTCGCCCATAAACTCGAAGCCGCCCGCGTGTGGCATCGACGCCGGCGCCTGGCGGAGGGCGGATGGATCGAAGGGGCTGTACGGCTGCGCTACCAGGACCAGGAGCTGATGCCGGCTGGCGGGGTATGGGATGTGGTGAGCCTGTGGTTCTCCCTGTTGCAAGTGATCGAGGAGTTCCAGCAGGAGGGTCAGGCGCTGACCTATTTCCCGGACGAGCCGGTGCCCATTGCCTTGGAGACGGTCAAGCGCCGGGTTTTCTTCACCGTCGATGAGACCCGGGTGATGGTTGAGCCGTTGCCCTTTCTCAGCAGTCTGGTCGATGAGGCCGAACGCTTCTTCCAGTGGGTCGGGCGCAATGTCGGTGCTGGTGCAGCTGACCGGGAGATCGAAGGAATCCGCTCCGGCTAGCCCAGGAACAGTCCCCGCGGGTGCAAAGGTGACCGACGCTGCTGCTGGACAGCAGCGGGAGCCCTTCGGTGGCCGTTCTTCCGAGGAGTTCCGACGCGTCTTCTTGGAGAAGATGGAGCCCCAGAACATACGTTCCACGCTGGCGTTCGCCGGTCTTTACCAGATCACTCACGAGATGCTGAAGCAGGCCATTTTCGAAAGGGTGCGCGACTTCTACAGTGTTGGATTCCACGAAAACGGGCTCACCTACGACGAGACGCGATATCAGCAAGATGTCATCGAAGCCGCCCGAGCCGAGGGCTGGTTCAAGTCCGAGAAGACCTATAGATTCACGGCTTCCGCCGCATGGTTGGTGCGCATGGATGCCATCACCAAAGAGCAGGCTGACAGGCTGAAGGTGATTTACAACCATCGTCACGACCTGACTCATGAACTGGTGGCGTTCATCGTGGACCCGGATCGAAACCCTGATCCTCACGTCTTCGTGGATGCCGTAGGGATCCTGCGAGATGTACACCGCTTCTGGGTCAGCGTGGAACGGGACATTGGCATGTTCGACCACCTGGAGGATGTGTCGCTGGACGACGTTGCCCCGGCGTCGCTGCTCGTGCTCCAGCAGTACATCGACGCCTACTTTGACGGGCGACCGAACTGAGAAGTCCCCTAGTACTGCAACAACAGATTGTGACCTACTGTCAGATCTGCTATTTGATGGTCTGTGCAGACTCAGATGGTG
>NZ_JBHZTC010000059.1:0-2070 GCF_042879195.1 Kocuria nitroreducens
CTGGCCCTCAGCGCCTGACCACCCCAAGAATCACGCGGGGACTGCGTTACACCACGCAAATGGACTTGACCGCTGTGGTTCCGTGTCGAAGTAGTCGATCGCGGTCCGATGCGTGGCCCGGACCGTTCCCGCAAGACCGTCCTGGGATGGGGCGGTTCTTGTCCTTGAGCACTAGATGAATCCTCGCCGCTGGACCGGCGACCGCTTCCGCAGCGGGTCCTTGTGCAGGCCCTCGGCGCCCAGCAGAAAAGGTTCTGTCATGCCTACTACTCACCGGTTCCTCGCCGCCACCTCTGTCGTCTGCTTTGCTCTCCTCGCCCCCGTTGCCGCCTCCGCGTCCCCGGCGGAGCCACCGTCCGAGCCACCAGTGGAGCAGCAGTGGCCCCCGGCCAGCACTCACGGGGCGTTCCTGCCTCTTCCTTCCTTTTTCTCGGAGCCTCAGACCGTCCCGGCGTGCGACTCCGAGCTGACCTTTTCTATCGGGGACGTCGACGCGGGGCAGTACCGGGCCCTGGTCACGGCCGAGGGAGACACGGTCGTGGAGTTCCGCGACGAGTCCACCGCGGACATCACCCGGGCATCCGACGGGGCGATGCTCGATGAGGTGGACCTTTCCGGTACCTCCTTCGACATCTATTCCGCCGATGGGACATCGATTACTTACGACCGGCCCGGTCCAGCGGTGGTGGTTGCCTTCGACGAGTTCGAAACGGCGGCCCTCGCCGAGCAGGGCTTGCCGCAGGCGTTTCTCTTCCTCTCCGGTCGCCTGACCGAGACGGTGACCTTTGAGTCCACCCCGGAGCCTGGCCAAGAGGTCCCGGAGGTGGTCGCTGCGGAGATCACCGAGAACTCCGCCGAGTACGTCTTCGATCTGTGCGACCTGCTCGATCAAGCAGCACAAGACAGCGCGGAGGAGGAAGCGTCTGCTTCATAGCCGATCAGGGAGCCGCCAGCCACGGCGGTGGAACGGCCCTTTATCGAGAGGAAGGGCGTATCGGAAGGTGTGGGTTGCGAGTCACTTCGGTTGTGAGAATCGAGCACTTCCGGTGGTTGTCGTTCTCAGGTGCCGGTCCTTGGTCTGCAGGGCACCACGGAGGTCGTCGTCCTGGTCCTCTTCTGTGGGAGTGGAGCGGTGTGGGGCAGGTTCTTTGGTGTGGCCAGCGGCTGGGGTTGCTGTGAGAGTTGCCTTCGAGCCGTGTGACGCTTCAGAGTGATGGGCCATAACGATCGGACCTTCACCGCCTCCAGGGCGGGCATCCTTTTTCTGGATGGAGACTGGCGGTACGGGACCGGCCGATGACCGTGGTGGTTCCGTGTCGAAGTACCCGATCGCGGTCCGTTGCCTCACTGGGGCCGCTCCCGCAAGACCGTCCGAGGATGGGCGGGTCCTGTTCTTGAGTATCAGTTGAGTTCTCGCCGCTGGGTCGTAGCCCGCTTCCGCTGCGGGTCCCTGTGCAGGCCCTCGGCGCCCAGCAGAAAAGGTTCTGTCATGCCTACTCCTCACCGGTTTCTTGCCGCCACTTCTGTCGTGTGCTTTGCTCTGCTCGCCCCGGTTGCCGCCTCTGCGTCCCCGGTGGAGCCGCCGATCGAGCCACCGGTGGAGCAGCCGTGGCCCCCGGCCAGCACCCATGGGGCGTTCCGTGCTCTTCCCGCCTCGTTTTCGGACCCTTGGACTTACCCGGCGTGTGGCTCCGAGGTGACGCGTTCGATCGGGGACATCGACACCACCCAATACCGTGCACTGGTCACCGCCGAGGGGGACACCGTGGTGGAGTACCGCGGTGGGGTCACGGTCGACATCACCCGGGCCTCTGATGGGGCCAGGCTTGAGGAGTTGGCCCTGACCGAGTCAGGGTTCGAGACCTACTCCACCGATGGGAGGAGCGTGACCTACGACTGGCCCGGCACGTGGTTGGTGGTGGCCTTCGATGAGGTCGAAGCCGCGGCCTTTGCCGAAGCGGGGTTGCCCGAGGCATTCGTGTATCTGTCCGGGCGCCTGAGCCTGGATGCGCCGACGTTGATTTTCTTGTGAGCTGATCGGGATCAGTTCATCGATTTCTAGTCTTGGGT
>NZ_JBHZTC010000060.1:0-1709 GCF_042879195.1 Kocuria nitroreducens
GACAGGTGAAGAGAGGAGGGGCGGCACGGCCCCAGCCGTTCCGCCCCTTCTGTTCCGCCTCAGGCACGGACCCCACACACCATTTACCGGACGGTCCCGTTCCGGGGCCCGAGCGCGTGGTGCCGCCCGAGGGTCAACCACAGCAGCGGGCCCAGCACCGGGGCGGCCAGCAGCACGAGCAGCCACAGCAGGCGCTGGGTCGGGGTGCAGTGCTCGTCGCGGGAAAGGGAGAGGACCGCGACGACGAACAGCACGATCACCGCGGCGCCGAGCAGCAGCGGGATGATCTCCCAGCTGGTGGGGATCAGCGGGTTCGTGTCCGCCCCACCCAGGTTGGTGATCATCGGGGGCCCTGTGGTCATCTCATGGTCCTTCCGGGTCGTCGGGCCGGAGGCGCGATGAGCGCCGGCGGTCCCACCAGCGCATCAGGGCGGCTCCGAGGCTCGCCACCGCCAGGGCGGCCAGGGCCGAGGCGACGAAGCCTTCGGCCCACCAGCCGGCCGCACCGGCGAGGACCCCGAAGACGATGCCGATGACGGCGCTGCCAGGGTGGGTGATGATCCCGCCGGAGTCGGAAGGCCTGGCGTTCACCGCTCAGCCCTCGGAGACCTGCAGCTGCGGAGTGAGCCGGGTCCACCCCTCCGGTACTTCCACGTCGGGCAGCCCGTTGGGGTCGTAGTCGGCCTGGATACCGATCAGGCCGCTCGTGGCCACTCGCCCTCCGGAGCTGCACCCGGCGACCCAGGTCCCTGGGGCGTCCGGATCGAAGCTGAGCAGACAGTCGCCCTGGTTCGGTGAGGACACGGCGAAGAACCGGTACCCGAGGTGGGTGGCCAGCAGACGGGAGCTGTCCGTGTCGAAGTCGTACTGAGCGGCGGGAACCTGGGTCGGCAGCATGTCGGACTCGGTCTGCTCGCCGTCGTAGATGCCGGGCCCGGCATCGGCGCAACCGGCAAGGATCAGCGCGGCGGTCGTGAGGATCATGGTCACCAGTGCTCTGCGAATGACGATCCTCGCTCTCGATCGGGGTCCAGGATGCTGCGGTCCTTCCACTGTAGGTGCCGAGGACAGTGCGGCGCGGAGCATCGACACGGCCCTGTGTGCCCGGCCGCGCTTGCGCGTGCCTGCGCAGGCTGGACGCAGACGTGCTCGACGACGCCCGTGAAGCAGGTCCAGCTGCCCGGTGGTAGGTCCGGGAAGTCGTGCACCGGATCGGCTGCGGTGTGGCGAAGGCGAACGGGATGGGTGTCGATGATGGACCACCGCGCGAGAAGGTGCGCGTCCTTGCCAGTGCCGCTCGGGCCGGCCGGGGCCGTGACCGGCTGCGGTGAGGGCACCGACGCGCTGCCGGCCGTCGACTCCCTGGAGGCCACCCATCGCGCCGTCGACGAGGTCGCGGACTGCTCCGAGGACGCACCGGAGCCGGCCGTGAAGCTCCCGGGATCCGGGAAGGACACCGGTGAGTCGGTGATGTGCACCAGCACGGTCGAGGTGCTCCGGTTCGACAGCGACGAAGCCCGCGAGGACGTCGGCGAACTGCTCGCCGACACCGCCCGGGGCTACCGGTTCGGTGTCCTTCACCGAGGGCCGCAACGGGTCCGTCGCCGACGGCACCGACGTGATGGTCGGGGCGGTCCCCGAGCGGAGGATCGAGATGCAACGGCTCGCCGACGCCCTGGACGCCCGGTACACGGTGGAGCACTAGATGT
>NZ_JBHZTC010000061.1:0-1662 GCF_042879195.1 Kocuria nitroreducens
ATCGTCCCCGAGCAGGGCCAGTACGATCAGGCGGCGGAGGAGGCTGGGCCTGACCGTTCTCCGGGGAGGACCTGGTTGTACCGGGGTCTGGGGGTGCTGCTGGCTCTGGTCGTGTGGTTCCTGCTCGGTGGCGCCGATGTTTCCGGGGATGCCCGGGTGGTGGCCGGGGTGGCCACGTTGATGGCGGTGTGGTGGATGACCGAGGCGGTGCCGTTGTCGGTGACCTCGTTGCTGCCGATCGTGATCTTCCCGGTGCTCACGGCGCTGACCGTGGCCGAGACGACCGCTCCGTACGCCAATCCGATCGTGTTCCTGTTCGTGGGCGGGTTTTTGATCGCGATCGCGATGCAGAAGTGGAACCTGCACCGGCGGATCGCGCTGCTGACCCTGCGCCGGGTCGGCACGCACCCGCGCCAGATCATTCTCGGGCTGATGATCGCCACCGCGTTCTTGTCGATGTGGGTGTCCAACACCGCGACCACCCTGATGATGCTGCCGATCGGGTTGTCCGTGCTGACCCTGGTGGTGGAGAACAGTCACCAGGCCGGGACCGCGGCGGAGGCCGAGGACGTGACCGAGCAGATCCGCTCGGGCAAGGCCATCAGTGATGTGATCGACGACCGCGACGTGCGGATCTTCGGGGTGGCCCTGGTGCTGTCGATCGCCTGGGCGGCGACCATCGGCGGGCTGGGCACCCTGCTGGGCTCCCCGCCCAACGCGATCGTGGCCGGCTACATCAGCGAGGAGCTGGGCCGCACGGTGGGCTTCGCGCAGTGGATGATGCTCGGGGTGCCGATGGTGGTCGTGTTCATCGGTCTGGCCTGGCTGATCATCACCCGGTTGATGTTCCGGTTCCACCTCGAGGAGGTCCCCGGGGGCAAGGAGCTGATCGAGCAGGAGATCGCCGATCTGGGCCCGATGAGCCAGGGCGAGAAGATCGTGCTGGGCGTGTTCGCGGCCGCGGCGTTCTGCTGGATCGTGCCGGGGCTGCTGGCCGGGATCGGGGACATCGGGGCGCAGCTGCCCTGGCTGGAGCTCTTCGACGACACCGTGATCGCCATCGGCGCCGGGGTGGTGCTGTTCCTGCTGCCCGGGGACCGGCGCGGGAACATGACCCTGGTGTGGAAGGACGCCGAGGAGGGCCTGCCCTGGGGGGTGCTGCTGCTCTTCGGCGGCGGTCTGTCCCTGGCCGCGGCCGTGGCCGGGACCGGTCTGGACGCCTGGTTCGGCGCCCAGGTCACCGGTCTGGGGGCGCTGCCGATCGTGCTGCTGCTGGCGGCGGTGGTCACGATCGTGCTGCTGCTGACCGAGATCACCTCCAACACCGCCACCGCGGCGACCTTCATCCCGATCCTCGGCGGGGTCGCGGTCGGGATCGGGGTGGACCCGATGACCCTGCTGATCCCGGCCGCCCTGGCCGCGACGTGCGCGTTCATGCTGCCGGTGGGCACCCCGCCCAACGCCATCGTCTTCGCCACCGGCCAGGTCAAGATCACCGAGATGGTCCGCGGCGGGGTGGTCCTCAACATCACCGGCGTCATCCTGATCACCATCTTCACCGTGCTCATCGGCCCCTTCGCCCTGGGCCTGATCATCTGACCCACCCCACCCCACCCCGGGGCCCCCGGCCGCCACGCGACCGGGGGCCCTCCCACGCCACCG
>NZ_JBHZTC010000062.1:0-1660 GCF_042879195.1 Kocuria nitroreducens
TCACTGGTCACAGGAGCATTCGTCTGTCACGGCCCGCCCGCCGCGCCCCTCAACATCGGCGGATCCAGGCTGAGTGAGACGGTGACCTTCGCCGACGCGCCTGAGCACGGAGAAGAGCTGCCGCCGGTGACCTCGGTGCAGATCCTCGAGAACTCCGCCGAGTACGTCTTCGACCTGTGCGACCTGCTCGACCAAGCAGCCGAAACCACGACGGACGAGGCTGCCTCCGGCACCTCGGCGCCCTGATCTGATCCACCACTACCCGTTGCGACGGGCCATTCTCGGGGTCGGCAAGTAGAACAGGAGGACCATGTAACTGGTCTTCCCCCTGCGGGATGCTCATAGGGGACTGCCGCACCGATAGGTGACAGGTGGGGTCTTATGCCGCGAGGGTCACGGCGGAGTTCATCATGGTCTCGTACTCGATGGGGGTCAACCGTCCGAGACGGGCTTGTCTGCGGCGCCGGTGGTAGGTCCGTTCGGTCCAGGTGACGATCGCGAGCCGCAGCTCGTCCCGAGTCGTCCAAGCCCGTCTGTCGAGGACGTTCTTCTGGAGCAGGGCGAAGAAGCTCTCCATCGCGGCGTTGTCCCCGGCCGCACCCACCTTGCCCATCGAGCCGACCAGGCCGTGCCGGTTCAGGGCATGGACGAACTTCCGGGATCGAAATTGCGACCCGCGGTCCGAGTGGACGATGCAGCCGGCCACGTCGCCGCGGCGCGCGACCGCGTTGTGGAGTGCTTGGACGGCCAGGCGGGCCTTCATCGAAGGAGTCGATGGAGTAGCCGACGATCCGTCCGGAGTAGACGTCCTTGATCGCGCACATGTAGAGCTTGCCTTCGGCGGTCTTGTGCTCGGTGACGTCGGTCAGCCACAGCTCGTTCGGCGCGCCGGCGGTGAAGTCCCGCTCCACCAGGTCGTCGTGGACCGGTGGTCCGGGCTTCTTCCCGTTCTTGGCGCGCTTCTTCCCGAACGCCGACCACCAGCCGTTGTCCCGGCAGATCCGCCACGCGCTGCGCTCACACATCACCTCGCCAGCCTCTCTGGCTTCATCGACCAGGAAGCGGTAGCCGAACTCGGGATCGTCGGAATGGGCGTCGAACAGGGCGTTCGCCCGGTACGCCTCGGCCAGCTCGGCGTCGGTGACTGGGTCCGCCAGCCACCGGTAGTAGGGCTGGCGGGAGAGCTTGAGCACCCGGCACGTCACCGCGACGGGGATCCCGTCGGCGGCGAGCTCTTTCACGAGCGGGTAGATCCTTTTCCCGGCAGGTTCGCCTGGGACAGGTAGGCCGCCGCCCGGCGCAGGACCTCGTTCTCCTGCTCGAGTAGGCGGATCCGCTTCTTCAGCTCACGGTTCTCCGCGGAGTCGGCTCTCGTCACGCCGGGCTTTTCACCGTCCTCGACGTCGGCCTGGCGCATCCACTTCGACAGCGTCATCTCGTGGATGCCGAAGTCCTTGGCGATCTGCGCCAGTGTCACGCCGTCCTCGCGATTGCGGGCCACGCGCACGACATCGTCACGGAACTCTTGGGGATAGGGAGCGGGCACAGCAACATCCTTCCAGGCCGCCCTACGGGCAAGCCAGATCAGGTGACCTGACCTACAGCCTGGTTTCCAGTCATGGTGGCTAGCTTCCAGCGGTGGTGAGTGCCTGTGGCGTTC
>NZ_JBHZTC010000063.1:0-1642 GCF_042879195.1 Kocuria nitroreducens
AGCCTGGATGCGCCGACGTTGATTTTCTTGTGAGCTGATCGGGATCAGTTCATCGATTTCTAGTCTTGGGTGTGCGGGGTCCGCCGGTCTGCCCGGCCTTTCCACTGGGGTTCCTTCTCGTGCGGTCAGGGGAGGGTCGTCAGGCGATTGCGGTAGCGGTTCCGTGGGCGTGGTCGAAGAGGTTCTCCCAGGCGCTCTGCCAGGGCCAGGCGGTGGGCAGGTGCAACCGCCACTTCCGGGCGTGGTTGGCCACCCGCGCCGGCACCTGGATGAGCTGGGTGCGGATCGTGGCCGCGCGGGCCCGTCCGTGCCGGTTGGAGGCGATGACTCCGGCGGCGCGGGTGAGGTTGAAGGCCATGGCCGCGCACACCAGCCAGGCGGCGTTGGCGGTGAACACCCCGGACGGCAGGTGCGCCAGCGGCCCCGCCTTCAGATCGGCGATGACCTGTTCGACGATCGCGTGGTCACGGTGGGAGGCCTCGGCTTCGAGCATGCTCAGGGGCGAGTCGGTGAACACCGCGTGATGCCGGTAGGCAGCCAGCAGCTCGTCCTGCCCGGCCCGGGCTTGGTGGACGTTGAGGCGCCTGACCCGGCGCACGATCAATCGCGCCGACACGTGCTCAGCCTTCCTCCTCGAGGTGAACGCGGTGTAGGGAATCTCGGCGACCTCGGCATCAGAGATCCACCGGCCCTCCTGCTCGTCGAAGATCGCGTTGGGGTACTGGATCGCAGTCCAGGCATCGGCAGGGATCCGACTGATCGCCGCGACCACGGCCGGATCCATCCGGGCTGTCAAGGAGAAGCGCGCCCCCGCTGCACGGGCGGCGGCGACCGCGCCGTGGTTGTAGTAGGCGCTGTCGGCGCGCACTGTGATCGTGCCGGTGGCCCCAGCCTTCTTCGCGGTGGCCAGACTCTCGGTAATCATCTTCGGTGCTCCGTGTGCGGAAGCCGCCGAGCCCCGCCGCAGCCTCGTGCCGAGGATCACCGGCGCCGCGGTCGGGGTCGACATCGTCGCCAGCTGCGCGTTGAGTCCCCGCACCCCGGAGTACCCGTATCCCGTGCCCTGCTTGGCGTACCCGTGGGTCTCACGGATGGTGTCGTCGACGTCGAGGTAGGCAACCTGATCGGCTCCGGCCACCAGACCCGGAACCCGGCCCGTGAGGTCGGCCAGGAAGCGGGAGGCGACCGCGTCGAGCTGGCGGACGTGGCCGAAGGTGTAGGCCCGCAGATGCGTGCCCAACGTGGTCGGGGCCCGCACCCCGGTGAAGAGCCGGCCCATGCCACCGTGGCGCAGCAGGCCCATGTCGGTGATGCTGTCGGCCCCGGCGACCATCCCCGCCACCAGCGCCGGGATCTTCGCGGCCGCGTTCGCACCGGCCGGACCCGGTACCGTCACACGCTCGGCGATCAACTGGTGCAACCCGGTCTCCTCGGCCAGACCCAGCACCGGGAGCAGCCCGGCGGTGGACACGAGATTGGGGTCATCGAAATCGGCCGAGAAGCTGTGAGAAACTCGCACTACCGGGTGCTCCTGTTGCTGTGTGGATCGGAACCTTAGACAAGTCCCATCCTCACTGGTCACAGGAGCATTCGTCTGTCACGGCCCGCCCGCCGCGCCCCTCAACATCGGCGGATCCAGGCT
>NZ_JBHZTC010000064.1:0-1618 GCF_042879195.1 Kocuria nitroreducens
CTGGCCCTCAGCGCCTGACCACCCCAAGAATCACGCGGGGACTGCGTTACACCACGCAAATGGACTTGACCATCAGGTGAGGTTGCAAAGGGGAATGACCTACCACAGATATGTACGCACCGCGTCCTGCACCCGATGCGTTGCACCACGCGTTGGTTGCAAGACTTGGTCCGGTGCGAAGCAATGTGCGCTCTAACGCCGGCTTGAATGCTTGACCTCCTGGTGATGTCAGGGACACCTGACGATGTCAGGGTTTCATGGCAACCCGGAGGAGGATGTGCTCGAGCACGATGGAAAGCAGGGCGTGACGGCGCCGCACGCGGCATGGGATCTAGGGGCAGCTCTGGCCGATCACTCTATGCCGGTGGGCGACCGTGACGGGGTGGCTGTGGCCCAGTGCCTGCGCATGGCCGCTGATGCGTGGGCGGCCGCGAAGACCGAGGAAGCCGTAGACCTCGCTCCGGAGCGAGTGAAGTTTCTGCGCCCGTTGGAGCGCGGGGCCGGCGTGGCGCTCCATGATGCTGTGGAGGGAGTCCGGGGGAGCGGGGTGTCCTGGGCAGGAGTTGGCTGGGCGTTGAGCACCTCCCGGCAGAGTGCCTACGAACGGTTCACCGACTGACACTGCATCTGATCGGGACTCGTCGATGGGCAATTCTGAGTCTTGGGGGCTCTCGGCTCTTCTGCGTGTCTTGCAGTTCAGGTGTTATGAGCCGGTTTGATTGCAAGACATGGCATCGACGTTGTCGAGTAGGCTGCGGTGACCAGATGAGCTGATTCCGTGCAGGTCAGTGTACACAGGTGGGTCTTATCTGCTGTTCCTCCGTCCCAGCTACATGATGGTTGGCCTGACAACCGCATTGGAAATCCGGGCGAGTATGGTCTCACGCTCTTGGGTAGCGGCACTCAACGATGGAATTCAATGCGGTGTATGTTTTCAAGTTTGATTTCGACTGGACCGAGTTCATTCTGAGCCAAGACCGGGCAGTTCCATGTGTGGATGGGGTCCGTCAGTTCTCTTCCATCCAGCAGTGCAACTATTCCATCGGCGCTTGCGTTGTTGGTATAGATGGCATCGAACTGGATGCTGCGCACAATTTCCAGGCTGATTTTTCGGCCATTTTCGAAAGCAAGAGTTTTGGTGTCGCAGGCTAGACCCACTGTCGCCGCTTTGACTGTCGTTCTGGTCCCATCATGGCGCACTAAATCGGCGGTAGCCTGATTCCACGGAATATAGTCTGACGTATCCGTGGACGGTGTCGTCGCCGCCTCTGGCCCTGGCTGTCCACCGTTTTCTCCACCAGGGGTGTTGGCGGCGTCCTGCGTCGTGCCCGATTGCTGGCTGTCACTTCCCCACTCAATAACGTCATTCTGAATCAGAACACCCAAAAGCCCACCGGCTGCGGTCACGAGAGCTGCGACAGCAGTGATCATTCCGGGTGCCGTGTGCCAGAAACCCTTCGCAGTCTCAGCCATGGCGACCACCCCCATGTAAGTGAGGACTATCGTATGGCCACCGAGGCGGGTAGGAGCACTAGTGGCCCGTATTCGAAGTCGTTGAGCGGTTGGCTTTCTTGAGGATTTCGGTGCTGGTCTTGGTCCACACGAACGGGTGACAGCG
>NZ_JBHZTC010000065.1:0-1596 GCF_042879195.1 Kocuria nitroreducens
TTAGCTTGCCGTTTAACCCTTAATACTGATGAGCGTGCCGGATACAGGCTGGGGTCTGGCATGAGGGCGGCCACCGCGTGATCCTTGGAAGTTGCGACGCTTCAAGGGAACGGCGGTGGCCGCAATGAGCAGTATGGTCCTCAGTCCTGGCGTTGGCCAGGGCTCGGCGACGGTGGAGACTGGTCTACTTCGCCAGTTCCGCGGCGCGTTGTATCGGTGCCTGACTCGACGCGCTGATGAGCTGTTCGAGCTCACCGAGGCCGTGCTGTGCGCCGAAGGTCCGGTGAAGACCTTGGTGGACCTCAGCCTTGCTCCCGAGCATCGCCGGGGCTACGGCGCGCTCTACGACGGGCTCAACTGCGGCCACGTCGATGCCGACCGGCTGCGCGAGCACCTGGCGCGGCTGCCGGTGCCGCACCTGTTCGGGACACGGATCGTGCTGGCCGTCGACGTCTCACCATGGCTGCGCCCAGACGCTGCGACCTGCCCGGACCGGATGTTCTGCCACGTCTACGGGCGGGGGCGGGGGCGTTCGGCCGATCAGCGGATCCCAGGCTGGCCGTACCAAGTGGTGGCTGCCCTGGAGAGCGGGCCCACGAGCTGGACCGCGATCCTGGATGCGGTGCGGCTGGACCCGGGCACCGACGCGACCGCGGTCACGGCCGCCCAATTGCGCGCGGTCGTGGGCCGGTTGCGCGAGGCCGGGCACTGGCGTGCCGGGGACCCGGCGATCATGATCGTGATGGACTCTGGCTACGACGTCGCCCGGCTGGCTTTCGTGCTGGCGGATCTGCCCGTGCACCTGATGGGACGCATCCGCGCCGATCGCATCATGCGCGGCCCGACTCCGCCGCGCAGCACCGATCCCCGCGGGGGACGACCTCGCCGACACGGGATGGTGATGGCCCTCGGCGAGCCTGGTAGCTGGCCTGCCCCCACGACCCGGACGACTACTGCCACAGTGCGATACGGACAGGCCGAGGCTATCTCCTTCGATCGGATGCATCCACGGCTGACGCACCGCGGCTCCTGGGCCGACCACCACGGGCCGTTGCCCATCGTGGAGGGCACGGTGATCCGATTGGCCGTCGAGCACCTGCCCGGCCAGCGCGAGGCCAAACCGCTGTGGCTGTGGTCCTCCATGACCGACGCCGACGCTGAGCAGGTCACCCGGTGCTGGCAGGCCTACTTGCGTCGCTTCGACCTGGAGCACACCTTCCGCTTCTGGAAACAGACCCTGGGCTGGACCACCCCGAAGATCCGCTCCCCGCAGGCCGGTGATCGCTGGACCTGGTTGGTCATCGCTGCCCACACCGAGCTGCGCCTGGCCCGCCACCTGGCCGTTGACCTGCGCCGGCCTTGGGAGAAGCCCTTGCCGCCGGAGCGGCTGACTCCGGCACGGGTGCGGCGGGGGTTTCGGCACCTGCGCGCGAAGACGGGCCAACCGGCCCGTGCGCCGAAACCCTCCCGCCCAGGACCGGGACGCCCACCTGGGATAAAGAACCGGCACCGAGCGACCCGTCACAACGTCGGCAAGACCATCCCACGAGACACCGCCGGCACGGAGCACCAGCAAATCAAGGGTTAAACGACAAG
>NZ_JBHZTC010000066.1:0-1503 GCF_042879195.1 Kocuria nitroreducens
GCGGTGGCCGCCTCACGTTCGGAACGCCACGCCCCCAGGGCCCGGCGTACACCACGCTAGGGGACGCTACTGTCAGCGCTCCACTGCTAGTCCCGGAGGATGGCCGGCAACAGGCCCAACTCATCCAGGCGTCGAACAACATGGATGGTCAATGGATTAGGTACGAGGCGCACGGTATAAAGGCGGCGATTCTCGACTCTCCGCAGATACTTCGCGTCGACCAGCGCGGAGAGCTTGTGGCTTCGGTTGGACGAACTTCCGGGGAGAACGTGTTCCAGGTCGCCGGCTTTGCACACGCCTTTCTGGATGACCTCGAACAGGACCTGGGCTTGTGACTCGCTCAGAGTTCTCTCGGCTACGGCGGAGTCCAGAGCTGGCCGATAGACCTCGTGCAAGACCGCATGGGGATCGGACAGGCGATGCACGGCCGCAAGATCCTCGCGGAGCCCATGGACTACATAGCAGCACCAATCGAGAACGTCTCCTGGCCGCAGGGAGTCAGCCAGAGCTAGGTGGTTGTAGTAGGCCTGGCGGTCCGCACCGAAGACTGCAGTCGGGTTGAGTGCGCGAATACCGCTGGAGGAGGTGTAGCCCTGCTGTATGAGCATCGCGTAGGTCAGCAGTCGAGCGACGCGACCGTTGCCATTGCTGAAAGGGTGGATCCAAACGAAGCGGTGGTGAACGATGGCAGTCTGAAGCAGCTGCTGCTGTGGGGGAACCTCTTTGGTGGCAAAATCGAGCAGCTGGTCCATGTCTGCAGCGACTGAAGCGGCACCAGGAGGGCGGTGTGCGGATCCGGTGATCTCGACGTCGTGCGGCCGGTAGGACCCGGGATTCCTGTCGCCTTCCCGTTCTAGGCCCTGTAGCGACAAAGCGTGCAACTCCCGAATGAATGTGTGCGTCAAATGCAGGTGATCCTGATCGGCCAGGTCATCGATGTACCGAGTTGCCTCGTCGAGCTGCAAGATCTCCTGAACTGCATCGCTGGCTCGGCCTCCGTGCTCTTCCACGGAGTCGGCCTCCAGGATCGCCTGAGCAACGGTGGTCCTGTTGCCTTCTATTCGGGCGGACATCATGCTGGTCAGGCTCTGAAAGAGTCGCCGAAGCTCGATGGCTACCGGCACAAAGAGGTTCTCCCCACGAAGATCAGCACGCACCCGCTCAAGCTCGATGATGTCCGAGACGATGTTGTGGTGAAAGGGAACCTCAGGGAAGTTGATGTCCTGCATGATCGGCATGTTAGTCCATCGGATGCCAGATGTGAGCCGTAAACTCAGTACCCATGCTCTGACAAGGGGAGAAGCAGGGTTGCGGCCACTGGAATGTGACTCGGCCTTCATAGAACATGTGACGTTGCAGCCCAAGACGAAGTGACTCCCGGACCATGCACAGTCGATACCGTGCTCGGGGTGGAAGGCTGGAAGCGCTACCCAGTAGCGTCCCCTAGCGTGGTGTACGCCGGGCCCTGGGGGCGTGGCGTTCCGAACGTGAGGCGGCCACCGC
>NZ_JBHZTC010000067.1:0-1501 GCF_042879195.1 Kocuria nitroreducens
GCCTCTATGGTTTTCGTCAAGCGGCCAGGGCCACGGATGGCGAGGTCTGAGGCTCGGTGGGGTCTTGGTAGAGGGTTCCGTCCCTGAGCATGGCGAACAGGACGTCGGTCCGTCGGCGGGCCAGAGCGATGATCGCCTGGTTGTGGCGTTTGCCCTGGGCTCGTTTTCGATCGTAGTAGGCCCTCGACGGGGCGTGGTTGAGCGAGGCGAAGGCCGAGAGGAACAGCGCCCGCTTCAGGCGTTTGTTGCCGCCCTTGGCGGCGTGCTCGCCACGGATCGAGGTCCCGGATCGGCGGGTGACCGGGGCGATCCCGGCGTAGGAAGCCAGGTGGCCGGCGTCGGCGAAGTCCTTGCCGACGACCTCGGTGAGGATCCTCGCGGCGGTCCTGACTCCGATGCCGGGCATCGAAGTCAGGACCTCGGAAAGAGGGTGGGCCTCCACGAGGGCCTCGACCTGGCCGGCCACCGTGGCGCGCTGGTGGATCAGGGTGGCTAGCTGCCCGGCCAGGATCGGTACGACGGTCGCGGCGGCCTCGGTGCCGGCCACAACCACGCTCTGCTGCCCCAGGGCGGTGAAGACCTCCTCGGTCAACGACTCGGCCAGCCGCGGGGCATGCTTGCGCAGCCGGGCCCGCACGTGGCCCCGCCCGGCGGCGGCCAGCTTGGCGGGGGTCGGGTATCGGGTGAGCAGATCGGCCACCGCCGGATGGGTCACCCTCGGTCCCAGCACCCGTTCCAGTGCGGGGTGGATCTGGGTGAGCATGCCCCGCAGCCGGTTGGAGGTTGCGGTGATCTGGGCGGCGAGGTCGTCGTCGAAGCCGGCCAGCACCGCCAGCTCGGCGATCTGTTCCTCGTCGGCCCGGATGTTGCGCAGGGTGTGCGGCATGGTGCGGGCGGCCTCGGCGATGATCAGGGCGTCGCGGGCGTCGGTCTTCGCAGTACCCGGGTGCAGGTCCGCGATCCGGCGCATCGCCAGCCCCGGCAGGTACGCCACGGTGACTGCCTCCGTCGCCTGGGCCACGGCCACCGGCAGCGCCCCGATCGTGGCCGGCTGGTCCACCACCATCAGCACCGGCCCGTGGGCGGCTGCCAGCTCTTCAAGGATGGCCCGCAGCCGGGTCTCGTCGTTGGGCAGGGCCTTGTCGTGGACCGTGCTCCCGGCCGCCGTCACGGCCACGGCGTGATGGTCGGACTTGCCGACGTCGAGGCCGACGAACACCGCCGGCAGTGGTTGCTCCGCCACGATCGAGTCCCTTCTCCTGCACTGGCATCTGCGCGTGCTGGCCGGCCGGGTGGTGGTCACGCTCGGCATCCACGTTACGAAGGTCCCTCGAGAAGAAGGTCGTGCCTCTATCAGCGATCCGTGACCACCGGACCGGCCCTCGGTGACAACACCCCCCCGGATCATCGACGACTGGGGGCAAACGATCATGCCGAGGACCGACCGGTCAGCACCCCTTCATCCTGGTGGACGGACGGGCTATGAAGAAGGTAACGGGGG
>NZ_JBHZTC010000068.1:0-1444 GCF_042879195.1 Kocuria nitroreducens
GGCCCTTCACAGATGAGCATGGGTAGGTGTCTTTCTCCACGGCCGGTGTCCGCCGGCGGCGAGCAGGGCCCGTAGGCGATAGTTCTCGAAGTTCCGGAAGCCCCGGGCGACCCTGCGCATCGTCTCGATCACCCCGTTGATCGCCTCTGTCGGCCCGTTCGAAGCGCCGGCGGTGTCGAAGTAGGCCAGGATCGCCGACCGCCACCGCCGCAGAGTCCGGCCCAGGCGGGCGACCTCGGGAATCGGGCAGGTGTGGAACGCGGCGAGGATCTCGGCGACGAGCCGGCGCCCTTGCTCAGGACGGGTGTGGTAGACGGCGCGCAGCTTCTGGTAGCAGTGCCAAGCCAGGGTGACCTCGTGGTGCGGGTCCCCGGTTTCAAGCTTCGCGTTGAGCCGGGTGATCTGCTTGGCGGTGAGGTGCTCGGCACCGATCTGCAGGGTGCGCCGGATCCCGTAGAGCGGGTCGCCGGCCCGGCCGCGGTGGCCCAGGGTGTCCTGCTGCACGCGGCGACGCACCTCGTCGACGACCTGTCCGCCGAGCTTGACCACGTGGAACGCATCGAGCACCGTGATGGCCTCCGGGAGCTCGTCGCGGATGGCGTTGGCGTAGCCGTGGAACGGGTCCAGGGTCGCCGTGCGGATCCCGCTCGTGAACCTCGGCCCCTGCTCGGTGAGCCAGTCGCCGTAGGCGGCCCCGGTGCGGCCCTTGACCAGGTCCAGCAGTCGCGCCCTGGGTCGGCCGTCCTCGCCGCGGGAGTGGTCCACGATGCCGGTGACCAGCCCGGTGCCGGGCAGGCCCACGTGGCGCCAGACGTGTTCGTCCACACCCAGGGCATCCACACCGGCCAGCCGGTCCTCGGCGGCCAACTGACCCTCGATGACCGGGGCGACGGCGTCCCACACGGTGTTCCAGGCGACCCCGAGCATGTCCGCCAGGGCCGAGACCGCGATGTCGTGGGAGCGCAGCTGGGTCACCGCCCAGGCGATCGCGCGAGTGGTGAGCTTGCCCCGCGGGGCCGCCAGCTCGTGAACCTCGCTGAACGTCGTGACCTCGCAGGCAGCCTCCCAGCACCGGTAGATCCGCTTGCGCCAGGCGACCCGTACCGGCACCCCAGCACAGGGCAAGTCGTGGAGCAGGACCTGCCGACGGCCGTGACCGGTCGCAAGTACACCGCAGGACGGACAGCCCACCAGCGCCGGCAACGTCTCCACAGTCAGGATGAACGAGCGCGGACCACGATCGACGGCGAGCACATGAACGTCGGGCAGGTCGAAGAGCGCGCACGCGGGCGCGCAGATAGCATGAGACACGTCGAGGCCTTCATGGATCAGGTTGCTTGGTCGCTACCCATCCTGGAGGCCTCGACCTCTACCCAGCCCTCACAACACGCACTGCGGATCGTCCCCGCGCACCCAGCTACCCATGCTCATCTGTGAAGGGCCA
>NZ_JBHZTC010000069.1:0-1426 GCF_042879195.1 Kocuria nitroreducens
AGTAGCGTCCCCTAGCGTGGTGTACGCCGGGCCCTGGGGGCGTGGCGTTCCGAACGTGAGGCGGCCACCGCGTGATTCTTGGAAAGACCGACCAAAGTCTTTTCTCAAGGAGAACCCACGCGATGACCGCACCTCATGATATCGACCCTGCCCGCTTCCTTCAGGAGCACCTCGAGCAGGCCTCACCGGACCTGATGCGCCAGATGCTGACCACCTTCATCAACGCGCTGATGAGTGCTGAGGCCGACAACGTGTGCGGGGCCGAGTACGGCCGGGTCAGTGACGCCCGGGTGAACTCGCGCAACGGGTATCGGGCCCGGGAGTTCGACACCCGCACCGGCACCATCGACGTCGCCATCCCGAAGCTGCGCCAAGGCTCCTACTTCCCGGACTGGCTGCTGGAACGCCGGCGCCGCGCCGAGGCCGCCCTGACCTCGGTGGTGGCCACCTGCTACCTGCTGGGCGTCTCCACGAGGCGGATGAACAAGCTCGTGGAAACCCTCGGGATCACCCGGTTGTCGAAGTCCCAGGTCTCGGTCATGGCCGCCGACCTGGATGCGCAGGTGGAGGCCTTCCGCACTCGGCCGCTGGACGCTTCGCCCTACACGTTCGTGGCCGCCGACGCCCTGGTGCTGAAGGTCCGCGAAGGCGGGCGGGTGGTCAACGTGCACGCGATGATCGCCACCGGCGTCAACACCGACGGCCACCGCGAGGTCCTCGGGATCCAGGTGTCCTCGGCCGAGGACGGGGCCGGCTGGCTGGGGTTCTTCCGCGACCTCGTCGCCCGGGGACTGGCCGGGGTGAAGCTGGTGACCAGTGACGCCCACGCCGGGCTGGTCGCGGCGATCGGGGCCACCCTGCCCGGGGCGTCCTGGCAGCGGTGCCGTACTCACTACGCGGCCAACCTCATGTCTGCCACGCCCAAGGCCTCCTGGCCCTGGGTCAAGACCCTGCTGCACTCCGTCTACGACCAGCCCGACCAGGCCGCTGTGCACGATCAGTTCGACCGAGTACTGGATGCCCTGGCCGAGAAGCTCCCACGGGTCGGGCAGCACCTCGAGGCCGCCCGGGCGGACGTCCTCGCCTTCACGGCCTTCCCCAAGGCCTGTTGGCGCCAGATCTGGTCCAACAACCCGCAGGAACGGCTGAACAAGGAGATCCGCCGGCGCACCGACGTGGTCGGGATCTTCCCCGACCGGACCTCCCTGATCCGGCTCGTCGGAGCAGTGCTGGCCGAGCAGCACGACGAGTGGATCGAAGCCCGTCGCTACCTCGGCATCGAGCTCCTCCAGCAGGCCCAGGCCGTGGGCACCACCGTGGCCGACGACGACGGGAAGGAGGACACCGACCCCGGTCTGGCCCTCAGCGCCTGACCACCCCAAGAATCACGCGGGGACTGCGTTACACCACGCAAATGGACTTGACC
>NZ_JBHZTC010000070.1:0-1424 GCF_042879195.1 Kocuria nitroreducens
GGCTCTTCAGAGTTGAGGGTGTAGTGCGGGTTGGCGCGTCGGTCGCCGGATAGGGGTCGAGGCCTCCCGAAGATGAAGGTTCCTACACACCTCATCTGGAAGACCTCGACGTGCCTGACGCTACCTTCGCCTGCCCTGATGTGACCACCTTCGCCCGCCTGGACGAGCTCGGTCTCGAAGTCGTCGGGCAGCGCCTCGAGCCTGACCGGGCGGTCCTGGCCTGCCGGATCGTGGCTGCGGACCAGTGGTGCCGTCGCTGCGGCTGCGAGGGGACGCCCCGGGACACGGTGATCCGGCGGCTGGCTCACGAGCCACTGGGCTGGCGCCCCACGATCCTGCGGGTCACGGTCCGCCGCTACCGGTGCACCGGGTGCGGGCACGTGTGGCGCCAGGACACCTCGCAAGCCGCCGAGCCGCGGGCGAAGCTCTCGCGCCGGGGCCTGCGGTGGGCGCTGGAGAGCATCGTGTGCCAGCACCTCACGGTCGCCCGGGTCGCTGAGGGCCTGGGAGTGTCGTGGAACACCGCCAACGACGCGGTCCTCACCGAGGGCCGCCGGGTCCTCATCGAGGACCCGGCACGGTTCGACCGCGTGGCCGTGATCGGCGTCGACGAGCACGTGTGGCGGCACACCCGCCGCGGGGACAAGTACGTCACCGTGATCATCGACCTCACCCCGGTCCGCGCCGGCACGGGCCCGGCCCGGTTGCTGGACATGGTCGAGGGCCGCTCCAAGGCGGCGTTCAAGGACTGGCTGGCCGAGCGCGAGGACGCCTGGCGCCAGGGCGTGGAAGTGGTCGCCATGGACGGGTTCAGCGGGTTCAAGACCGCCACCACCGAGGAGCTGCCCGAGGCCGTGGCGGTCATGGACCCCTTCCACGTCGTGCGCCTGGCCGGCGACGCCCTGGATCAGTGCCGGCGCCGCGTTCAGCAGGACACCCGTGGCCACCGGGGCCGGGCGGGCGATCCCCTCTACTCGGCTCGTCGGACCCTGCACACCGGAGCGGACCTGCTCACCGACAAACAGCAGGACCGGCTGGAGAAGCTGTTCACGGCCGACGCCCACGTCGAGGTCGAAGCCACCTGGGGGATCTACCAGAGGATGATCACCGCCTACCGGCAGCCCGACCGGTCCCAAGGCCGAGAGCTGATGCGGCGGTTGATCGACTCCCTGCGCCACGGCGTCCCGGATGCGCTGAGCGAGGCGATCAGGCTCGGACGGACCCTGGCCAAGCGCGCCGCCGACGTGCTGGCCTACTTCGACCGCCCCGGCACATCCAACGGCCCGACCGAGGCGATCAACGGACGGCTGGAGCACCTGCGCGGCAGCGCGCTGGGGTTCCGGAACCTCACCAACTACATCGCCAGATCACTGCTGGAGACCGGCGGGTTCAGGCCGCGACTACACCTTGGATTCTGAAGAGCC
>NZ_JBHZTC010000071.1:0-1413 GCF_042879195.1 Kocuria nitroreducens
GGGTCAAGTCCCTGGGCGTGGTGTAACGGTCCTTCCTGTGGTGGTCAGGCGGTGAGCGCGGCCAATGGGTCGGGGTTCACCTCGCTTCCGGTGTCGGCGACGGTGGTGAGCCGGCAGCGGGTGAGGATCTCGAGGCCGAGGTAGCGGCGGCCTTCAGCCCATTCGTCGGTCTGCTCGGCCAGCACGGCCCCGACCAGGCGGATGATGGCCTCGCGGGAGGGGAAGATCCCCACCGAGTCGGTGCGGCGGCGGATCTCCTTGTTCAGCCGTTCGGCAGGGTTGTTGGACCAGATCTGCATCCACACGTCTTTTGGGAACGCGGTGAAGGCCAGCAGGTCGGCCCGGGCAGCATCGAGGTGCTCGGCGACCTGTGGGAGCTTCTCACCCACGTAGTCCAGTAGCCGGTCGAACTGGGCGTTCACGGCGGTGGCGTCGGGCTGGTCGTAGACCGAGTGCAGCATCGCCTTGACGGCCGGCCACATGGTCTTCGGGCAGATTCCCATCAGGTTGGCCGCGTAGTGGGTGCGACACCGCTGCCAGGCGGCCCCGGGCAGGTGGGCGGCGATCGCCTCCACGAGCCCGGCGTGGGCGTCACTGGTGACCAGGCGGACCCCGCCCAGCCCGCGGGCCACCAGGTCGGCGAAGAAGCTGTTCCATGCCGCCCCTGTCTCACTGGTGGCCACGCGCATGCCGAGGACCTCGCGGTGCCCGTCGCCGTTGACCCCGGTGGCGATCAGGACCACGGCGTTGATGACGCGCCCACCCTCTCTGACTTTCATGGTCAGCGCGTCGGCGGCCACGAACGTGAAGGGACCGGCTTCGTCCAGGGGCCGGTGGCGGAAGGACTCCACATGCTCGTCCAGGTCGGTGGCCATCCGGGAGACCTGGGACTTCGACAGGGAGTTGATCCCTAAGGTCTTCACCAGCTTGTCCATCCGGCGGGTGGACACTCCGGCGAGATAGCAGTCGGCGACGACGGTGATCAGCGCGGACTCGACCCGCTTGCGCCGCTCGAGCAACCAGTCCGGGAAGTAGGTGCCCGATCGCAGCTTCGGCACGGCCACGTCGATGGTGCCGAGGCGGGTGTCGAGGTCGCGGTGGCGGTAGCCGTTGCGCTGGACCACCCGATCCGGGGACGGGCGACCCCACTCGGCGCCGGCGACCGCGTCGGCGTCGGCGGAGAGCAGCGCGTTGATCACCGTCTGCAGCAGAGTCCGCATCAGATCCGGGGAGGCGTCGGCCAGGGCTTCACCGAGCAGGCCGGCAGGGTCGACAATATGAGGTGCGGTCATCGTGATGACTCCATTCGAGGGTGCTGTGAGAGGTGAACTCGAAGGATCACACGGTGGCCGCGCCTCGTCTGGAACGACGAACTCGGCCACCGAGCGTTACACCATCATCCGGGACTCAACT
>NZ_JBHZTC010000072.1:0-1383 GCF_042879195.1 Kocuria nitroreducens
CTGTGAGTCTTGGGTCGGCTGGTCCGGGACTGGCTGGCAGGGTTGGCGTTGGTCGCTCCGCCGTGGTCGTGACTCATGACAAAGCTGGCCCCCAGGGGTGCCTTGCCTATGAACTGTCCGGTCGTGGTGGGCGGCCGGCGCCGGCCCGGCCCACCTCGATGGCCTGATCAGAAGCCTGTCCGACCCGCAGGGGCCGTGGCTCATCACAGTTCTGCCTTGAAGTGACCTCTCCCGGGCACGGCGCCGGTTCGCAGCGACCAGGAACACTGCCCCGACTGATGGAGAGGGACCTGATCACATGAGCACCATTGTCGCCGACCTGCACCCGTTCGTCATCGGTGTGGATACCCACGCCGCCACTCACACCTACGCCGTGCTGGCTTCCAACGGCGAGCATCTGGGAACGGAGGCCTTCCCCAACAGCCACCCCGGCAGGACCCGGGCGATCGCCTGGGTGGGCCGCCGTACCGACGGCGACCTCGCCGCCCTGTGGGTCATCGAGGGCATCGGTAGCTATGGGGCTCAGCTCGCCCGCCAGGCGCAGCTTGCCGGCTACCGGGCCGTCGAAGCCGCCCGGATGGGCAGGACAGGGCGACGCGACGCCGGCAAGTCCGACCCGATCGACGCCCGCCGCATCGCCGCAGCTGTGCTCCCGCTCGAGCCGGAGCGGCTGCGCACCCCGCGGATGGATGAGGGGGTCCGGGCGGCAGCCCAGATCCTGCTCACCGCCCGGGATGAGCTCACCCGAGAACGGACCAGGGCCGTGAACGCCCTAACCGCCCTGGTGCGCATCGCCGACCTCGGCATGGACGCCCGGCGCCCCCTCGGCGCGAAGAAGATCGCCGAGATGTCCCGTTGGCGACCGCGCGAGGAGGACCTCGCTACCGCGACCGCCCGCACCGAGGCCGTGCGCCTGGCCAAGAGGATCCTCGCCCTCGACGCCGAGATCACGGACAACACCAACCGCATCGACGAGCTCGTGGCTGCCAGCCCGGCCGCGGCGCTGGTCGAAGAGACCGGAATCGGGCCGGTCACCGCCGCCACCGTCCTGGTCGCCTGGTCCCATCCCGGGCGCGTCAGGGACGAGGCAGCCTTCGCTGCTCTGGCCGGGGTGAGCCCCATCCCGGCTTCCTCGGGCAACACCACCCGCCACCGGCTCAACCGCGGCGGCGATAGACGCCTGAACCGCGCCCTGAACGTTATCGCCATGGTCCGGATGGTCCACCACCCCCAAACCCGCGCCTACGCCGATAGGCGCCGCGCCGAAGGCAAGACCGACCGTGAGATCCGCCGATGCCTCAAGCGCTACCTCGCCCGACGCCTTTTCCGCCAACTCAACGCCGCCGCGGCGGAATTGGGGGTTGACGGGATATAGAAGCTTCA
>NZ_JBHZTC010000073.1:0-1368 GCF_042879195.1 Kocuria nitroreducens
AGTACTGCAACAACAGATTGTGACCTACTGTCAGATCTGCTATTTGATGGTCTGTGCAGACTCAGATGGTGCAGCAGTGGTCGGGCGCCTTCACCGCATTCTGCGGGCGGTTCGCCGAGCGATTCCCTCGGGTGGAGTCACGAAGGCGGATGGCCGCCTATGTGCGCGGGCTGCTCGGGGAGCTCGAGCGCAAGAACGGCTGGAGTGTGGCCGAGGCCGCCGGCGACACCGGCCCGGAGGGCATGCAGCGGTTGTTGAACTCCTACTCCTGGGACACCGACGGGCTGCGCAATGACGTGCGGCAGCTGGTGCTTGAGGCGATCGGGGATCCCGAAGCCGGGGTGCTGATCGTGGATGAGACCGGGTTCCTGAAAAAGGGCACCCGCTCGGCCGGAGTCGCCCGACAGTACTCCGGGACCGCGGGCAGGATCGAGAACTGTCAGATCGGGGTGTTCCTGGCCTACGCCTCCGGGGGTGGCCGGGCGCTGATCGACCGGGAGCTGTACCTGCCCAAGGCCTGGACCGAGGACCGAGGCAGGTGTACGGCGGCCGGGATCCCTGCGGATCGTGACTTCGCGACGAAGCCGCAGCTGGCCCAGGCGATGATCGAGCGCGCCCTGCAGGCCCGGGTGCCCTTCGCATGGCTCACCGGTGACGAAGCCTACGGCCAGGTCGGGGCGCTGCGGCTGTGGCTGGAACGCCACGGGGTGGCCCACGTGCTGGCAGTACCCAAGTCCCAGGCGGTGATCACGATGGACCTACGCCAGCGCCGGGCCCACACCATGATCGCCGAACTGGCCCCTACCGCCTGGCACCGGCTCAGTTGCGGGGACGGGGCCCACGGGCGCCGACTCTACGACTGGGCTGCCGTGGACATCCGTCCGTTGCGGGATGCGCGCTATGGGCACTGGTTGCTGGCGCGGCGGGCGATCAGCGACCCGACCGAGATCGCCTACTACCTCTGCTTCGGTCCCGCCGGCACTGCTGTCTCGGAGTTGGTGCGGGTGGCCGGGAGCCGGTGGGCGATCGAGGAGTGCTTCCAGACGGCCAAGAACGAGACCGGCCTGGACCAATACCAGGTTCGGGACTACACCGCCTGGTACCGGCACATCACCTTGTCCATGGCCGCGGCCGCGTTCTTGGTCCTGATCCACCAGGACGAGAAAAAGGGGGGCCCGCCGACGGGCCCGAACCCCAGCTGATCCCGTTGACGATCCACGAGATCCGGCGCTTGTTCAACCGGATCGCCCATCCCATCCGTCCCGCGCCCGAGCACATCTGGCACTGGTCGTCCTGGCGGCGCACCAGTCAAGCACGCGCCCGTGCCGGCCACTACAAACGCAGAGGTCACAAACTGTCGTTGCAGTA
>NZ_JBHZTC010000074.1:0-1351 GCF_042879195.1 Kocuria nitroreducens
CTGGCCCTCAGCGCCTGACCACCCCAAGAATCACGCGGGGACTGCGTTACACCACGCAAATGGACTTGACCCCCTCGCCCGGTACCGTCACGAACTGGGCGAAAATCTACCGGCGCGACGGTGAAGACGGGCTACGTCCGAAGAAGCGGGGCCGACGACCGGTCAATCGCGAGAATCCTCTCCCCGAGAGCGAGGTCGAGCAGCTTCGGCGAGAAAACGAGCGGTTACGTGCGGAGGTGGCGTACCTGGGAAAATTGCGGGCCTTGAGATCACAGCAACGACGCTGAAAGTCCAAGCGATCGACGAGCTCAAGGCCCACCACCGGTTACCGCTCTTGCTGGAGTTGGCAAAGCTTCCCCGCTCCACGTTCTACGACCACCGCAACCGGCTCACCCGGCCGGATCGTCACGGCCAGCTCAAAGAAGCCATCCGTCAGGCCTTCACGCAGGCGCGAAGCGCGTACGGGCATCGACGCGTGCTGGCCATGCTGCTGCGGCAGGGGTGGACGGTGTCGAAGAAGACCGTGCTGAAACTCATGCGCGGGCTCGGATTGCAGAGCCCGGTTCGTCGCCGGCGCAGGTACAACTCCTTCCGCGGTGAAGTCGGCAAGACGGCTGAGAACGTGTTGAACCGCCAGTTCGAGGCCGCGACCAAACACACCAAGTGGGCCACCGACGTCACCGAGTTCACGGTCGGCGCCGCCAAGGTTTACGTCTCACCGGTCCTTGATCTTCACGACAACCGGATCGTCTCTGTTATGGCAGGCCCGTCTCCGAGCGTCAAAATGGTCACCGATGGCCTGCGCACCGCGATCAACAGTCTTGGCCCGGACGAGCGACCCCTCGTCCACTCAGACCAGGGATTCCAGTATCGGCACCCGCACTGGCAAAACACGCTACGTGAAGCCGGACTGACTCAATCGATGTCCCGTAAGGGAACCTGCTTGGATAATGCTTCCATGGAGGGGTTCTTCAGCCACCTCAAAGAGGAATGGTTCCGGATCCAGCAACCGGGCACCATCGAGCAGTTCCACACCGGGCTCACCGAGTATCTGCACTGGTGGAACAGCACCCGCATCCAACGAAGACTCGGCTACCTCAGCCCCGATGAATACCTCGCCCAGAATCCTGCTACCGCGTAACGTTCAATTAAGAGTCCAACATTCGGGGACCACTCCACTGCTCAGGCAGTACTTTCCGAAAAGCACCAACCTGTCGGCGCACACCGTCGAGGATCTCCACGACGTCGCCCGGGAGCTCAACAGCCGCCCTCGGAAATCCGGCTCTTCAGAGTTGAGGGTGTAGTGCGGGTTGGCGCGTCGGTCGCCGGATAGGGGTCGAGGCCTCCCGAA
>NZ_JBHZTC010000075.1:0-1271 GCF_042879195.1 Kocuria nitroreducens
TGACCTGACCTACAGTTTGGTTTCCAGTTGTCGTCGCTAGCCGAAGGCCTTCATGGAAGGCTCGTCGCTATGCCCCGCCCCTACCCTCCCGAGTTCCGTGCACGAGCGATAGCTCTCGTGCGCGAGGGCCGCCAGGTCAAGCAGACCGCGGCTGATCTCGGTATCCACGCCGTCACGCTCCATTCCTGGCTGCGCCAGGACGACATCGACCAGGGCCTCCGGCCCGGGCGAAGCACCCGGGAATCGGCTGAGCTCCGGGCAGCCCGTGGCCGCATCCGCCAGCTCGAGCAAGAGCTCGCGATCGTCCGCCGCGCCGCCACCTGGCTCGATGAGGAGGACGGAGTCTGCCCAAAAGGGCGCACCCGGTGATCGATCGCCTCGTCGACGCCGGGGCTCCGGTCCACACCTGCTGCCGCATTCTGGGCGTCTCCCGCCAGGGCTACTACCGGTACCGCAAGCGTCCGACCAGCTCCACGGAACTCCGTCGACGCTGGCTGACAGGGCTGATCCGAGAGATCCACGTCGCCTCTCGTGGAACCTACGGGTACCGCCGCATCCATGCGGAACTCACCATCGGCATGGGCATCCCCTGCTCGAGCCGGCTCATCTCCGCGCTGATGACGCGCACAAGAATCCGCGGACTGCCCGGCCCAGCACGAATCAAGCGCCTTCGAGGTGTGGTGACCGCAGAGGACCTCGTCAACCGGAAGTTCCATCGCCTGTCGCTGAACGAACTGTGGGTCACGGACATCACCGAGCATCCCACCCGCGAGGGCAAGGTCTACTGCGCGGCGGTGCTGGACGCCTGCAGCCGCAAGATCATCGGCTGGGCCATCGACTCCAAGCAGGACTCCACCCTGGTCGTCAATGCCCTGGACATGGCCATCCGGGCCCGTCAGCCCGGTGCCGGCGGAATCGTCCACGCCGACCACGGGGTCCAGTTCACCTCGTGGGTGTTCACGCAGAAGATCCGCTCGGCCGGGCTGCTGCCCTCGTTCGGCACAGTCGGCGACGGGCTCGACAATGCCATGATGGAATCCTTCTGGTCGACGATGCAGATCGAACTGCTGAACCGTCAGAAGTGGAAGACCCGGATCGAGCTGGCGAACGCGATCTTCGAGTACATCGAAGTGTTCTACAACCGACGTCGCCGACACTCCGCACTCGAGTACGCCACTCCGCACGAATACGACCTCGCTCGAACGCCACAGGCACTCACCACCGCTGGAAGCTAGCCACCATGACTGGAAACCAGGCTGTAGGTCAGGTCA
>NZ_JBHZTC010000076.1:0-1210 GCF_042879195.1 Kocuria nitroreducens
CTTCTCCTTCGGATCGTCCGGCACGTGCCTGCCGGGAAAGAGGCCTTCCCATGTCTTCCGTGCGCTACGCCAACGTGACCTGCCAGTACCCCGGGGCCGCCCGCCCCTCGGTCACCGACCTGAACCTGGACATCGCCGAGGGGGAGTTCCTCGTCCTGGTCGGCCCCTCCGGGTGCGGCAAGTCCACCACCCTGCGGATGCTCGCCGGCCTGGAAGAAGTCACCGGCGGGAGCATCCACATCGGCGACCGCGACGTCACCGACATCCCCTCCCGGGACCGCGACATCGCCATGGTCTTCCAGAACTACGCCCTCTACCCGCACATGACCGTGGCCGAGAACATGGGCTTCGCCCTGAAGATCGCCAAGATCCCCACCGCCGAGCGCCGCGCCAGGGTCGAGGAGGCCGCGAAGATCCTGGATCTGACCGACTACCTCGACCGCAAGCCCAAAGCGCTGTCCGGCGGCCAGCGCCAGCGGGTGGCCATGGGCAGGGCCATCGTGCGCTCCCCGCAGGTGTTCCTGATGGACGAACCACTCTCGAACCTCGACGCGAAGCTGCGCGTGCAGACCCGCACCCAGATCGCCTCCCTGACCCGCCGGCTGGGGGTCACCACCGTCTACGTCACCCACGACCAGGTCGAGGCGATGACCATGGGCGATAGGGTCGCCGTGCTCAAGGACGGGCACCTGATGCAGGTCGACACCCCCCGGGCCCTCTACGACACCCCCGCCACGGAGTTCGTCGCCGGGTTCATCGGCTCCCCGGCGATGAACCTCTTCCGCGTGCCCGTGGCGAACGGGGCGGCGACCTTCGGCACCCTGCGCCTGGACCTGACCCGTGAGCAACTGGGACGCCTGAGCGGGGGCAAGGTCACCGTCGGGATCCGCCCCGAGGACCTCCACCTGGCCCCGGAGGGCACCGGGCTGCCGATCGAGGCCGACGTGGTCGAAGAACTCGGCGCCGACGCCTTCGTCTACGGCCACCTCGCCCCGGTCACCGCCGCGAACACCATCGTGCCCGTGGACCCCACCGGGGCCGTGGAGGAGCACACCGAAGGAGCCCACGAGATCATCGTCCGCGCCGAGGGCCGCACCCCACCACGGGCCGGGACCACGATCTGGGTCGCCCCCGACCTCGACCACCTCCACCTCTTCGACACCACCACCGGCACCCGCCTGCCCGACTGACCCCCCGGCGGGACCGGCAA
>NZ_JBHZTC010000077.1:0-1208 GCF_042879195.1 Kocuria nitroreducens
TGCTGTCGGACACCGCTTACCCCGTCGTGAGGGCCACGCTGCCCGTGGTGGGGGAGAACATCCAGGAGATCGCCCGGCGCTTCTACGGGCACATGTTCGACGCTCACCCCGAGCTGCTTGACGGGTTGTTCAACCGCGGCAACCAGGCCGACGGCCGCCAGCAGCAGGCACTGGCCGGTTCCGTGGCCGCCTTCGCCGGGGCCCTGGTGCACCGGCCCACCGAGCTGCCCGAGCACCTGCTCTCCCGGATCGCGCACAAGCACGTGTCCCTGGGGCTGCACCCGGACCAGTACCAGATCGTGCACGAGCACCTGATGTGGGCCATCGGCGAGGTCCTCGGTGAGGCCGTGACCGCGGAGGTCGCCGCGGCCTGGGACGAGGTGTACTGGCTGATGGCCAACGCGCTGATCAACCAGGAACGCGGTCTCTACGACGCGGTCCGGCTCTCCCCCGAGACGGTGTGGCGGCGCTGGCGGGTGGTGGAGAAGATCCCGGAGACCGACGACGTCGTCAGCTTCGTGGTCGAGCGCCTCGACGAGCGCGAGGTGAAGCGGTCCCTGCCGGGCCAGTACGTGAGCGTGCGGATGGAGATGCCCGACGGGGTGCTCCAGCCCCGGCAGTACAGCCTGACCCGCGCCGACGACGGCCGGCACCGGCGCTTCGCGGTCAAGCGGGTGCCCGGCAACGGCACACCGGCCGGGGAGATGTCCACCCTGCTCCACGATGCCGTGCAGGTCGGTGAGGAGGTGGTGCTGTCGGTGCCCTCCGGTGACGTGGTCCTGGAGTACACCGACCGGCCCCTGGTGCTGGCCAGCGCCGGGATCGGGGTGAGCCCCATGGCGGGGATGCTCTCGCACCTGGTCAAGGACGGCTCCCAGCGCACGGTGCGGGTCTTCCACGCCGACACCTCCCCGGCCGGCTTCGCCCTGCGCGCCCAGATCGAGGACGACCTCGCCGCGCTGGGCGACGGGGCCCTGACGGCCTGGTTCGAGCAGCCCCGGGCCGACGGGCAGCCCGCCGAGAACGAGCACGAGGGGCTGATGGACCTGCGCGCCGTGGAGCTGCCCTCCCAGGCCCAGTACTACCTGTGCGGGCCGCTGCCGTTCATGCAGGCGGTGCGCAGCACGCTCATCGCCCGCGGCATCCCGCCCCGGGACATCCAGTACGAGGTCTTCGGCCCCGACCTCTGGCTCGCCGACTTCGAATAG
>NZ_JBHZTC010000078.1:0-1136 GCF_042879195.1 Kocuria nitroreducens
CTGGCCCTCAGCGCCTGACCACCCCAAGAATCACGCGGGGACTGCGTTACACCACGCAAATGGACTTGACCCCCGGGGCTCGAAGATCGGCTTGATCTCCGGTCTGTTCTTGGTGGTGTCCTTGCTCGTCATTTGGCGCGAAGCACGCCAGGTGCGCGCGAACCGCGACCTGGACAACCGTGGCTGAGGTCCTGGCCCCGTGCCCACATGGGCACGGCAAAAGCTCCCTCGCTCCGCGGCTTTTCCCGCACCCATGATGGACAGCGGGGACCCCAACCGACCACCCGACCACAGCCGGCAGGTCACCTCACGCACGATCGTTCCGCGTCCGTAACCGCCGACTGTGGACGGCTTCCTGACCCTGTGGTCGCCTCGTAGAAACGGTGCCCGCTCCCCCATCGGGGAGCGGGCACCGTTCGTCGTTGTATAGCCCGTGGAACGAGCGACTACAGCCCCAGGCCGTCCTCCTGGGGGCGCTGCTCATAGCGCGCGGGCTGCCTGTGGTGAGTGACCGGAAGTGGAGCTTTCACGGCCGGTGGTACTACGGCTGGCTGCGGGAGCTCCGGGGAAGTTGATGCGCATCCGCTTCTTCAACGCTTCCAGCTCCGGGTCCAAAGTTGGTTGCGGCGTCTCCTCTCCGCGCATCGCACGGTCGATGCGCTCGACCTCCCACCGCGCGGCGTCCAGGGCTTCCTGGTGCTTGAACGGCACGTCCAGCGCCTCCCGTGCGTCCTCGGCTTCCTGCCGCGCGGAGGGCAGTCGTGCTTCGCGTTTGGTGACCTCCTCAGGCAGTGCCCGCACCTGGTTCTCCAGTCGTTGGATCATGCCCACATTCGGGTTCAACGACGTCGCCCGGGGTGACCTCCACCGCCACCCCGGGGGCGTCGTCGAGGCGCAACTCCACCGGGGACGCACTCACATCAGCCAGGTTCCCCGGCCGCTGCACCACCCGGATGTCGTGGCCACCAATGGCACCGGCGACCCCGAGATCAGTCTCCCCCGCGCGGGGCGGGCGGGAGGTGGCGTGCGCCCCGGCCCACCGCTGCCATGCCTCAGCCGCCTCGGTGAAGCTTCTATATCCCGTCAACCCCCAATTCCGCCGCGGCGGCGTTGAGTTGGCGGAAAAGGCGTCGGGC
>NZ_JBHZTC010000079.1:0-1136 GCF_042879195.1 Kocuria nitroreducens
GTACCTAGATTTTTGACAAAGTATTAGAGACACAGTAGATAGATAGCATAGAGGTGGGCGGCGCGGACGCCGCCCTGTACCAACTTATTCACTTTCCCTAACGCACTAAAGCCTTGCACTAGCGACTTCAAGAACTGTGGACTTAAGTTTTGGTGTTGCAGTTGAGCGGAGCTCAACACCCACCTTCGCAGCATAATACATTCCACCAGTGCGACAGGATTGACACCACATTACAATATAAACTATATTAAACCTTGTGATACAAGCCGGTATGCCGGGTTTGAGAACACGTATCGTGTGCACCAAGTAACTGACATATATACATGCACTGATACTTTTGGACTCGAACTTTGAAACATGAAACCATAACTTTTGAAACATGAAGTTTAAACTTTAAAGTTTGGAAGTTGGAACTATACGTAAAAAGATTTCGAGCCATGTTGCGTGTTAAAGTTAAGGGTCAGGGTTAGGGTTAGGGTTAGGGTTAGAGTACAAGTCAGTGTGGTGAGTCTCACGTAGTGGAGCTTAAGTGGTGTGGGGCTGAAAGTTGATGAGTATGATTGCGATTGTGGTCGTGGTCGTAGTTGTAGGTGAAGTTGGAACTTGTGGTTGATCATTCGAAAGCACAATACACATACTCTAAACTTGACATAAACACTAGCAACTCGCGGATGCGGCCAGCCGCCAAGAAGGTGCGAACATAACTCCAAGAGTTTGCAACAGCAGTTGTTAAGTGTTGTTCAGCAATACCAAGATATCCATTTCGTCACCACTCCTCATCCCCCAATTCCCATTTCTAAAACCTCAGTTTGTCACCTCAACATTTCATCGTTACAACAATACTTCGCCACTAGCACGCCAACACTGCACTCTACCAATGTAGACTTTTAAAATTATCGCGATAACATTTGTTTCATACAATTTGTTTTAAGAGGACTCTGTGGTGGAGTCGCCCATGTAAATGCTGGAAATCTGAACACCAAGAGTTCCAGGTTGAAGTTTTACGAATCCATACTTCACTAGGGTAAATGTTCTCACGTGTAATACAAGAGTGCAAGTACAAGTACAAGAAAGAAATATATCGTGTGTCAAAGTATCAGAAAACTGCGTGCGCGTAGCGCACGGTGTGCTAGGCG
>NZ_JBHZTC010000080.1:0-1117 GCF_042879195.1 Kocuria nitroreducens
TGTTGTGGGGCATGAGGTTCTTGGCGCGGGTGCGTCGCTGAGATGAGGAACGGGCTCCTCGTCACAGGATGGAAGTTCCTACACCGTCCGTCCGCGCGAGAGAGCCCGTTCATGACCCACGTTAATGCACCCCTGACCCCGACCGGCCGGCTGCGCATGGTGTTGCGCCACCTCGATGACGGGATCCCGAAGGCCCACGTGGCCGCCGAGTTCCGCGTCAGCCGGCCCACGGTGGCGACCTGGGTGGCCCGCTACCTCGAATCCGGCGAAGCCGGGTTGGCCGATCATCCCTCGACTCCGCGGCGCAGCCCTCAGCGCACCCCGGCGGCGGTCGTGGAGTCGATCGAGGCCTTGCGCCGGGACCGGAAGTGGTCGGCCCGGCGCATCCACCGCCACCTGCTCGGCCTCGGGCACGAGCTGCACCTGCGCACCGTGGGTCGGTGGCTGGCCCGGCTGGGGATCTCCCGGCTGCGCGACCTCACTCCGGACGGCGACGACCTGAGACGATCACCGCAGCGCATCCGGGCTGCCTGGCCCGGGCACATGGTCCACCTGGACGTGAAGAAGGTCGGCAAGATCCCTGACGGTGGTGGCTGGCGGGCCCACGGCCGTGGCAGCGCTGCAGCTAAGCAGTCCAAGCGCGGGGCCGGGGCGAAGGTCGGCTACACCTACCTGCACTCGGCCGTGGACGGCTTCTCGAGGCTGGCCTACACCGAGGCCCTCGAGGATGAGCGGGCGGTGACGACGATCGGGTTCTTCTGCCGGGCACGGGCGTTCTTCGCCGCTCACGGCATCACCCGGCTGCACCGGGTGGTTACCGACAACGGCGCCAATTACCGGGCCCGCGACTTCACCCGGTGCGTGGAAGCCCTTGCCGGCCGACACCAGCGCATCAAGCCCTACACGCCGCGGCACAACGGGAAGGTAGAGCGGTACAACCGCCTGCTGGCCGACGAGGTGCTCTACGTTCGCCCCTATCCCAGCGAGCAGGCCCGCAGGGAGGCGATCGGGACGTGGGTCAACCACTTCAATTACCATCGGCCCCATACCGCCTGTGGTGATCAGCCCCCGGCCTCACGCGTCCCGGCCCGTGCCAATAACGTCATGCCCTCTTACA
>NZ_JBHZTC010000081.1:0-1054 GCF_042879195.1 Kocuria nitroreducens
GCGGCATCCCGCCCCGGGACATCCAGTACGAGGTCTTCGGCCCCGACCTCTGGCTCGCCGACTTCGAATAGGCACCCCCGTGACGGAGCGGTGACCCGATACCGGGGACCGCCGCCGGCGGTGCTGCAGGTTCCCGGCGCGGCCGACGAGTGCGCCGGGAACCTGCAGGTGGCGCCGCGGACGGACCAGACAGCCGGTGGTCCTGGACCGCGGAGGCAACCCGTTCACGGGCTTCCCGTCCCCGCCGTGCACCCTTGGACCGACGCTCCCGACGCGCAGCCCTGTGCCGGACGAACCACCACGCCCGACGCGGCAAGCCGGTGGCCGGGCTCGCACGTGCGTCCACGCCGACCACGCGGGAGGGCGACTCCGGACGGCGGTCAGACTCGCCCTGTCGATCCGTTCGTCCGCCGGTCTGTCGTCGGCTCCGGAACGACAGCGGTGACGTCCTGAACGGCCCGGGACGCGTCCGGTTCTTCAGCGCCTTGCGCGCGGACCGCGGCGAGGTAGCCGGTGATGAAGGCCGTCACCGGCACAGCCGGCCGGGCCACACCTGTGGAGACGGCTCCGGCCAACGCCAAGAGGTCCTCGACAGGCACCTCCACATCACCCAGACCGAACCTGGTCCTCACATGGTCGACCCATGTGGAGAGCAGGAGCCGCTCCTCGGGGGTCATGTCCTTCGCCACGCGCTTCTCCTTTCGTTGAGATGCTCAGTCAAGATGGAATCTGCGCACGTCGTCCCAGGTGTCGACGTCTGCGGTCGCATCGTCGGCCACGATGACATCCTGCAGTGCGAGGTCACGAACGAAGGAGCGTACCGAGCGATCCGCGGGGTCCTGCCCCGAGTAGGCGCCGCGCAGGACCTCGGTGCGGTAGAGGGCGGCCAGGGGCTGACGACGCCCGTCAGGGGTGACCGCCATGAAGCCCGGAGCGCCCAGGGCCTCTCCTGCGGCGCCGCG
Source organism: Kocuria nitroreducens (assembly GCF_042879195.1). NCBI lineage: Bacteria > Bacillati > Actinomycetota > Actinomycetes > Micrococcales > Micrococcaceae > Kocuria > Kocuria nitroreducens. The sequence continues at coordinate 963 of NZ_JBHZTC010000081.1, forward strand.
CAGGCGGTCCACGGCACCGGCCACCCCGGGCATGTCGCAGGCCAGGGTCATGGTCCACTCCGCCGGCTCCAGGACCGCCAGGGCACCCAGCC
>NZ_JBHZTC010000082.1:0-1051 GCF_042879195.1 Kocuria nitroreducens
GCCGCCCTCATGCCAGACCCCAGCCTGTATCCGGCACGCTCATCAGTATTAAGGGTTAAACGGCAAGCTAAGAAGTGGTTTCAATAGTCTTTCCGGGGCAGACGCCGGGCGCAGATGACAGTGATGGCCAGGGTCGCCACAGCGGTGATGGTGGTAGCGCTGCGGTCGTAGCGGATGGCCAGGCGACGGAAGGCCAGCAACCAGGAGATGGTGCGTTCCACCACCCAGCGGTGTCGTCCCAGGCGTTCGCTGGAGTCCACCCCGATGCGGGCGATGCGGGCGGTGATCCCGCGCCGGCGCAGGTAGCGCCGGACTCGTCGGTTGTCGTATGCCTTGTCCGCGTGCAGCTTGACCGGTCGGCGCCGTGGACGGCCGCGGCCTCGGCCCTTGACCGGGCTCACACCGTCCAGGATCGGCTCCACGAGCATGGAGTCGTGGCGGTTGGCTCCGATGATCGCCACCGCCAGCGGCAACCCGTCGGCAGTGACCAGCAGGTGGTACTTCGTGCCGAGTTTGCTGCGATCCGTGGGATTGGGCCCCGTCAGCTCACCCCCCTTTTCGCCCGGACGCTCACCGAATCCAAAGACGCCCTCGACCAGTCCAGCGCCCCGTTCTGGCCGAGCTGGTCGAGGACGGCGTGGTGGAGCTTCTCCCACACCCCGGCCTCCTGCCAGGCCCGCAGTCGGCGCCAGCAGGTGATCCCGGAGCCGAAGCCCAACTCGGTGGGGAGTTTCTTCCACGCGATGCCGTGCTCGGCCACGAACAGGATGCCTTCCAGCGCGGCCCGGTCATCAACCCGAGGCCGCCCGGTGCGCCCGTTCTTCGCCGACGGGGGTGGCGGGATCAAGGGTTCCAGCAGCTCCCACAGCTGGTCGCTGACCAGTCGTCCAGACGTTCTCTGACTCGCCATGGCAGTCATGATCACCGGCCTGACCGACCCCACTCAACGCCTCAGCCGTAACTATTGAAACCACTTCTTATACTGCAACGACAGTTTGTGACCTCTGCGTTTGTAGTGGCCGGCACGGGCGCGTGCTTGACTGGTGCGCCG
>NZ_JBHZTC010000083.1:0-1013 GCF_042879195.1 Kocuria nitroreducens
TCTAGAACTGACAGAGGTTGTTGACACTCGGGTCTTCCGATCCTAGGAAGACTCCCATGACAAGAGACGACCTTGCACGCCAGCGTCAGGCCAATCACCGGCTGGCCATCATCCGGCACGTGGAGGAGGTCAGCGGCAACGTTGCGGCGACCTGCCGGTACTACGGCATCAGTCGGCCCACCTACTACACCTGGTTGCACCGCTACGAGGAAGAGGGCTTGAAGGGGCTGGAGGACCGTTCCAGTGCCCCGCATCACATGCCCACCGCCACCCCGGCCGAAGTCGTGGAAAAGATCCTCTGGCTGCGTCAGCAGTACCACTTCGGCCCCGAGAAAATCTCGATGTACCTGCAGCGGTACCACGACGTCACCGTCAGCGTCTCCGGGGTGTGGCGGATCCTGCACAAGGCCGGGATTAGCCGGCTACCGGCCTCTCAACGCCACAAGCGCACCGAGACCCGGTGGAAGCGTTACGAGAAGCAGCGCCCCGGCCATCAGCTGCAGGTGGACGTCAAGTTCCTCGAGCCCATAGGCCAAGCGGGGAAGGCGAAGAAGTACTACCAGTACACCGCCATCGACGACTGCACGCGTCTGCGGGTGCTACGCGCTTACCCGCGCAACGACCAGAAGACGGCCATCCAGTTCATTGACTACGTGCTGGCCAAGCTGCCCTTCGCGGTGGAGCGGATCCAGACCGACAATGGCCAGGAGTTCGGCTCGGCGCTGCACTGGCACATCCTCGACAAGGGCATCGGCCACATCTACATCAAGCCCCGAACGCCCCGGCTCAACGGCAAGGTGGAACGCTCCCACCGCATCGATTCCGAGGAGTTCTACCGCCTGCTCGAGGGTCAGGTCATCGACGACGCCCAGCTGTTCACCGAAAAGCTCCAGGAGTGGGAGGACTACTACAACTATCACCGCCCTCACGGAGCCCTCGGCGGGCAGACACCCTACGAACGACTCCGCCAGAAAACCCAAGACCCACTGTCATAAGCCTCCGTCAGTTGCACA
>NZ_JBHZTC010000084.1:0-1009 GCF_042879195.1 Kocuria nitroreducens
GACGCTGCGACCTTCCGGGTCCTGGCCCGCCGGGACCGGCTCGCGGACGTGCTGGCCGGGGCCGAGGCCGCCGGCTCCAGGCGGACGACGACGTTCGCGCTGTGATCACGGATCCGGTCGTCGTCGGCCTCGACGCCCTCCCAGTCGGCGTCGACCGCGTCGACCCCGTGGTCACGGGGCGGGTGGAAGGAGAACTCCTGGCCCAGGGCGTCCAGGGACGCCGGCGGCATCGGCTCCCAGATGCCCATGGTCCGGTCGCCCTGCACGTTGGAGTGCCCGCGGACGGGCGAGGCGCCCGCACCCGGCGTGCCGATGATGCCCCGCAGCAGCAGGAGATCGATGACCTCCTTGATGGTGGCCACCCCGTTCTTCTGGTTCATGCTCAGCAGCGTTCGGCCGGCCCGGACCGGGCCCATGTGGTCGAGCGCCAGTTCCATGGCGTAGTAGACGGCAGGCCAACCGCCGGCCCAGTCCTTGGGCTTGCTCACGTCGAGGTCGTTCTCGTCGACCTCGCGCACTTCGGGCTTCTGTCGGGCCACGAGGCCCTTCCCTGCTCTGTCGCTGTCCGCGTCCCCGGAGGACTGGCGCACCCCGTCCCGGAGTTTCGTGCCGGGCGGCGTTTCCTGTGGCACCGCCCTGGACGGGGTCCTGGCCCTGCGGATCGGAGCAGGTCGTCCGCCGCGGACCGGAGGGAGTGGCGGAGAGGACATCGAGTCTTTGATGTGCAACTTAGTTCATACTGCGCAACATCCACCGAGCCGCCCAGTGATGGTGTCAAGGATTCCGGTCGATAGAGAGCTCATTGGGGGGACCGCCGTGGCGACCGCTCGAACAATCACTCGGAATGCTTGACAGGGGGAAGTGGCACAGGTCACGCTGGTGAGCACATTATGAAACAGGTTGCGCAATGTGCTCCTCCGGGACCTGACGAGTGCTCGCTCTCGTCGTGGTTCTGGGTCATCCGTTGTCAGTTAGTCGAAAGGGGTCCCGTCATGGAGTCCCTCGTCAT
>NZ_JBHZTC010000085.1:0-940 GCF_042879195.1 Kocuria nitroreducens
GAGGAGCAGCAATGTCCGAGGCCAAGAGGTTGTGGGTGCCCGAGGACCAGTGGTCGGGGCGGGAGAACCTGCGGGAGTTCATCGACCAGCTCACCGAGCAGGGCTACTCGGTCCGGGACGGGCACTCCAACGATCCCGACCTGATCGATCCCGGGGGATCGGCGGTGGAGACCTGGCGGCAGGACTACCCCTACGACGAGTTGCTGAGCCGGGAGGAGTACGAGCTCGAGAAGTACCAGCTGCAGATCGAGCTGCTGAAGTTCCAGTACTGGGGCCAGGACCACGACCTGAAGCACGTCATCGTGTTCGAGGGACGGGACGCGGCCGGCAAGGGCGGGACGATCAAACGGTTCACCGAGCACCTCAACCCGCGCGCCGCCCGGGTGGTGGCCCTGACCAAGCCCTCGGACCGGGAGGCCGGGCAGTGGTACTTCCAGCGCTACATCGCCCACCTGCCCACCGCCGGGGAGATCGTGATGTTCGACCGCTCCTGGTACAACCGGGCGGTGGTCGAGCGCGTCATGGGGTTCTGCACCGACGAGGAGTACCACCAGTTCATGGCCCAGGCTCCGGTGTTCGAGAAGATGCTCGCCGAGTCCGGCGTCCACCTCACGAAGTTCTGGTTCTCCGTCACCCGTCAGGAACAGCGCACCCGGTTCGCGATCCGCCAGATCGATCCCGTGCGCCGGTGGAAGCTCTCCCCCAACGACCTGGCCTCCCTGGACCGCTGGGAGGACTACACGGACGCGAAGGAGGAGATGTTCCTGCGCACCGACACCGACCACGCCCCGTGGATCACGGTGAAGTCCAACGACAAGAAGCGGGCCAGGCTCAACGCGATGCGGGTGTTCCTGGACCAGTTCGACTACGAGGACAAGGACCCGGAGGTGGTCCACCCGCCCGACCCATTGATTGTGGCCCGCGGCCGCGAGGCCGTCGG
>NZ_JBHZTC010000086.1:0-928 GCF_042879195.1 Kocuria nitroreducens
GAGAGCAGCAGGGCCACGACCGCCATGGTCAGCATCGCGATCACCGTGGTCAGCAGCACGGTGTCGCGGCACAGCTGCTCCGCCCGGCCGTAGCGCACGGCCGCGATGTAGATGTTCTGGGCGGTGGGCAGCGCCGCCATCACCACCACCGCGTAGAGCAGGTCCCCGTCCAGGCCCAGCACGAACCGGGCGAACAGGAACGCCAGCCCCGGGTGCAGCAGCAGCTTCAGCACGCAGGCCAGCACCACGTCCCGGCGCGGCCCGGCACTGCGCTGCAGCGGAGCGGCGCCCACCAGGGAGACCCCGAAGGCTATCAGCATCGCCGGGATCGAGGCCCCGGCCACCAGCTCCACGGGCTCGTGCACCACCTCCGGCAGCCGCCAGCCGGTGATCGCGAAGAGGATCCCCAGCCCGGAGCCCACGATCATGGGATTGGTCACCACGTTGCCCAGGACGCTGCCCAGGCTCGGCCGGCGCCCGTCGGTGAGGGTGTCCATGACCGTCAGGTACACCGGGGAGTTGATCGCCAGCTGGAACAGGATGACGGGCACCACCATGGTCGCGTCCCCGAGCACGAACACGGCGATCGGGATGCCCAGATTGGCGGAGTTCACCTGGGAGGCGGCCTGGGCGGCCATCACGGTGGTGGCCGCGTCCCGGTGCAGCACCCACCGGGCGATGACCGCGTACAAGACCATGGTGGCCACCGCCGAGACCGCCGCGACCAGCAGCGGGGCCGAGAAGGTCCGGCCGATGTCGGCCTCGGAGATGGTGAGGAACAGCAGCGGCGGGCTGGCCACGTAGAAGGCGAACTTGCTCAGCACCAGCTGCCCCTGTGGGCCCAGCACGTCCCGCCGGCCCACGGCGTAGCCGGTCAGGATGACGGCCCAGACGATGAAGAACCCCGAGAACACTCCGGTCACGGGAC
>NZ_JBHZTC010000087.1:0-927 GCF_042879195.1 Kocuria nitroreducens
CGGTGGGGTTATTCCTTGTGGAGCTTGTCCTGGATGGTGCCGGCGGCCTTCTCCACCCGGTTGGGGATCTCGGTGGTGCCGTAGAACCGGGCGTCGGGGTGGGTGGGCGGGGGCATCGGCACCCCGGCCATCGGCTCCGGCTGGTACCCGAAGGTCCCGTGGCCGTCCGGGGTGCGCCCGGAGGCCCAGGACCCCTCGGCGGCGGCGGCACCGTCGGAGAAGTTGTAGTAGTCGTAGGAGAACTCGGTGGCCTCCTTGGACTGCGGGAAGTTCGAGGGCACCGGCATCTGCTCCAGCCCCTCGGCCTGGAGCTCGCGCACCGCGGCCATCCACTGGTTCTGGTGCATGGTGTCGCGGGCCAGCAGGAAGGACAGCATGTCCCGGATGCCCTTGTCATCGGTCATGTGGTAGAGCCGGGCGACCTGGACCCGGCCCTGCATCTCGGCGTTGACGTTCGAGCTCATGTCCGCCAGCAGGTTCCCGGAGGCGGTCACGTAGGACCCGGACCAGGGATTGCCCATCGAGTCCACCGGCCGGGCCCCGGCCCCGGCCACGATCGCGTGCTGCAGGTCGGTGCCGCCGATCACCGCCGCCACGGCCGGATCGGACTGGACCGCGTCCTCGGTGATGCCCAGCGGGGCCTTCTCCAGCAGCTGGGCGACCATCGTGGCCAGCATCTCGATGTGGCCGAACTCCTCGGCGGCGGTGCCGAAGAGCAGGTCCCGGTACTTGCCCGGGATGTGGGCGTTCCAGGCCTGGAAGCTGTACTGCATCGCGACCGTGATCTCCCCGTACTGCCCGCCGATCACCTCCTGGAGCTTGCGGGCGTAGACCGCGTCCGGGGCCTCGGGAGTGGCGTTGTACTGGAGCTTCTGCTGGTGCAAGAACATCCTGACCTCCGTCATCGACTGCACTGGTCCGCCGCCG
>NZ_JBHZTC010000088.1:0-840 GCF_042879195.1 Kocuria nitroreducens
TCTCCACTATCCCAATTGTTTCTCTGCTTTTCCACCTATCTTTAGTTTTCCCTGTTTTCCGGCCTTTCTGAAATTCAAAGCCTTCAATTTTTTTCCTTCTCAAAGTGGGAAAGCCCATTTACATTCCGTCTCAAAGCACTCGTCGGATACTCAAGCAATTCTTCATTGTATGTATACTTAGTGGTGAAATGTTGTTGGCCACTTCCAACGCCTTGATCCTACATGATCATGTTTTCATACTGCCAAATAGTGGGCTTGTTGCCTGCGTTTAACTTTCACCTCGGCATATTCGCCACCGATAAATGCCACTCGTCCAACAAGGCAAGCTGAGTAGGATTCTGAGGTGGCTAGCGAAATGGCTGCGTTGTTTTAGTATTCCGTCAGAGTGCTTTCGCGGGTCCCCATTGTGATCACGCGGCGGTCGCTTGGACGAGGGTCTTGGCAGCTTGCGCAGCGCAAAGCACGGAGCCCACGTTCGGCGGTCTATAAAGAACGCACCACCAAGACCGGACTACCTAGCTCCAACACTCCTCCCTACCCACTCAAAAAAAGATGCCTCCTCCACAAGTTGTTGTCGTCAAGAACGAGGGTGGCAAGGAGATTGGAGGCGGCAACCACTACTGCATCATCTGCCGCGCCCCTGCTTCACCTACCCCTTCAGGTAAGCACCCCAAGTCCTCTGCATCACCTCTCGCAGAATCCCTCGGCCGACTCGGCTTCTGATTTCACTCTATTCCCAGCCTGAAAACCTTTTCTGCTTTTCTTGATCTGATGGTCGGGCGCCTGGAAGTCTCCCCACCATACTCTTCCTCATGCCGTAGGTTCCTTTCAATGTATATT
>NZ_JBHZTC010000089.1:0-840 GCF_042879195.1 Kocuria nitroreducens
CACCATCTGAGTCTGCACAGACCATCAAATAGCAGATCTGACAGTAGGTCACAATCTGTTGTTGCAGTACTAACTATGGCTTCGACGCCAGGCGTCTTATCTGTGACGTATGTCACCGTTCCCCGTCACGATGTGGCACATCGTTTCCTCGTCGCACACGTCGCCCGACCGGTCTTGCATCCAAAGGCTCACGTCCGAGCAGAACATCAACATTGCAAGAACCAACCATGCTGTGCTCGGTGATGTCGGTCAGCCACAACTCGTTCGGGGTAGCGGCGGTGAAGTCGCGCTCCACCAGGTCCTCGTGCACGGGGGGCCCGGGCTTCTTGCCGTTCTTCGCGCGCTACTTCCCGAACACCGACCACCAGCGGTTGTCCCGGCAGATCCGCCACGCGGTCCGCTCACACATCGATTGGCCCGTAGCCTCGGCTTCCCCGGCGAGGAACCGGTAGCCGAACTCGGGGTCGTCGTGGTGGGCGTCGAACAGGGCGTTGGCACGATAGGCCTCATCCCACTCGGCGGCGGTGACCGGGTCCGCCGGCCATCGGTAGTAGGGCTGGCGGGAGAGCTTGAGCACCCGGCATGTCACCGCGACGGGAGTTCCATCCTCGGCGAGCTCCTTCACGAGCGGGTAGTACCTTTTCCCGGCAGGTTCGCCTGGGACAGGTAGGCCGCCGCCCGTCGTAGCACCTCGTTCTCCTGCTCGAGCAGGCGGATCCGCTTCTTCAGTTCACGGTTCTCGGCCGACTCGGCTCTGGTGGTCCCAGGTTTCTGCCCGTCCTTCACGTCAGCCTGGCGCATCCACTTCGACAGGGTCATCTCGTGGAGACGCAAGTCCTT
>NZ_JBHZTC010000090.1:0-739 GCF_042879195.1 Kocuria nitroreducens
CCGATCCGTTCGGTGACGAACCCGTCCAGGTCCAGCCTGCCGAGCCGGTACTGGTCCACGAGCATCGGGAAGTCCCGGGAGGGCAGGGTGTCGCCGTACCAGGCGGACCGGATCGACCCGCCGCGGCCGAACACCTCGTCCAGCGGGATCTCCCAGGTCGTGCCCGGGGCCGGCACCCCGACCAGGACCATCCGCCCGGCCAGGTCACGGGCCTGGAACGCCTGCCGGAACGTCGCCGCGATGCCCACCGCGTCGATCACCAGATCGGCCCCGAACCCGCCGGTGAGCGCCCGGATCGTCTCGACGGGGTCCTGCTGCCTGGAGTTGACGGTGTGGGTGGCCCCGAATCCCCGGGCGGTGGCCAGCTTCTCGTCGTCGAGGTCCACGGCCACGATCGTGGTCGCCCCGGCCAGGGCCGCCCCGGCGATCGCGGCCGCCCCGACCCCGCCGCAGCCGATCACCGCCACGGACTCCCCGCGCTTCAGGGCCCCGGTGTTGAGCACCGCGCCGATGCCGGCCATCACCCCGCAGCCGAGCAGGCCCACGGCCGCGTACTGGTGGTCCTCGAGCTCGCCCTCGATCCTGGTGCACTGCCCGGCGGCCACCAGGGTCTTCTCGGCGAACGCCCCGATGCCCAGGGCCGGGGACAGCTCGGTGCCGTCCTCGAGCGTCATCTTGGTCGTGGCGTTGTGGGTGGCGAAGCAGTACCAGGGCTCGCCCTTGCGGCAGGCCCGGCACT
>NZ_JBHZTC010000091.1:0-670 GCF_042879195.1 Kocuria nitroreducens
CGGCGCACCAGTCAAGCACGCGCCCGTGCCGGCCACTACAAACGCAGAGGTCACAAACTGTCGTTGCAGTACTAGTGCCGAGGGGTTGAAGTACCTCAGCATTTGACGGGGTGGGATCATGGGTTATGGCAAATCATCCTGCGGCCCCGCTGCTGTTGCGCCAGGGCGACCGGGAGACGCTGCAGAGGCTCGTGCGCTCCACCTCGGTGCCCGCGGGGCTGGCGCAGCGGGCGCGGATCGTGCTGCTGGCCGCCGAGGGCATCTCGAACACCGAGATCGCGCAGAAGGTGGGTACGACTTGCAACACCGTGATCGCCTGGCGGGCCCGCTACGGGCAGGCCGGCATCGCCGGGCTGGTCGACCACGACCGGTCGGGCCGTCCGCGGCGGATCGACCACCGGGCGATCGTGGCGGCCACTTTGACCCCTCCGCCGAAGAAGCTCGGGGTCACGCACTGGTCCTCCCGCCTGCTGGCGGGACGGCTGGGCATCGACCACACCACGGTGGCCAAGGCCTGGCGCGAGTACGGGGTTCACCCCTGGCGGGAAGGCACTTTCAAGTTCTCCACCGACCCGGAACTGGTGGCCAAGGTCGTCGATGTGGTCGGGCTCTACCTGGCCCCGCCTTCAGAACGCGATCGTGCTGTGCGTGGACGAGAAGTCCCAGATCC
>NZ_JBHZTC010000092.1:0-670 GCF_042879195.1 Kocuria nitroreducens
CACCATCTGAGTCTGCACAGACCATCAAATAGCAGATCTGACAGTAGGTCACAATCTGTTGTTGCAGTACTATTACCCCTCTCACCCCAGGGAGATGCGATAGGGGAACTCGCACCGCCGGAAGGGGATCGCTTCCCTGTACTCATTCCCGTCCCTGGCAAGACCAAATATCAAGAGAACACCGAGCGGATCGCCCCATCAGAACAGGCCCAAAGAATCCCGTCCGTACAGGGAAACCACAGAAGCTCGGGTAGTCCGCTTGCACCCGCTCAGAACCCGTCCCTTTCGAAGGGGGGAGCAGGACACCGCACCCAAGGCCTCCAGGGCACCCTTTGACCTCCGTTGTCCCCATCCCTCATCGACGCTCACTCCCTGTTTTGCCAGGACGGCTTCTGCTTCAAGAGTGTGACTCTCGCCTTCAACGGCCCCCTCCACATGTATTGCGCGACCCCCAAACCACTCACGATGTCGGCTCCCACCCCAACGCCGCCAGTACCGACCCGGCCTTACCTCCGGTCACTTCCAGACCCCGCCCTACCAAGCCGAATCCAGCCCGGCCGAACCTCACCGACGATTCAGGACCCATGATGCGTACTAAGCTTGTCGTTTAACCCTTGATTTGCTGGTGCTCCGTGCCGGCGGTGTCTCGTGGGATGGTCTTGCCGACGTT
>NZ_JBHZTC010000093.1:0-639 GCF_042879195.1 Kocuria nitroreducens
GATAATTATACTTGAAAGTTTGATAATTGAAGCTTATTAAACTCAGTGTGATCTTGGCGACTCTGCCTCTCTCAATTCTCCAGTTGTTATTTCTTTGTAGTATTTAAAAGCAAGGGGCAAATGTGATATGCTCTTTGATGTCTATCCCTGGATGAGATATATTAGCTGGTGGGCTGTGTCTAATTGGTTTCAGAAGATACTAAATACAGGCAAAAAGTGGAATGAGAGATGAAAGATGGTGTCATGCTAATTCAAGGAGTGCATAAAAAAAGTGGGGAAATGTCAAATATAATAGGGGTTGAAGGATAGCAAAGCAAAATTGGAATTCTCAAAATCAACTCCTCTGAAAAAATGAGTTTCTTGTAATGCACATTATTGGCCCTCATGTAAAAAATTAAAGTAAAAGTCAACTTGGTATTACTGGTTTTAGAATGTTGGAATGTGGAAATGTTGCAGTAAAATGAGTCAAACCCATTTTCTTGGAAGTGGAAAAAAACCTCATATTAATCAGGAGTTGTGTATGACTTCAGAAAATATCCCCAAAATCATTTGTGCACATATGGCTGAACGTTATAAACAATTTTTGAAGGGTCCACCTAAGCCCCTGGCTCTGCATGAGCACTCAGGCTGGCATCACTT
>NZ_JBHZTC010000094.1:0-631 GCF_042879195.1 Kocuria nitroreducens
GCTGCTCGGGCGGGGACTTCATGAAGTACGCCGACGCGGAGGTCAGCGGGCCGCCCACCCCACGGTCCAGACCGATCTTCGCCGCCCGGATCGCGTCGATGATCACCCCGGCCGAGTTCGGCGAGTCCCACACCTCCAGCTTGTACTCCAACGAGATCGGGGCGTTGCCGAAACCGTGACCCTCCAGCCGCACGAAGGCGAACTTGCGGTCGTCCAGCCACGGGACGTGGTCCGAGGGCCCGATGTGCACATCCCTCGTGCCGAACTCCTTCTCCACGTTGGAGGTCACGGCCTGGGTCTTGGAGATCTTCTTGGACTCCAGCCGGGTCCGCTCGAGCATGTTCATGAAGTCCATGTTCCCGCCCACATTGAGCTGATACGTCCGGTCCAGCACGTACCCGCGGTCCTCGAACAGCTTCGCCAGCACCCGGTGGGTGATCGTCGCCCCGATCTGGGACTTGATGTCGTCGCCCACGATCGGCACGCCGGCGGCCGTGAACTTCTCCGCCCACACCGGGTCCGAGGCGATGAACACGGGCAGCGCGTTGACGAAGGCGACCCCGGCGTCGATCGCGGCCTGGGCGTAGAACCGGTCCGCCTCCTCCGAGCCCACCGGCAGATAGGACACCAG
>NZ_JBHZTC010000095.1:0-626 GCF_042879195.1 Kocuria nitroreducens
CCGCGCGACACCGTGCTGGAGATCCCCTCGTGCACCGAGGACCTCGGCAACGTGTTCTCCGGCTACTACGGCATGATCAACGGCGCGCTGGGCGCCGGCCCGGGGTGTCTCGTGACGGCGGTGGAGGCACTGACCGGGGTGCAGCTCGACCACTTCCTCGAGCTGCGCTTCGAGGGATTCGCCCGCGTCGTCGACTCCCTGGACGGGCTGCCGGTGGACCTGCCGGAGGCGCTGTTCGACCCGAAGGCGGAGCTGGACCTGCCGGCCGGTGAGCAGGTGCTCGACGGCGACCAGGCGCTGGCCTGGGCCCGGACGCGCGACAGCGTCGGGGACGGCAGCGACATCGGACGCATGGGCAATCAGCAGGCGGTCATGCACACGATCGTGGACCGCGTCGGGGAGCGGAAGCTGGTCACCCGTCCGGGGCGGGCCTACTCGTTCCTGGACGCCGTGACGTCATCGGTGCGCGCCGACGCCGGCCTGGCCGATCTCCGCACGGCGGTCCGGCTCGGTGCGGGCCTCGCGCGCGTCCCGCGGGAGAACATCAGCATCGCGACCATGCCGTGGGAGCCGGACCTCTACGACCTCAACCGGGTGGTCCCCTCGGCCGCGGCGGAGGAGGTCTT
>NZ_JBHZTC010000096.1:0-617 GCF_042879195.1 Kocuria nitroreducens
AGCTATAGGGCTAAGGTGGCCTGACGGACACATCCACCGAGACCTCAAACCCTCAGAACTATCGAGCTCAACCTGCCTCAGACTTCTCAACTGTTTACGGGTCAACCTAGGGAGGGTAAGTAAAATCAATTTTTCTATCGAGCTCAATTGGTTAATACCCCCGAGGAAAAAGCAAAACAGGATTACACTAGGGGAGGGGGGCAGAAGTGATGCAATAGGGCTAACTATATTATCCAAGGGGAGGTAAAATACAGTTTTCTATCGGGCTCGATGAGTGAATACCCCCGAGCAGAAACTGGAAAAGAATCACAACATGGGAGCGAGGTGACGCTGGTTGACAGCGGTAGGCCTTATATATATTGTTGTTTCTGGACATTTTGCGAGCCACTACATTTGTCTTTGTCTCTTAAGGCAATCCCGGGCACTTCGGAAGAGCTTGCACTCTGCTCGAAGACCAGGAAACAGAGGCAGCTCGTGTTCCCCAAATAACATTAAGCAAGGGTAAATTGTGATTTCTTTCTCTCTTTCGGAAAATACACCATGCACGATTGTAAAACTTGGAATATAGATATATGAATTCGGTGACTATGAGGATAAGAAAAGTTAGGATTGCTTCA
>NZ_JBHZTC010000097.1:0-585 GCF_042879195.1 Kocuria nitroreducens
GTGGTCGGGCTCTACCTGGCCCCGCCTTCAGAACGCGATCGTGCTGTGCGTGGACGAGAAGTCCCAGATCCAAGCGCTCGAGCGCACCTCCCCGGGGCTGCCGGTGCAACCCGGGAAGCCAGCGGCCCGCACCCACGACTACATCCGGCACGGAACCTCCACCTTGTTCGCGGCCCTGGAGATCGCCACCGGCCACGTCACCGCCGCGTGCAAGCCCCGGCACCGGCGCCAGGAGTTCCTGGCCTTCCTCAAACAGGTCGCCCGGGCCTACCCGGAGAGGGAGCTGCACCTGGTGATGGACAACTACGCCGTGCACAAGACCCCCGAGGTCAAGGACTGGCTGGCCGCCAACCCCAGGTTCCGGGTGCACTTCACACCGACGTCTGCCTCGTGGTTGAACCTGGTGGAAGTGTGGGTCGGGATCATCGAACGCCAGGCCCTGCACCGGGCCGACGTCGCCTCGGTGCCCGAGCTCAACGCCCGGATCCGGGCCTTCATCACCGGCTGGAACGACCGCTGTCACCCGTTCGTGTGGACCAAGACCAGCACCGAAATCCTCAAGAAAGCCAACCGCTCAACGACTTC
>NZ_JBHZTC010000098.1:0-533 GCF_042879195.1 Kocuria nitroreducens
AAGGTGGTCGCATAGGTTGCCCTGCAGGATGAAGCTGCAGATTTCATCCCAAGTCAACTCAATGACCTGTTCCATGAAAGTCCTTGCGCACTGATTGAAATCCGCAAGCACCTCTGCAGCGCTAGTGTAGTAGGAAAGTGAGATGGCTTTCAACTTCTCCCACGCCTGGAGTTGCCGTGCCCGGTTAACAATCCCGAATTTAGAGACCAGGTGTGCATAGACCTTAGCTGAAATTTCAACATTGAGTATGTCAAAGGACAAGTTGGGGTGCACAGAGGATTGAATGATGCCGAGTGCGATCCGCTCATGATACGGGATAATTGCTTCATCTTCTCCTGGCGTGTAGAAGTAGGCATTCTGGAAACAATCATGCCGGCAGACTACTAGGCTTGTTAATGATTGACTACGGTGCTCGTCACTTTGATTGACTACAATAAGACTTGTCCTGGGCCGGTGTTGGTGTCTTGTAAAAAAAACAAGCTACTCTAGCAAGATAGGCTCATAACTTGTTGAGAGTAGATCTTGTAAGAATG
>NZ_JBHZTC010000099.1:0-530 GCF_042879195.1 Kocuria nitroreducens
GCGGTGGCCGCCTCACGTTCGGAACGCCACGCCCCCAGGGCCCGGCGTACACCACGCTAGGGGACGCTACTACCACAGCTGTCAACGACTGGCCCCGTACCGCCAGTCTCCATCCAGGACCGCAGAAGGACGCCCGCGGTGGAGGCTGTGAAGACCTGATCGTTATGGCCCACCCCCTCCGAGGCGTCACACGGTGTCGAAGGCAGCTTTCACATCAAACCCAGCCTCTAATCAGACCAAAGAACTTGCCCACACTGCCTCACCCCGACAGAAAAGGACCACAACGACGACCTCAGTGGTGCCCCGCAGACCGAGGACCGACACTTGAAAACGGCAACCGCTGGAAGCTCCCGAGTCTCACAACCAAAGCGACTCGCAACCCTTGCGCGGTTTCAGGGGATCGTTGCAACAGGAGGTTCTGATGGGACTATCGCAGTAACGGTGTAAGAGGCCCAATCATGTGCAACTGACGGAGGCTTATGACAGTGGGTCTTGGGTTTTCTGGCGGAGTCGTTCGTAGGGTGTCTGCC
>NZ_JBHZTC010000100.1:0-528 GCF_042879195.1 Kocuria nitroreducens
CCTTCTAAGAAACTAGAGACACTCATCCGGCCCTTGCCTGGCAGTAAAGAGTATTCATCCTGTCGGGGAAGTGAGAGGCCTCAGGTGGTCTGACGGCCACATCCACTGGACCTCACCGAACTCAACTCGCCCCAGAATTCTCAGCTGTGTGTGTTTCTGGTTCAACCTAGTGAGCTTAAACTCTAGTTTTCCCTAGAGCTCGATTGGTTCATACCCCCGACCAAAAAGCCGATCAGGATTATATTAGGGCAGGGGTTCGGAAGTCATAAGGCTAGCCAGGTCTTGCGGCCACATCCAACCCGACCTCATACATTCAAATAAATCAAGCTTTACAAAGCTCAGACTTCCGCGACTCTGAGGATCGAAAAAGTAAAGTTACAACAGATGGTGATAAAAACAAGAGATAGATAAATCAGAAAGGAGGGGATCCTATGTACCGAGAGGGCCGAAAGGGAGAGAACGATCAAGAGATCAGCCCAATAGCCAAGCAATGTTGGGAGGATAGCAAGTCTTACATGGTTGTGTAGA
>NZ_JBHZTC010000101.1:0-525 GCF_042879195.1 Kocuria nitroreducens
GCTGCTGCGCCGTCAGGATCGCGTGGACCTCTGGTTTGTTACTACTGTCATCGCGAGGGTCATGGTACTGCCCGTTGTTTCGAGCTCAAGAAAGACAAGGAGGAGAAGCTGGTGGAGCAAAAAGGTACCAATTTCTTCCTCCCGAATGGCGCTTTGATTCCTTTCGACGCTTCACAACCGATTCGCCACGTCGTGGCATCTTTCCAACCCCAGTCTAGTTCGGCGACCACGGAGTATCGGGCCACGTGCGGCTCCTTGGATCCCTGGTATCCCCCCGCGGTGTCATCTCAATCCTTTTCGAGCTCTTATCAATCCGACCCGGCGCGCAAGAAGCACGAGGTGCCTAAACCTTGCAAGGCCCCTGCAGTTCCAGCTTCTGCCGCTAGGAAGACCCCGAAGAAGGCGGCTTCTCCTAACTCCGGATCAGAAGCTGAGGATATGGACGAAGAGCCTGAGATTTTCGAGCGCTCTCCGGCGAGCCAGCCTTCGCAGCCAGTGCCGGCCGAAATCGCGCCCTCGCCAGCC
>NZ_JBHZTC010000102.1:0-518 GCF_042879195.1 Kocuria nitroreducens
CATTTGGGGGTTTTGTGGTCAGTCAAGGTACAAAATGAATCTTTAGGGGCATTTGATCATTTTGGTACCAATATCATGGAAGAAATCCCATGCTGCATTCAGATATAAGGGGGTATCAAATATGAGAAATCCACCATTACAAACCAGTCAATTAGAAATTGCCAAATCCACAATTCCTAATTGAGGGGTTTTGAAACCCACCAACCCAACCAAGGTGGATTTTGAAATAGCTAAATCACACTTTTTTCACTCAAATCAGTCGATTCAAATTATCATAGTTTTTCAACTCACCCCACTTGAGCAACCTGAGCCCCAATTCAGTTCGCCAAGCGTTCAATCCAACTGATGCCCAAATCAAATTCACTTCCTCAAATGTTCAAACCAACTGACACCCCAATCAAATACACTTCCTGGAACCTTTGGCCCAACTGACACCCCGATCAAATTAACTTCCTGGAACCTTTGACCGAACTGACACCCGATCCAAATCACTTCCTGGAGCCTTCTACCCAACTGAA
>NZ_JBHZTC010000103.1:0-516 GCF_042879195.1 Kocuria nitroreducens
GTTACAAGTACGCATCCTGGAAAGAATATGACATAATCAGCCCAAAACGTGACACGTTAAATGTTGTACAAATGCCCTACACATGGAATGATGTCATGGAACGTTCCTCATGCAACAGAAAGACTAGTACATATACAGTACGCCAGATTGGGAAAATTGGGAAATACTGTGGCCCATTCTAGAAAAAATGACCACACGTCTCAGCCCCCCTCTGTACGGATCTACACCACCACTTGAATTTGAGCTTGGGTTGACGTGGGCCCAACGGCGCGGTTGGCGAAAGGTTGGCCCGGGTGGGCGCCAAGGGGACCGGCATCCTGGAAACATACTTGTTTCAGACAGCACATACGAAGTCATCCACATTGACTATGGCATCTGTTTTGGTCAAGGCTTGAACCTCATACACCCCAAAGTAGTTCGTTTTCGATTCTCTCCCAACTTGGAGCTGCTCTTGCAGGATCTGACTATCAGGAGCAAGGGGCGGTGGCGCAAGGGAGCGAACAAGGATGACGAGTT
>NZ_JBHZTC010000104.1:0-508 GCF_042879195.1 Kocuria nitroreducens
CGGCGGGTCATCAGCCCGATCATGGACCACTTGACCATGGCTTCGGCGTGGGCGGGGAGGCGTTCGTAGTCGCGGGCCAGGCGGCGGGTGCGCATCAGCCAGGACAGGGTGCGTTCGATGACCCAGCGGCGGGGAAGGACCTCGAAGGTGGGCCGCTTGTCGGTCCGCTTGACGATCTGCACGGTGATGGACAGGTAGTACTGGGCGAAGGCCAGCAGCTTGCCGGCGTAGCCGCCGTCGGCCCACACCACCACGATGGAGGGCATCGCCATTCGTGCCCGGTTGAGCACCAGCCGCCCACCATCACGGTCCTGCAGGCTGGCGGCGGTGACCAGTACGACGACCAGCAGGCCGAGGGTGTCGGTGACGATGTGGCGCTTGCGCCCGTTGATCTTCTTGCCCGCGTCGTAGCCGCGCGAGTCCGCCCCGACGGTGTCGGCGCCCTTGACCGACTGTGAGTCCACGATCCCGGCGCTGGCCATCGGATCCCGTCCGGCGGCATCGCGCA